>WRJE01000060.1 GCA_009782385.1 Oscillospiraceae bacterium | reverse complement strand
GCGGGAGGAGCTTGACGAGTATTTGACAATGCTTGAGGAAGCTAAAAAACGCGACCACCGCAAGCTAGGGCGCGAGTTGGATTTATTTGATATTCTGGAAGAAGGTCCGGGATTTCCGTTCTTTTTCCCGAAGGGCATGATTTTACGCAATCAACTTGAAAAGTTTTGGCGCGAGGAGCATGACAAAGCCGGATACCACGAGATTCGCACTCCGGTTATCTTGAACGAACAGCTCTGGCATCGCAGCGGACACTGGGATCACTATCAGGATAAAATGTTTTTCACAAAGGTAGATGAAACCGATTACGCGCTCAAACCGATGAACTGCCCGGGCGGTATGCTGGCTTATAAACGTAAAATGCACTCTTACCGCGATTTGCCGCAGCGCATTGCCGAGATGGGGCTTGTTCACAGGCACGAACTGTCCGGCACTTTGCACGGGCTTATGCGCGTACACTGTTTTACACAGGACGATGCTCATATTTTTATGACACCCGAGCAGATTTTATCGGAGCTTTCCGGCGTAATGACGCTTATTGACAACTTTTACAAGGTGTTTGAATTTTCGTATCATGTCGAGCTTTCCACGCGACCCGAAAAATCTATGGGCAGTGATGAGCAGTGGGAGACCGCCACGGAAGCCCTGCGCGGCGCGTTAAAGCAGGCGGGTATGGAATACGCCGTCAACGAGGGTGACGGCGCGTTTTACGGTCCCAAAATAGATTTTCACTTGCGAGACAGCATAGGGCGCACATGGCAGTGCGGCACTATTCAGCTTGATTTTCAGATGCCGGAACGCTTTGAACTCGAATACATCGGCTCTGACAGCGAAAAACACCGCCCGATTATGATACACCGCGTGGTGTTCGGCTCGATAGAACGCTTCATCGCTATATTGACCGAGCATTACGCCGGAGTGTTCCCGCTGTGGCTCGCGCCCGTTCAAGCGATAGTTCTTCCGCTGACCGACCGCAACCACGGAGCGGCGCAGGGTATCTATGATGAGCTGAAGGAGCGGGGTTTCCGTGTTGAGTTAGATTTGCGAAATGAGAAAATAGGTTATAAAATCCGCGCGGCTCAGGGGCAGAAGATACCGTATATGCTCGTCATTGGCGACAAAGAGAGCGAGAGCGGCATGGTTGCCGTGCGCTGCCGCCGAGAGGGAGACATAGGTGCAATGAGCGTTGAAGACTTCGCCGCCTTGATAGATGAGAAGATTAGAAACAAGGTCAATGTATAAAGCAAAAAAATATTTCGGGCAGAATTTTCTGACAGACCCGAAAATCGCGGACAAAATCGCTGAAACATCCGGCGCGGACAGGGATTGCGGTGTTATTGAAATAGGGGCGGGGAGGGGAATCCTCACCGCCGCGTTGGCGCGTTGTGCCGCGAAAGTCATCTCACTGGAGATTGACCGAGAACTGTTGCCGGAGCTTGTTGAAAATCTTAAAGAATATGACAACATCGAAATTATCAATGCCGATGCGCGGAAAGCGGATTATGCCGCACTGTGTGCGCTGTTTAAGACAGGGGAGAAGTCCCTACGCTTAATTCTGTGCGCGAATCTGCCCTATAACATAACAACGCCGCTGTTGGCGGCGATACTTGAGGCGGACTGTTTTGAGCGCGTTACGGTAATGATACAACGCGAAGTCGCGCAGAGACTTTGCGCCGAAGCGGGAACGCCCGATTATGGGGCGTTTTCTCTGTTTGTGCAGAACAGGGCGGAGGTCAAGACCGCTTTTACCGTACCACCGGGTTGTTTTACACCCGCGCCAAAGGTGACAAGCGCGGTGGTTACTCTCGAACGTATACCGATGCGCTGTACACACCCGATGTTCGAGCGCGTTGTACGCGCGGCGTTCGCGCAGAGGCGCAAACAGCTTGTGAACGCTTTAAGCGCGGGGTTGAGCCTCAACCGCAGCGCGATTACGGAGGTTTTGACTTCGGCGGGTATCGACCCACAGGCAAGAGGGGAGACGCTTACGTTAGAAGATTTTGCGCGGATATGTGAGGGGTTAGAAAAATAAATAAAAAATCCCCTAACGTAACCTATTGCTCATGACGTAACGTAATGTTGTAAAGTTAGGGCAAGGAGGTGAAATCTATGTCAAAATACACTACGGGAGAATTGGCGAAGCTGTGTAATGTGTCGGTCAGAACGGTGCAGTTTTACGATACAAAAGGTCTGTTGTCTCCGGCTGAATTAAGCGAAGGTGGCAGGCGGATTTATAACGATGACGATTTGCGAAAATTTCAGCTTATTTTGACCCTAAAAGCGATTGGACTTTCGTTAACCTCTATTAAGAACGTCTTAGAGAGCGAATTGTCGGGAGAAATCCTCACAATATTGCTTGACGGGCAAGCGAAATTACTTGTAAGCGAAATTGATGAACGGCAAAAACAGTTGGAAATGTTAAATGCCATTAAAGAATGTGTCTGCGACAAAGCCATTGTTCCGGTAAATACAATAATTGGCATAGAAGACATTATGGAAAAGAAAAAGGAAAAGAAGAACAAAATCCGCAACAAGAAAAAACTGACAATGATTTATGTTGGGGTAGGAATTGCTGCATCTGTAGGGCTATTATTTATGGTGTGGCTCATAGTATCGCATATTTGGTGGGGACTTGCGGCATATATATCCACCGCGATAATCAGTCTGTCGATTTCAGCTTTTCATCTAAAATACAATGTTTTTATTTGCCCCAAATGCAACTCAGTTTTCAAGCCGTCTCTAAGGCGGGCATTCTTTAGCACCGGCGATAATAAAGTGCGTTGGATGACTTGTCCAGAATGCGGACATAGAGATTGGTGCGTTTTGCGGAAGCAAAAGCAAGGGGGTTGAAAACAATGACTAAACTGTTTTCAAATGAAAAACTCAGATTTTTTACAAAGGTAATAGCGGCACACGTTATTACGTACTTCCTTTGCGGGCTTATATTTTCGGCATTATTAAATTATGACGATTCTTTTTTAGAACTCTTAGGTTTTAGACCTATGGATGAGATTAACGGGCTGTCGGTTATTCTCGGTCAAATAGTAAGAGGTATATTGCTCGGATTTGCTATTTGGTGGATTAAAGACAGCATTACAGGAAAAAAACTTGGTTGGTTAAAGCTATGGGCTATTCTTGTAATACTCGGCATTATCAGCACTTATGGACCTGCCCTCGGCTCTATCGAAGGGATGATTTACCTCGCTCCTGTTGAAGTGCCTGTAAATGCTGTGATGAGCATTTTTGAAGTATTGTTACAGCCGCTGCTGTTCAGTATAGCGGTAACTTTTCAACGAAAAAAGAAATGAATCATTTCAGGGCGGCGGCATAAAAAAATGGCGCGCCGAGGGTGTCGCGCCCTACAGAGATTGGTATAGAAAAATTTATATTGACAAATTTCTTTCAATGCTATATAATCCGCTTCGCAGGGGTGCTTGCACGGTAAAAACCGTGACAGGCTGAGATAATACCCTAGAACTTGACCCGGTTAATACCGGCGTAAGGAGTGTAAAATGAATACATCCGTAAAACGCCTAACCATCGGCGCAATGATGGTCGCGCTGTCCGTTATCCTGTCATTGGTAATTATTTTCAAATTACCTTATGGCGGCTCGGTAACGGCTTTTTGTATGCTTCCCGTCTGCCTGTTCGCCTATAATTACGGCCTCAGGTGGGGGATTCTCGCCGGGTTTGCTCTCGGCATACTTCAAATACTGACAAGCACGTCTCTCGGCGTTTCTGTCATGATGGAGGATTTTTGGAGATTTGCCGCCATGGTATCTCTCGATTACCTCTTGGCGTATGCTTGTTTGGGATTCACCGCCGTTATGAGAGGTAAAATGAAAAACGAGCGCGTTGGTTTCGCGCTCGGAATCTGTATTGCGGCGGCGGCTAGATTGCTCGCTCACGCCGTGTCCGGGTACATATTTTTCAGGCAGTACGCGGAGTGGTTCTTTTCGCAGGACGGGTTTTCATTCGGCTTGTGGATTTTAGATAACCTCAGCGGTCAGGGGCTTGCGATTTTTTACTCGTTCTTCTATAACGCATCGTTTTTAGTACCCGAAACGTTAATCACGGTGATAATGGGGTTGGCGTTATTCGTTCCCGCTCAAAAACTCATAAACCGTTCGTGACCTGAACTCATTGCCTTTTCTGAGAATTGGCGACGGGTAATCCGGCAGATTGATTGCGTTCGGGAAATTCTGTGTTTCAAGGCAGAAACCATAGCGATAATCGTACTTTACGCCGCCCTTGCCGATACCATTTTTCAGGTGGTTGCCTGTATACAGGTGAACGGCGGGGCGGTCGGTATATGTTTTAAGCGTAATGCCCGATTTGTCGCCCGTGACAACGGCACAGAGCTTTACGCCCTCGCTGTCACGCAGGGCAAAACTGAAATCATAGCCGCCCGCGATACGGAGACGCTCGCAATTATCAATGCGTTCGCCGATAGTACGCGGCGAAGTGAAGTCCATGTTTGTACCCGCGACATCAACCATGCCGCCCTCCGGGCAGATATTCTCTTTAAGCGGCTGATATTTATCGCAGAACAGCGTTACGGTGTGGCTCAAAACGTCACCGTTGGCGTGTCCGTTCAAGTTGAAATAGACGTGGTTTGTGGGGTTGAAAATTGTGTCGGCATCGCAAACCGCGCTGTAATCAATGACGAGGCGGCAGTCATCGCCCCATGAGTATGTAACACTCACGGTCAGCTTGCCGGGATAGCCTTGGTCGCCATCGGGACTGGTTAGTGTGAAGATAACGCCGCTGTCCGTTAATTTATAGTTCCACAGGCGTTTCGAGAAGCCGTCCGCGCCGCCGTGGAGTGAGAAAGTGTCATCGGGGTTCGTTTTTGTGACATTGTACTCAGTGCCGTTGAGTGTAAAACGCGCGTTTTCAATACGTCCCGCAACGCGCCCGCAAATCACGCCCATGTGAGCGTCATCTGCGAGAATATCATCAATCGAATCGCGGAAGAGCGCGACATCGGTTTCCAATCCTTTGTTATCGGGAACAACAACAGAGCATATGGCGGCACCGATATCGGTCAGCACAACGGTATGTCCCTTACTGTTGGCGAGAGTAAACTTATGCGCCGAACCATCGGGATGGACACCGAAGTCGGTAATATGGACAGATTTCATAAAATCACGCCTTTCAATATAAGTATCGAATATGTTAGATTATTATACTATGTCACGCGCTGTAGAGTATAATGCCGTGTTTTCTCACATTTTCCACGAAACCGGAGGGGTCATATAATATTTCCAAAAGCACAGGTTCGATGAAACCTTCCGCGTCCCATGCCATTCTCCAAAGGCGACCGGAACTTTCGAGGCGGTTGTCTTTATACTCATCATAAATAACCGCAACATCTATGTCACTTAAATCATTAGGGTTGCCCTTTGCATATGATCCGTATAACACGATTTCCTTTGGAGAAAATTCGGTGAGCACTTGGTTCGCAAACTTTGACGCTAAGCTAATAGCTTGCTGTTTATCCATCGCAAAAATTCCTCCGTTTCCAGAATAAAGCGGTTACAGATTTCTTTTGTCAGATGCCGCGCCAAATCATCTTTTCTTTCAGGATAGCGAGCTTCAATATTCATGTTTTCCAAGTCTGATATTAGTTTTATCCAACTCTCGGAAAGCTCCGTATTAAGTCTTGTAAGAAGTGCCAGCCTTTTCAAACTGTGTGTATATGGAGCGTCAGATTTAAGCAAATGGTAATGGTAGCCTTTGAGCGACTTTTCCACTACTTGATGGCACATGAATCCTACATATAAATACCGCTTTGTTTCCATCATTGCTTTTGCCGTGTCCAAATCATATGCACATAAATCTAACCAATATGAAACCCGTTCATCCATTAACTAATCACCACTCTAGTCATAATGTGCTTTAATATATTAAGTTAAAACAAATATCATTTGTCATTAAACTTTTGCGTTAATACCCGCATCCTTGAGTATACCGTTTGCTGTATGCCGATTTTCAATTTTTGTAACAACAGTAAAAGGCCGCTTCATAACCGGGCTGTACCATATATTATGCGAGCCTTTTCCGCGTCTGACAAAATGGCAGCCATTGTCAGATAATAATTGTATTATTTGTTTTGTATAGTCAGCCATTACGCAGTTACCGCCAGAGGATTCAAGTTTATAGTGCGGTCTATGTCTAAAATCAGCTTTATCTCACCTTTGTAGTTCAAATCAACTTCCGCTATGTCCTCGATTGTTATCTTTACCCTTTCAAGCAGAGCGTCAAATGAGCCATGGTCGGATGTCAAAGCAAATTTGTCATTAGAGGTTTGAGCAATCCATATTCTTTCATCTTCATACCATGTGAATTTTACTATAAACTCCATATTAAGCAACTCCCTCCGGTTTGCTTTATTATTGCTCGCGGGACAGCGCGTTTATACATATCAAAAGAACATTTCATGTACGGCGGCGACCGCCTTGTCGGACTGTGCTTTGTCGATAAGCACAGATACTTTTATTTCACTTGTTGAAATCATCTGGATATTAACGCCCGCCTTGAACAATGCCTCAAACATCTTCGAGGCAACGCCGGGGTTGTTAACCATGCCCGAACCGACAATGGACAGCTTTGATACATCCTCGCTGATAATCATTTCCTCATAACCGAGTGTGTCGCGGTAACGCTCGAGCAGTTCACGCGCCGGGGTTACAAGGTTCTTCGTGACCGTGAAGCTGATGTCCTTTGTATCGCCGCGCCCTATGGACTGCAAGATAATATCCACGTTGATTTTTTGCTGGCTCAAAAGTGAAAATGTCTTAAAAGCTATACCGGGTACATCCGGTAAATTTGTTAGAGAAACGCGGGCGACATTGTTATCACGCGCCACGCCGCTGACCTGCATACTTTCCACTGTAGTGACCTCCTTAACGATAGTTCCTTTTTTACCTGAGAAGCTGGATAAGACCTCAAGCGGTACATGATAACGCTTTGCAAGCTCGACAGAGCGGTTATGCAGAATCTGCGCCCCTAATGATGCCAACTCGAGCATTTCATCGTAGGTTATTTCATCCAGTTTGAGCGCACCCTGTACCAAACGCGGATCTCCGGTGTAAACACCGTCAACATCGGTATATATTTGGCATAAGTCCGCGCCGAGAGCCGCCGCTATGGCGACAGCCGTGGTGTCTGAGCCGCCGCGTCCAAGGGTAGTCACATCGTCATATTTATTGATACCTTGAAAGCCCGCAATTATAACGATGTTCTTCTTATCAAGTTCATCGCGCAGACGCGCCGTGTCGATTTTCTTGATACGCGCACTGCCGTGATTGGTATCGGTCGTCATGCCCGCCTGCCATCCGGTTAGTGAAATCACCGGGAATCCAAGTGCCTCAATAGCCATGGCGCACAGTGAGATGGAGATTTGCTCGCCGTTGGCAAGCAGCATATCCATTTCACGGCGGCTTGCCTTGGGGTTGATTTCGTTTGCCTTTGCAATGAGGTCATCGGTGGTATCGCCCTGAGCGGAGAGTATAACAACAACGCTGTTACCCTCTTTGTACTCATCGGTGACGATACGCGCGACATTCCTCACTTTTCCGGCATCGGCGACTGAACTGCCGCCGAATTTTTTTACAATAAGTGACAAAAGTTTATGCCTCCTTTTGAAATATCCTGTAGGGGACGCCTTTAGCCGTCCCGTTTACGCCTTTTTATACCGGGACGACCAAGGGCGTCCCCTACAACAGAACCCTCATGGCGAATTTGCCGTTGGGTTTTTCATCGCACAGTCCTTCGCCGCGCACATACCACTGTGATTTTAATTCATCAGGCGGTATGAGCCAACCGGATTTTGCCGGCGACCAGTCGAAGTATTTGCGCTCGTTCTTATGTTTCACCGCGTCAATAATATCCGCGACAACGGCGGAAGCCGTGGGTAGTTTGCCCGCGCCGCGCCCGTAGAACATAACATCGCCAACAGTGTCGCCACAGGTTATTATGGCGTTATATACATCGCCGACACCCGCGAGCAGATTGCTCTTGGGTATCAGATGCGGCGCGACATAAGCGGATATGCCGTCCTCAACGCGCACCGCGCGTCCGATTAGCTTGACGGCATAGCCTTTGCTCTTAGCCCAGATAATATCCTCGGCGGTGATGTCCTCAACGCCCGTTGTGGGAACATCGTCAGGATAGACGTGATGACCGAACGCCAGCGAAGCGAGTATGCAAATCTTACGGCAGACATCCTTGCCGCTGATGTCGTCCGCCGGATCGCGTTCGGCATAGCCGAGTTCCTGTGCGCGTTTCAACGCGGGCGCGAAATCCATGCGCTCATCGGTCATTTTTGTAAGGATGAAGTTTGTCGTGCCGTTAAGGATACCGTAAACCTCCTCAAGACGGTTGGCGAGAAGGCACTGGCTGATAGGGCGAATGATAGGAATCCCGCCGCCGACAGCACCCTCAAACAGATAGTTAACGTTACTCTCGTGCGCCAGCGCGAGAAGTTCATCGCCGTAGGTTGCTACGAGTTCCTTATTTGACGAAATAACGCTCTTGTGCGCGTTGAGCGCGGCGCGGGTATAGTCCAAAGCGTGTGTTGCGCCGCCTACAGTCTCGACTACAACATCAACCTCCGGGTCGTTGAGTATGGTTGAAAAATCTGTGATACCGCACGGGTCGTCAATAGGGTTGATGTCGAGGATGTATTTTAAGGATACATCCCGTCCGGCACGCCGCGAAAACAACTCGGCTCCGCCGCGCAGAACCTCAGAGACACCCGAACCGACCGTTCCGTGACCGATAATTGCGATTTTGCTCATAAAACCTCCTAATATCTCGAACTCCACGCGCTGACTAAAAACACAGGCGCGGTCCATAATAACTGGAATAAAAGTACATTTGCGGGGCTTGCTGTAGATGCCGCGCCGATTGAAGTGAACGCGAACATCAGCAGAAGTCCGACAACCGCGCTTGCAATCGACAGATAAAGATTTATGTTGGCGGTGCGTTTAAGCGAAAAACTGCCTGTAATTATTTCGGCATATGCCATAAGCCCCTCACGTCCCGCGATAGCGGACGGCTTGGCGCGGACGGTTCTCTCCGGGTCGGACAGGGTAAGCCGCTCTTCGATAACGGGATAATCTATCTGGTCGTCTTCCAGTTTGAAGCGTGATTTAAGGCTTGAAGCGGTGATGTTGAAGTCTCTCACGGCGAATAACGGCAGGCAGCCGTTCCGCACAAGCATTTCAAGTGATGTTTTCACGTTCTCCTGCGTGGTATAATTTATGGCGAATATTCCGGCGAGTTCCATATTTATCGAGATAAACACCGCGTTTTTAATGTTAAGCTCCTGCGGCATTGAAATGCTCATGCTCACCATAAAATTATACGAGCCGACCAAAACGCGGTCATTGTTCAGATACGCGCCCATGCCGCCGCCCTCGTAATGCTTGAAGTCATGTACCGTGCGGATAGCATCGCGGTTACCTTTCAGCAATTCACTGAACGTGCGGGCGAGTTCGCTGCCCGATGCCGAAACAACGCTTGTGGCATAGGATATGACTTTGTCAAATGAGTGCGTTCCGAATACTTTTAGACCGTTGAGGGATACCGAACCGGGCGGATATACATCGGTGTCGGTCATCACGGCGACATCGGATTTGGCAATCTGTCTCGCGCCGTTCCATCCCGCCAACGCCGCGCCGACTGTCGCGAGCCTCGCCGTTATAGAGTTGAACGGCAGCGCGAAAGAAATCATGGCGGCGAAAGGAGTAGCGGCGGACATTATGGCAGACCACACCCAGAAGAAGTTTGTGGGTTTATCCGCTCCGAATGTAATTAATAGTGCCATCAGTACGCCGGATATCAGCGCGAGAGGTATAAAAAAGTTAAAGAAACGTTCGATATTATCAGAACCTTCGGTTTGAGTGACAAACCCATCGGGCGCGGCAGTACGTTTGGTTATGCCCGAACTGTCATCGAAAAGACGGTCTTCCATCGTAACAACTTGGCACGGATTAGCGTTTTTCGCCACCATATATGTTCTAAGACGCGCTCCGCAGCGCAGACGCGCCGACAGGAGGGAGAAGAAAACCAATACCGCAGAGACGGCGCAGTAAGGTAAGTATGTCTCCCATTTCTGGGGAAATATAAATATGCTGAACACATGGGACATACTTGCGATACATGAAACGGCGACACCAGTTTCGACAGATGGGCGCAGCCTGAAGAAATCTATCACGCCTTTCGCCAGTATGTCCGCGCCCAGAAGCATGACAAGTATCTGTCCGACAAGCATAAACAGCAGATACATATACGCATGGTATAAGAAATCGATGGATGTTGGGAACGGCAGTGAAAATCTGTGCGCCAGCGTGCCGTAAATGAGCGGCAAGCAGAACAGAAACGCGCCGAACGCCCTAAATGTGAGTGAACGGACAAGGGGTATAAGCGCGACCGCCGCCTCAGCGGGTGTTACGTCCGCTTCGGGTTCTTTGAACCGTTTTGAGCGTTCTATTATACGCTCACGCAAGCTCATCCTCGGCTCATCGGGGATGTTTTCCTCATCATCATATTCGTTATCTCCCATATACTCGTCACTGGGTGTGAACGCTTGGGAGAAATCTTCCGGCGGACCGAACAGCGACTGATCGATGACAATTTCGCCGATAGGGTCGATAGGTTCGGCGGGCGGTTGGGGAACGTTTTTAGGCTCGATTGGACTTATCAAAGGAATTATATCCTCCGGGGTCGGAAGCGGCTCGGTATCATCCTCGACAGTTCTTCTGATGTCCTCGAGTTTTTGATTCAAAAGCTCGCCAGCGGCAACCGCCGCATCGGTAATATCGACATCAATAGTCGATTCGGCAGTCTTAGGAGTTTTGGTTATAGCCTCGTCATACTTAAACTCGGCGATTATATCCTCTAAATTGAAGTCTTTATCGTCCATAATATCACCCCACAGGCGGTTGATACGTTGAGTGACTGTGTATTTCCGTATATCGGGATACGCACCAACGTGTCGCAATTTTCTTTTACAAGCCGGCTAAGGCCTTCGCCTTCCGCGCCCATTACCAGAGCAACGCCGCCGGAAAAATCCGTTTCATAAATTGACTGCGCTTCCTCTCCGCATTCCGCGCCGTACACCCATAATCCGCGTGTCTTGAAATCCTTGAGCAGAGCGGTTATGTTCGGCACTCTGACGATTGGGATATGTTCCAACGCCCCCGCGGCGGTTTTTGCCAGTGTTCCGGTAAGTCCGGCGGAGCGGCGTTTAGGCACTACCACCCCGTGCGCCCCCGCGCACTCGGCTGTGCGGATGATTGCCCCGAGGTTGCGCGGATCCTCAACGCCGTCACAGACTACTATAAGAGGGGGCAGTCCGCTCTGTTCGACCTTTTGCCAAATATCATCAAGTTCAGCCCAATCGTGCGCCGCCCCGGAAGCGATAACACCCTGATGCGCTTCGGTCTGAGCCATTGCGTTCAGCCGCGCCCTGTCGCATTCGACAATCGGGATACCGCTTTCGCGTGCGAGCCGCCTTATTTCAGACAGCCCGTGCGCGTCTTTGAGGATGTAGAGCTTATCAATGGGAAGCCCCGTTAACAGAGCTTCCTTGACGGTATGCCGCCCTTCAAAATTTTGTGTTGTTTCCATAATGTTATAGATTATAACATATTTGGCGCGTCAATAAAACCCCTTTGGGTAAATTTTTTTGATTTGATAACGCGTCAGTGGCAAAATTCGCGTTTTGCGGACGCACAATGTGCGTCCCTACAACAAACCACAACCTGTGTCAGCGTCTTTTTTTACTCTTAATAACTTTCCATACAGAGTGACCGGCAGCGGCGGCAAGCGCGATTATACCTAGTATTGTACAAACAATTACTATTCCGTGCAAATCCATTATAACTCCTATTATCGGATCGATGACTATTAGAACGATGCTCGACCAAAAAGCTGTTAAAGACAGAACAGTGGCTCTGTTTTCATCCTCGGTTATTTTATTGATTTCCACGTTTAGAATCGGGAATACTACACCATTGCCCAGTCTTGACAGTATAAGAATAACAAGGCAGAAGAACAGGTTATTTATATTTAACATGATAAACGTTATTCCCAAGAACAATGCAACTATGATAAATGTAAAGTCTTTCAGTTTGCCGTACAGCCAAGTTGACCTTCTTGCCGAGATTGCCGAAGATATATTGCACAAGAAAAAGAACAATCCGAAATAACGGACATCAAACCCTTTCTCTTGTAAAAACGGCTGAGTAATATATGCAATATTTGAAATTATAACTATAAAAAATGCGTTAAGTACAGTAAACCACATTAGTATCTTATTGTTTTTGAATAGTAACAGGCTCTTCTTAATATGGCAAACGATAGAATGGAAATTACTTGCGAATGAACTTATGAATGCTTTCGATTTATATTTCGTATTATTCAAATCATGCTCGTCAGTAATACTTAAAAATATCAGCAGTGATATAAAAAGGCATATAAACGAAATAATAAATGGCAGGAAAATATTTACATAAAAAAGAAGGCTGGATGACACGGATACGATGCCCAACACTACAAACTTGCGGCTTGTTGAGAGAGAAAGAAAATCGGAATAATACTCCTCTATATCGTTACATTTGAATTTATCATATATTATCGCCGATACCGTACCCGACAAAAACGCGCCGCCTGTTGCCAATAACGCTTCCGCAATAATAAATAAAGCTATGCTAGGATATACGATATACGCAATCATTGAAATGGCGGAGAGTGCTATACCGAGTATGACCGTTTTCTTTCGGCTCCACATATCCGATAATACGCCCGATGGAATCTCAAACAAAAATGAAAACCAACTCTCAATGCTAGATATCAACATAATATATGTAAAGCTCAATTCAAAATGCCTGTAAAATAATACAATTATAGTATATATAAATACCGCGCTGTTGAACAATGAAAAAATCAAATACTTATTGATTTGAGAGAGCAGTTCTTTGGAAATTTTGTTGTTTTTATAGAGTAACATTGCACCGTTTATCCTTTCCAATACCAATATCTCCATAAGTCATATAATTGACGTAATGACATCCGCCATTACAAAACCGCATAAAATTACAGCTACAGCATTCTTGAATCTCTTTTGACCTCAATCCTCTAAAGCGAGTAAGAATGGGGCTACTGTTCCATAATTCTTGGAGACCACTATAGCTTTTTATATTATCTTTAAATTTAGTGGTCTCGAAAGCTATGCATGGAAACGAATATCCGTTGCACATTATTTCTATTTTATTATTACCGCATTCGCATCCATAATTATATATATCAAAAACGGTTTCAATTATATCTGTAGGAGCTTCTTTTTCATAAGCTGAATATAACAAACAACCTTCGATTTGTGCAGTAAAGTTTTTGTAGTTTTTCTTAACTACATAGTCATTCAATCTTTCTTGCATAATTCTAGTATATTCGAAGCTGTTTTCGTGTTTGTATGGCGAATTTTTGTATAAGTAATGTCCCAATGAATACCTATCTATATTATTATCACAGCAAAAGTCAATCATATTACATATATCTTCAAAACTCTGGTTCAATAGAACAGAGTGGATACGACACATTTTTCCTTTAATTAACAAATCGTTAAGTGATTTGATTATGACATCAGAACTAACCCCCATACGCTGAATATTTATATCTGAAAGACTCTGAATCGAAAATGTAGGAGTTATATAACGACTTCCTATAAGTGTGTCTATAAGGTCTTCTCGCAAAGACAAACCATTTGTAGTAATAGTCGCGCGTATTCCTAAACTCTCAATATGATTTATCAACGGAATAATATCTTTGTAAAGCGTAGGTTCTCCTCCCAGTAAAGAAATTGAAGCACCTCCCATTAAATCAAAAGCATTCAGTATCTCTTTCCAATCATTTAATGATAAGATTGATTCGTCATTATTTTTAGTTTCTATAAAGCAAAAATCACAATTAAGTTGACAGTCCAAAGTGGGGTATAGTGTTATTTCGGACGGCGAAGCAAAATAATTCAATTTTGAAAACATATTTACTATATCTTTACAATTGATTAACAACTCATTTTTATTCGTGCCTTCTATAGACACATTGGATTTTAGTAAACCGCAATAATTGGTTATTTCATATGAAATAGCACCGCTGTCGATGAATGATTCGGCTATCTCTTTTGATAGTTCGTAGTCATTTGTACTCTTATAAAGTAAAGCGAAAATAGTAGTGCTTGTATTTAGCTCCCATTCATCTAAGGTATCCCTGTCAAGTAAATAACCACCATAATGTTCCATACGCAAAAAATAATTATTCATATATGTCATTCCCCAACAAATTGTTATTATCGATGATGTGCAGCAAAAAATTTTTATGTTTTATAGCTCAAAAAAC
>WRJE01000059.1 GCA_009782385.1 Oscillospiraceae bacterium | reverse complement strand
TTCGACCGATTTTTTAATGGTTTTCGGGGTTATGTTGTGCGCCTTGTTGAACTCGGCCTGCAGTGTCCTGCGGCGGTTTGTCTCGTCTATGGCGCGTTTCATCGAGTCCGTGATTTTATCCCCGTACATAATAACCCGTCCCGTGGCGTTTCTTGCCGAGCGGCCTATGGTCTGAATTAGCGCCGTCTCGCCGCGCAAAAAGCCCTCCTTGTCAGCGTCCATTATCGCAACAAGCGAAACCTCGGGAATGTCAAGGCCTTCGCGTAGCAGATTGACCCCTATAAGCACATCAAACTCCCCAAGCCGCAAATCACGCAGAATCTCAACACGCTCAAGCGCCTGAATTCCACTGTGCAAATACCGCACACGGATTCCGGCCTGTATAAAATAGTCTGTCAAATCCTCTGCCATTCGTTTTGTCAAAGTGGTAATCAGTACGCGCTCGTTCTTTTCGGCGCGTTTTGTAATCTCTTTTTTCAGGTCTTCAATCTGCGTTTCAATCGGCCGGACACTGATTTTCGGGTCAACAAGCCCGGTCGGACGAATAATCTGTACAACCAACTGCACGGACGTTGACTGTTCGAATTCTGCCGGAGTTGCCGAAACATAAATTTTCTGGCCGACTTTTGAGAAAAATTCTTCATTGTTAAGCGGCCGGTTGTCGCGCGCACACGGAAGCCGAAAACCATAATCAATCAGCACTTCTTTGCGCGCAGCGTCTCCGCGGGACATGCCTTTAACCTGTGGAAGGGTCACGTGGGATTCGTCGATTACAGTCAAAAAATCGCCGCGGAAATAGTCCAAAAGCGTTGACGGATGCGAACCCGGTGCTCTGCGTTCGATTAGGCGCGAATAGTTCTCAATCCCCGAGCAGTAGCCTATCTCGCGCATCATCTCGACGTCGTACCGGGTGCGCTCCTCTATGCGCTGCGCCTCTATGAGCTTGCCCTCTTCCTCGAAATGCTTGACACGCTCGTGCATTTCGTCCTCGATGTCGCGCAGATACGGCTCGACCTTGCTCCGCGCAAGCACATAGTGTGTCGCGGGATATA
Organism: Oscillospiraceae bacterium; assembly: GCA_009782385.1. Taxonomy (GTDB): domain Bacteria; phylum Bacillota; class Clostridia; order Oscillospirales; family UBA929; genus WRMG01. The sequence goes on along the minus strand of WRJE01000059.1, from coordinate 14,013 downwards.
TAGCGGCGTGCTTAAGCTGGCGGCGCGGCGTTCCGGTAACGGTGTTAATCTCAGACAGCCTGTCTATCTCGTTGCCGAAAAATTCCACGCGCACGGCATAGTCGTTTGTATAAGTCGGGAATATTTCCACGGTATCGCCGCGAACGCGGAACATATTGCGCTCGAAAGCTATGTCGTTGCGCTCATAGCGGATTGCCACGAGCCGCTTCAGCAAATCCTCGCGGTCGAGCTTCTGCCCCGGGCGCAGTGACACCGTCTGCTTCTTGTACTGCTTGGGGTTGCCCAGACCGTATATGCACGACACAGACGCGACGACGACGACATCGCGCCGCTCAAACAGCGAAGAAGTGGCGGAATGGCGCAGGCGTTCGATTTCCGCGTTTATCGACGCGTCTTTTTCTATATAAGTATCCGTATGCGGGATGTATGCCTCGGGTTGGTAGTAGTCATAGTACGACACGAAATACTCAACGGCGTTATTGGGGAAAAATTCCTTGAACTCGGCGCATAGCTGCGCCGCAAGCGTTTTGTTGTGGGCGAGTACAAGCGTCGGGCGTTTGACGCGCTGTATAACGTGCGCCATCGTGAATGTCTTGCCCGAGCCGGTAACGCCCAGAAGCGTCTGTTCGTCAACGCCGCTCTCCAGTCCACGGACAAGCGCGTCTATAGCCTTGGGCTGGTCGCCCGCCGGCTCAAAGTCGCTGACTACTTGAAATTCAGGCATTTGTACTGTACCTCCGTTTTTCACACCTCATCATTATAACAAAACGAATGTTCGATTGCAAGTAAAATTTTGAAAAACTTTTGAAACGGTAATATTTGACACGGGCGTTTATATGCGGTATAGTATAGTAAAGCCGTTTAAGGAGGGTTAGCGTTATGGAAAGCAAAGCCTATTATGTTTCCTTAGAAAAAAACCCGTTAATATCAATGAAGGTCATCCCCGGACACTTCACCACAAACAACGCGCACATAAACAATTATCTCGATTTCAGCGGTCTGAAATCCAACGCGAAGGTCGCGCGGGACGTTGCCCGCGAACTGGCACTGCCGTATATAAGCATCGATCATGTCGATACCATTGTAACCATTGAAAACACCAACATTATCGCCGCTTATATCGCCGATGAGCTCTTACATCACAGTACATCGGTCACACACGAGATAACCGATGTATATGTCGTAACACCCATGAACAACACGGCGGGTCAAATGACTTTTTACGACAGTGAAATTGACAAGATAAGGGGTAAAAACATTCTTTTGCTTGCAACATCTATATCAAGCGGACGCACTCTGGAAACTATGCTTGAGTGCATAAGCTACTACGGCGGCAGAACTGTCGGTATGTCTTCGCTGTTCCTCGCCTCACAGGAATGGAAGAACAAAGGCGTTAACACGCTCTTTACGCCTGAGGACATTAAGGACTACAAGCTGTACGCCCCCGTTGAATGTGAGATGTGCAGAAGCGGTCAGGCTCTTGACGCGATTGTTACAAGCGAGGGATACTCGAAACTGTTGTAGCCGCTGCGGGCGGACGAACGACCGCCCCTACATGAAAAATCGCAACATTGAATTGATATTTTATTTTGAATATGGGGTTGAGATAATTGTCATTTTGGGATAGTTTTTTGGATGGAATCGGACTTTTGAAGGTAACGCCCGGCACGGTCGTAATGATCGCGCTGGCAATGGTTTTCGCGTATCTTGCGATTGGCAAGAAGACAGAGTCAACGCTTCTGCTGCCCCTCGCGTTCGGCATACTCATGGCAAATCTTCCGGGCGCGAACCTTTCGGCATACGATATAACTTACAGGTTTATTGCCGATTTAACCCTCGCGGACGGTACGTTCCTTGCCCAAGGTACGTTGCTTGACGCGGGAAGAAGCCTGCTGCTGTTAGCTGATGGCAGTAAAATCGCTACGAGCCTTACTTACAACGATGTCGCCGCCTTTGTTGTAACTGAACGTTTCGGACTGATGTACTTCCTGTACGGCGGCATACGTTATGTTATCTATCCGCCGCTGGTCTTCCTGTGCATCGGCACAATGACCGATTTCGGGCCGCTGATTTCATCGCCCAAGAGCGTGTTTATCGGGCTTGGCGGTCAGTTAGGTATCTTTGTCGCGTTCGGTATATCACTGCTCGCGGGTAATTGGCTCGCGCCGCTGATTTCCGGTCTTGACCCGTTTACCGTTCAAGAAGCCGCTTCTATCGGCATTATAGGCGGCGCGGACGGCCCGACAGCCGTATTCACCGCAAGTCGGCTCGCGCCGGACTTGCTGGCATCTGTCGCTATCGCCGCGTTCTCTTATATGGCGTTGGTGCCGTTTATTCAGCCGCCTATTATGAAACTGCTCACAACGTCAAAGGAGCGCGTCATCATAATGCCGGAAGCTAAAAAGGTAACGCATACACAGAAAATTATATTCCCGATAGCCGTAACGGTTGTTACTCTGCTGCTCATACCATCGGCGGGTGTGCTTGTCGGAATGCTGATGCTCGGCAACCTCATACGCGAGAGCGGCGTGGTCGAGCGTTATGTCCGTTCGCTGTCAAGCCATGTGCTTAACGTACTGACGCTGTTGGTCGGTATTTCCATTGGGTCGTCCGCCCGAGCTGATATATTCCTAAGACCTAAGACATTGATTATTATCGCGTGCGGACTTTTGGCGTTTGTGTTCGGCACTGTCGGCGGCATTTTGGTCGCCAAGCTGCTCTGTTGGATTACCAAAGGTAAGGTCAATCCGCTTATCGGCAACGCGGGCGTGTCCGCTATGCCGATGGCGGCGCGTATCTCCCAAAAACTCGGGCAGAGATATAACCCTCAGAACCATTTGCTGATGCACGCGATGGGACCGCTCGTTTCGGGAACTATCCTATCGGGTCTCATAGCGGGTCTGTTCTTGGCATTCTTCGGGTAGGTGACGGCGGGCGCACCGAGGTCAGCCGCCACAGGTTGTGGCGGCTTTTGATTTGCAAAATATTTTCGGGAATGACTTGACAATACAACAAATAAGTTGTATAATTGTGATACAATTATGGAGGTATATATATGCCGTTTGTAAAGTTTAATGTTAAAGAACACATTGAGAGCCTTCGTGAAACAGATTCAGAATTTAAGGAGATTTGGGACAATAGCCGTATGGAGTATAGAATACTTGGTGAACTTGTACGGATTCGTAAGGAAAAAGGAGTTTCACAAATTGACCTTGCCGAAAAAACAGGTAATAAACAACAAGTCATCTCGCGTATAGAAAACAAGGAGAACAGCCCGACATTAAAAACTCTTTGCGGCATATTGGATGTGTTGGGTTATGATATTCAGTTTGTACCAAAGGGAATTGATTAGTTACGATGACCCAGCCACTACACAAAACGCATGATTATTTCATGCGTTTTGTTATTGACATATTGCATTATATGTATTATAATAAATAATACATAGGAGGTGCGGAATTATGCTCATGCAATTAGATTTCGCAAGCGCGACACCGATTTACAGGCAAATATGCGATCAACTGATACTTGGCATTGCCGACGGGCGGCTGTGCGCCGGGGAAAAACTGCCGACAATACGCGCGTTGGCGGTAGAAACGGGCGTTAATGTAATGACGATTAACAAAGCGTATCAACTGCTGAAGCAGGAAGGTTATATTACCGCCGACCGCCGGGGCGGTACGGTAGTCTCATCTTCTAAAGGTTCGGTGTCAAGCGAAAAACTGCTTGGAGAACTGCGGCTTCGCGCTGCCGCCGCAAAATTAGCGGGTATTTCCGGAGATAACTGGCTCGAACTCTGCGGATTGGCTTATGATGGCATGATTGCGAAAGGGAGTAAAGACGATGATGTTTAATATTATTATGGCAGTTTGCTTTGCACCGCTTTGGCCTGTTTTATATTTTATGCAGCGTAATCTGGTAAAGCCTAAGAAGGGCATTATTTTAGGCGTAACTCTGCCTCCAAGCGCGCACGGCGATTCTGAGGTTTTGGAAATCTGCGCCGAGTTCATAAAATGGCTCAACATAACGATGCTGCCCCTGCTGCCGTTGCTAATCCCGCCGTTTTTTATGAAGACGGCAGGTGTGCCGATGACTTGGTTCATGACATGGCTTTTGGCTCTTCTTATCGCGCCGTTTGCCGTTTTCGCCGCGTACCGTGGTAAACTTATGAAGCTCAAGCGCGACAGAAACTGGAACAGCGCGGCATCAGGACGTGCGCTCGCCGACATCAAGGCTGCCGCCATACCCGCAAAAAGGTTGAGCGCGTTATGGTTTCTGCCGCCTGTAATAATAAGCCTTGTGCCGATTTTTCTCGAGTTTTTCGGCGAAAAGAATTGGGCGTATTTGTCGGTATATATCTCGTTTTCCGCTATGGCGGTTTTATTTTGGATACTCTATCACCTGATATACCGCGTCCGCGCCGAGGTATACAATGAGGATACGGCTCTGACAATGGCGTTGACCCGCGCGCGCCGCTATAACTGGGGTAAGTTCTGGATTATAGCGTCATGGGTTACAGGCGTGTTTAACGTCTTTATGTGGGTTTTCAGCGATAATACTCCTATGTTTTTAGTTGCTATATTGGTTTACACGGCGGTAATCATCATCGCCGCCATTCAAACCGAGTTTGCCGCGCGGGCAGCTCAGCAGAGACTGACGGCGAACAAATCCGGCGGTCTGTACCTTGACGAAGACGATTACTGGATGTTCGGCATATTATACTACAATCCCAACGACAGCCACTTTCTGGTAAATGACCGCGTTGGAATAAATATGTCGGTAAATCTCGCCCGACCCGCCGCAAAGATTCTGATGGCGTTCGCGCTTCTGACAATGCTCGCCTTGCCGTTTGTCGGTATCTGGATGATGGCGGAGGAAAACACCCCGGCGAAACTGGTTTTAAGCGATACTGCGCTGACGGCGCGGCACACCCGCGACCAATATGTAATCGAGCTGAATACCATTGAATCTGTTGAACTTTTGCAAGAACTGCCCGCTATGACGCGAACCGCTGGAACAGGTTTTGAAAACCTGTACAAGGGCAATTTCAGCGCGGGCAGAAGCGGTTCGGTCCGCGTGTGCCTGCAACCGAAAGACCCTCCGTTCATAATGATAAAAGCGGATGGCAGGACGTATATTTTTAGTGATGCCGATAGCAATGTGACAAAAGCGGTGTTTGAAAGAATCCGTTAGTTGCGATAAAAGGACCGGACGGCGGAGATAGAGCTTGTTATTCTTCCGACAAACGCAGGGCTTCGCTGTATATGGCATCCGAAAGATAAAAATCGGTTTGTATTAAACTGTCCAACAAAGGCCGCACTTCACTGATTATTCCCATTCTTTTTGCGCGGAGCAGCACACCAACCGTTCCGATAACATCCAACCCCAAATATCGGGCGTGCTGCCGCGCCAGTTTATCATCCAGTATAACCAACTTGGCGTTATGTTCTTTGGCGAGGATAATCACTTCCACTTCTCCATCATGCAACGCGCTTGTAAAAGATTCCTTCATGGAATGATTTGTGATTTGGGCAATATGAATCCACACATAATCATCAAGTATATGTGCATTTTTGACCGTAACTTCACGCCGGACGGCTTCGGGAATAGTAATCTCTCCAAACACTTCCTGCAAAAGCTCCAAACGTCCAATCCCCTGCAAGCCAAGGATAGGAGTGGAGTTGACTATGACCATGCCATTGCGGTCTTGAAATCTTCTTCCAGTTCAGAGGCGGGCGCAAAGACAGAGATTTTATTTTGCCCCAAAAATTTGATGAAGTCAAGTTTATCCATTCCGGCAAACGCCGCCGATTGTCCGAGCGACAGCTTCTGCTGTTCAAACAATCTCATCGCAGCCATTATTTTCATCTGTGACGCAAATTCGTCACTTTCCACCCGCAGCGACAGCAATACTTCTTCCGGCACGGGAACAGTCACATTAACATATTGATTCACTTGGGATTCCCCCTTCCGCTGTAATCAGTATACCCTTTAGAATGAAAAAAAGCAAGCGGATATTTCACCTCCCGATAGCACCTGTCGGCGCACAACCGCTTGACATTCCTCTCTATGCGGAATATACTTTCATACAGAAATAAAACACGGCATTTTAGAGGAAGTGTTTCATATGCAGTCTGCAATGACGGACGGCAAGGATTCAGCCCCGAGAAAAAGTACAAGCCCCGCAAGAATCATGGTGCTGGGGTTTTTGGCGGTTATACTGATTGGTACGGCTTTGCTTCAGCTTCCGGTATCATCACGCGGCGGGACTTCCGTGCCGTTCATGACCGCGCTGTTTACCTCTACCTCCGCCGTATGCGTAACCGGATTGACCGTTGTGGATACCGCCTTGACGTGGAGCGTTTTCGGGCGCGTGGTTATACTCTTTCTCATGCAAATCGGCGGTTTGGGCTTCATGTCGGTCACAACGGTGTTCTTTTTTGTAATGAGCAGGAAAATCGGTTTGTCGCAGAGACTGCTGTTGGTGAGGTCGCTGAATCTCAACGATATACAGGGCATCGTGAAGCTGATACGCCTTGTTCTGCTCGGAACTCTTTTATTTGAGGGTATTGGGGCGGCTGTTTTATGGATTCGTTTTATGCCCGAATACGGAGCGTTGAAAGGGTTGGGCATGGGCATCTTCCATTCGGTTTCCGCTTTTTGTAACGCGGGCTTCGACCTGAAAGGCGGCATTGAACCGTTTTCAAGTCTAACAGGCTACTCGGGCGACCCCGTTATTATAGTCACCGTCATAATGCTGTCATTCATCGGCGGTTTGGGGTTTTTCGTTTGGCAGGATATTTGGCGTAACCGCCGATTCAAAGACTTGCATCTGCACTCAAAACTGGTGCTTGCGATTTCGTTTTGGTTAATTGTTCCGGTATGTGTTTTATTCTACCTCGCCGAGAGGACAAATCCGGGGACTATAGGGGGAATGTCTTTTCCCGAAGCGATGATGGCAAGTCTTTTTCAAACGGTAATGCCGCGTTCGGGCGGGTTCAGCGTGGTAACCCAAGCATCGCTTACCGGAGTATCGGCTATGATTTCAATAGCTCTCATGCTGATTGGCGGCTCTGCCGGCTCAACGGCCGGAGGGATAAAAAACGTAACCGCCGGTATTCTGTTCCTGTCGGCAATCCGTTTTGTAAGGGGAAGGAAAAGGTTATCCGTTTTCAAGCGGACAATACCCGAGCCGCAAATCGCAAGCGCGCTCTCAATCACGGTTATGGTGTTTGCCGCTTGTTTTGCGGGGTCTGCCGCAATCGCCCTTATACAGCCGGAGCTTCCTTTTTCAAGAGTTGTGTTTGAGACGGTTTCAGCCGTTGCCACCTGCGGTCTGTCGCAAGGGATTACCCCGAGCCTTGTCCCCGCGTCGCAGTTCGTCATTATAACGCTTATGTTCTTGGGGCGTGTTGGTATTATCACATTCGGCATAGCCGCGTTTTTAGGGCGCGATACGAGCGAAAAAACAAAGCACCCCGACACATGGGTCATGATGGGGTAAAACCTACGATAAGTGTATAAACGGAGGAGTTAATTATGGGTTCATTTTTAGTAATCGGCATGGGACGTTTCGGCAGTTCGCTGGCTGTCGAGCTGCATCAGCTAAAGCATGAGGTGTTGGTGCTGAACAAGCGGGAGGAGGACATCGCCGCCGTTATCAATCAAGTAACGGACGTTGTAATCGGCGACGCGAAGGATGAGGCTGTTCTGCGTTCTCTGGGTATTCCGAATTTTGACAGCGTAATCGTCTGTATGGCGGACGCGATAGAGGACAGTATTCTGACTACAATGACGCTGAAAGACTTAGGCGCGAAATCAATCATATGCAAGGCGCAGAATGAACGGCACGCAAAAATTTTATATCAGATTGGGGCGGAAAAGGTAATACGCCCCGAGTATGATATGGGAAAGCGTGTCGCAAGCTCATTGGCGCGGCGGAATATAAAGGATTATCTCGAAATATCGCCCGAACACGGCGTTATGGAAATCCTTACGCCAAGTCACTGGGCGGGTAAAAGTATTATGAAAAGCAATCTGCGCAGAAAACACGGGGTAACGATTATGGCAATCCGCGACCGTAAAACAGATAAAATCGTTTTTTCACCGGACGCGGACGCGGTACTGCACGAAGGGGATACGCTGACAATGATTGGCTCAAAAAAAGACTTAGACGCAATAAGCGCGATGAAGTAAAAGCGGCGCGTCAGGGATGACGCGCCCGCAAAATACACAAAACTAAACCGATAATTTTATTTAACGCTTGACGGGCGGCAGTACACGTGGTATACTCTGTAAAGATTTTAATATGACACGCGCCCGTAGCTCAGCCGGATAGAGCATCTGCCTTCTAAGCAGAGGGTCCCACGTTCGAGTCGTGGCGGGCGTGCCAACAACAAATCCTGTAGTCGCAATGACTACAGGATTTTTTATTGTCAATAATTGGAATCAATAAGACGATGTAAGACAACAATAAGACAATTAGCATTATTCATCATTAACAGATGGGGCTTTGTAAGGGGGAGGGGGGAAAGCACAGAAAACATAAGACCTAATAAAGTGAAGCAGCATTAGTGTATTACTGCTGTTTTCTGCCATCGCATCCACCTTCTTAGCTTACTGTTGATAAATCCGACATAAACTCTCCTTCTTCCTTTACCCGAACCCTAACACCCGCGTTAACACGCGGATCATCGGATAACGCTATCGGTTCGATATAAACAAACCCGTCAACTACAGCATATTCATCGTCCATGTAATGTACAATTACTCTCGCGCTTTGCAGGAAATAGTTTAAGCCCAGAACATCGTTCGCCTCTTTCAAAACCAATACATAGGGCATTCCTGTCTCCGGGTTTATCCTTATTGCTTCGGTCAGTATAATGTAAGAATAACGCCCGTTATCCAACCTTTCGCCCCTTTCAGGCATAACCGCTGTTACCACAGGCAGATTTTTTTGGTAAACCTGTTTTGAGTAATACGTTAAAAACAATAAAGACGCAAGATATAAGCTCATAACCGCCAGAAAAACAATCGTTTTTACACTCATCAAAATCCCCCGCCTGTACATAATTATGTTTTATTGGATGAAAGCCTTATACCGTCACGCAAATAATCCGCGCCATACAGCAAAACAACAAGCGCGGGAAACACATAGAACGAAGATGCGGCAAAGGTCACTCCCATTTGCTTTTGGTTTATACGCGACAAAAACAAGGACATAGGCTGTTTGTCGATGTCTTCTATAAAGACTATTGCCTGATCTATAAGATTCCAATACTCGATAAAAGTCAATACCGCCAATGCGGCAAGCCCTGACTTGACAAGCGGCAGAACTATCCGCGACAATATACGCAAATGCCCCGCCCCATCGATTTGTGCCGCCTCGATATAAGAAACCGGCATAACCTTCATCTGTCGTCTCAGAATAAACACGCCGAAAGGGCTGAATATACCGGGCAGAATGATTGCAAGCCAACTATCGCGAATGCCTAAGAAATCCGCAACGATATAATTCGGCATCAGCGTAACTTGCAGCGGAAGCAGCATGACGACTAAGTATATGAAAAAGAGAGTTTCTTTCCCCTTAAAGGTCAGCACGGTAAAAGCGTAAGCGGCGGCAGACGATACAATCAGCGTTCCAAGGATTACGGGCGTTGCTATCGCAATGGTGTTCCAGAGCATATTCAAATAGATGGGACTCTCGATAAGTATCTGCCTGTATTGAGCAAGCGTTACATCGGAAGGTAATAATGGCATACGTATTACATATCCAAATAGATTGTGCGCCAACTCACTTTGACCCATGAATGAGTTTGTTAGGGTAATTACAAGCGGCAGAATATAAGCGGCGGCGAGTGCCGCGAAAACTAAATAGCATATGACGCTTGCTGCTTTTCGTGTTGCTCTCATTATGTCAGTCTCCTTAAATCACGGGACAATCTTATCTCCGCTTTCAACACTAACGCCACGAACAGTACGATGAAAACCGTCAGTATATAAACCGCGCTGGTCATACGCTGGTAGTTAAGTGAAAAGAAGGTGTTGTTAACGTAATGCTGAAGCACATACACGCTCTCATGGGGTGTATCCCCGGTTATGATATAAATTTCCTTGAAAATTCTGAATGAATTTACGAATGACATAATCAGCGTTAGGAAAAATGTAGGCGTTAGGTACACCAGTGTAATCCTGCATAACATTTGGAATCGGCTCGCGCCGTACACACGCGCCACTTCGTAATACTCAAGAGGAATATCGCCGAGACCGCTTATAAACAGAACCAGATTAAACCCGATGTTCTTCCAAAGGAATATCAATATCATCACGTACAGACCGTAGTCGCTGTTAAACCAGTCAACGCCAAAACCAAACCACTGATTTACAAGACCGTTCTTTGCGAATAGATTTGACCAAAAGAAAGCAGTTGTCGCGGAAGGTATTGCCAACGGTATCAGAAATACGAGGCTGAATATATTACTGAAAAATTTCAGGCGGTTTATAATTAACGCGGCTGCCAGCGACAGCATAATATTCAGCGGAATGCCGACAGCCATGAATATGGCAGTGTTTTTCAAGCCAAGCATGAAATACTTGTTTTGAAAAGAAACGGTGAAATTACGCAATCCTACAAAACGGAGCGTGAAAGGATTTTCGATAAATGCGTGTCCCAATGACATTAAAAACGGGATTAAGAAAAAAAGTGAAAATCCCGCCACGCTTAACAGTAACATAAATACAGGGATTGCGTTGTTTTTTTTGAGTTTCATTATAATCTCCACCGGAATCAACCGTCAATCACTGATTAAAATACATATCTGCTCTTCGTTGGATAAGTGTAACTGTTTCTTCCGCAGTTTGCTGATTTGAGAAATACTTATAGAGTTCATCGGTTACGATATTATCGACAGTTCCGTCCTCATATATATAACCGTTTATCTGAGAAATCCAGCTGTTTATCAATGCCTTCATATCTTCCTGCGGTAAATCCAAGCCAAAGTAATTATTCTGGATATTGCAATAGCCCTCAATAGAATAGTCAAACCCCTTTTTTGTAATGCCGCCGCTGAGGGACGGCAGGGTCTGAACATCATCGGTTAAGAGAAACCTTAGGAACTCCCAAGCAAGCTCCTTGCTCTCTGATTTGCTGTTTATAGCATAGCTTCCGGCAGGACTAAAAGAAACTGTGCCATTTGAATCGGATAGGGATAAAATGCGTTCAAATGTACCGGGAAAAGCAATGAAGTCCCTCGCGGCATCAAAAAAGAAATATCCGTCAAACAGAAACCGCCGACCAGTTCAAAGACCTAGTCGCGGAGTTGATGAAAATGGACATCATCATAGAATTATCGGGTGTTTCGTTTTGGTGACTGGCAACACGAAGCCGCACAAAGAAAAACTGAAAGTTCTCAACTTCCGATGGCACACAAAGAAAATTGCATGGTATTTGAAGCCCGAAGATTACAAGAAGCGGAGCCGCAAGATTACGACATTGACGAAATCCGCAATATGTACGGCACATCGGGCACGGTCAACAGCAGGGGGACAGTGAAGATAGAAGAAAGTGCATAAAAAATGAGCCGTCCGAGTTATCGGGCGGCTTGCCTTTGAATGTTCGGGGCGCGTAATTTTAGTGTGGGTTCAATGGTTCGCGGGGTTTCGTGGTTTGCCTATAGTTTGCCTATCGGACAGTTTTTGTGGGTTTTAGGCGGTCATAGACGGTTTTTCGGGCTTTGAAAAAAGAAACAATAATAATAAAAAAGTACGGAATATTGCCAGTTGTAGCAATTATATCGTACTTTTCATTGGTCGGAGTGGTGGGACTCGAACCCACGGCCTCTTGGTCCCGAACCAAGCACGCTACCACCTGCGCTACACCCCGACAGAACCACTTTTGGAGTATACCATACGTTTTTGATTTTGTAAAGCATTATTTACTTACCCGCGACAAATTTCCGAGAATAAATAAAAAAATTCTTGACAAAGGGATTCGGCGGTGTTATTATAAATATGCAAGCATCACTCTAACAGCTTTTTCCGTTTTTTCATAGTTGTTCTCCTTTCGTTTATGCAAAAGCAACCGCTCCCTCTAACCACCGGGGAGACGGTTGCTTTTGTTTTATGCCGTCTAACGCGGCGGCAAGAGCCGCTGTCCCGCGTCTTTGTCCGTGAGCTTAAACTGCGAAATCAAATCCTCCAGTATAGCCGACTGACCGCTCATTTCCTCCGCCGATGCCGCGCTCTCCTGCGCCGCCGCGCTGTTCTGCTGAATTATCTGTGACACTTGCCCGATTCCGGTGTTGAGATGCGCGATAGCGGACAGCTGTTCGGTCGATTCATTGGCAATTTCCTCAATAATCCCGGCACTTTGACTGATTCCATCAACAATCCCCTTGAGTGACTGCGCCGTTTCGGTTGCTATTTTCATGCCGAGGTGCGCCTTGCCAACGGTATCTTCAATCAGTCCGCCCGTGTCTTTTGCCGCCGCCGCGCTCTTTTGGGCAAGACTGCGTACTTCCTCCGCCACAACGGCAAAGCCCTTGCCGTGCTGACCCGCCCGCGCCGCCTCAACGGCCGCGTTCAGGGCAAGGATGTTGGTCTGGAACGCGATGTCGTCAATGACTTTAATAACCTTGCTGATTTGACTGCTCGCATCGTCTATATCCTTGACGGCCTGCATCATTTCGTCCATTTGAGAGCTGCCTTTTTCGGCGTTATCCATGATAACACCCGACATATCGGCCGCTTCACGCGCGACTGCCGCGTTTTTATTCGTCTGTTCCCGTATCTTGTTGATGGATAAGGTCAGTTCGTCAATAGACGCGCTCTGTTCTGTCGCGCCCTTTGCCAGAGATGCCGCGCCGTCCGCAATCTGCTTTGAACCGCTTGATACTTGGACGGCGGAGCTGTTGACATCGTTGAACATACGGTTCAGATTTTTGAGCATTTTGTTAAACGAAACCGCCATAGTGTCGTTGTCGGAAAGGGTTTCGATTTCAACGGTCAAATCGCCGTTTGCGATAGCTTCCAATTCGCGGGCCGCGCCGAAGATGTGCTTCATGAACATGGCGCAATCCTGTATCAGCTGACCGATTTCGCCGCCGATTTCCGCGCCCCGTGTCATGGTTTTCTCATCCTCTTCGGTGTATACAATGTCTCCGGTCGTACCCGCGCGGCGCATAAAAGCGGACAACGCGCCGACAGGTCCTCCCATCTTTTTTCCGATGAAATACGCGACTACCAGAACGATTGCATAGGCGGTAGCGAATATGAAAATAAAACGAATCACCGAAGCGGTAACCTCGGCGTTGACCTCGCTTTTCGGCGCGGCAATATACAGCGTATATCCGTTCATCAGCGGACGCGCCGCCGCCATATACGTGACACCGCCCAAGTTTACATCGAAAACCTCACCGTCATTTGCGCGGGCGGTGTTAGAAAGTTTTTCTCTCTCCGCGGAACTAAGCCCTTCAATAATACTGTTTGTTTCAAAAAATTCGCCGTAACGGTCTTCTAAAACAGTAAAGCCCGTGTCGTATACATGGATGTGCTTAATTAATTCCTCGATGTGGGCGATTGATATGTCAACGCCGACCACGCCCGCTTTCTCGCCGTTTATATAAATCGGCATGGTATAGCTCACCATCGTTATACCCGTAATATCAAGATATACAGGCGACCAATACGGATTGCCGGAGTTATACGCGCCATAAAACCATTGATAGTCGGGGTCTGTCTCGTCATACATCTCGTAGGTAGGCGGATCGTCAACAAGCTCAATGCCGTCATCCGTTTGGCAGTAGTAAATTTCCCCCACATATGGGTATCCCGCTAAATCCGGGTGCGGAACAATATATGCGGATGTTATATAATTAGACTCGCTGATTATATGGCGGATAAAATCGCCCATGCCGTCATTCAGATAATCAAGGTAGGACGCGGGGTCTTTTTTATACGCCTCAATGTCAAACCGCACCGTTGTCAGATTCAGAAGACTGTCCGCCGAATACGCCG
>WRJE01000058.1 GCA_009782385.1 Oscillospiraceae bacterium | reverse complement strand
TTTTGAGGTAATAGCCCATACGGTTAACACCGTTCAAGCTATAACCCGCTTCACGAGCGGCTTTTGTTGCGTTGCCGCCGTTTGTTGAGTAAAACTGCGTGAATTTCCACTGCCTGTAAGTCACTTCATCGCCCCGCTGAACAAATTTTATGTACATTATAGCACACAAAGCATTGCAAAGACGAGAAACGAACGAAAGAAACGAAAGCAAGAGCGGAGCGGAAGAGAAAACGAAAGATAATTGCGCTTGCGCTCGTGGTGGTCGTGGCGGCGGTCTTCGCGGCGGTCGCGGCGCGTGGTTAGCCGCTCCTTATTGCCGCTCGTCCCCCGCCCCGCCCCCCTCTCGCCGCGCAAAGAACGAACGAGAGAGAGAACGGACTGCCCTCACTTCGCGCACTCTCATTGTATCACGCTCAAGAACCTGTCAAGGATAAACCGCGCAAGCGCGGCGGCAAGCCGTCCTTGACAGAACCTATCGAGCGTGATTTGTGCTGTGTGCCGCGAAACACGCGGCAGAAAGGAGCTTACGAAAATGAGCGTAAGTAAAGCACTGCGGGACATCGTATTTGAAAGAGATTCGTACACGTGTATTCTGTGCGAACGACCCGCAACAGACTGTCACCATGTGCGCCGCCGCTCGCGCGGCGGCAAGAACACACCCGAAAACCTTGTCGCGCTCTGCCGTGTCCATCACGACATCGCGCACGGTACACACTACCCAGAAGAACTCAACTTCTTGCGACCGCATGAAGCAGAAACTTCAATTTTCGAGTACATCTGCGACTGTTACGCAACACAGATTGAAAGAATCGGTATACAACGATTCTTTGGCGGGGTTTGACAACCCCGCCCCTTTATGCTACACTGGACACGAACACACGTTCGTATGCACCCTGTAAACGACATCTTGCTAAGAGCGTGTGTTCTCCACATATCCACTTTGGATACATACCCTATCAAGTGATAAGGTACACGCAAGCGGTTAACGAAAAGGGGAACGGTTTCGCAAAAAAGCCGCCGTTTTAAGGGGGCGGCATTTTTGCGAAACAAAATGTGCCCACCCTGCCGCGCTTCCGCGCGTCTTCCCGCGCGGTCGGGCGTTCGGGGTGCGCCTGTGCGCCCCGCCGCTTCCGTGCGGCGGCTTCGGGGGCTTCCTGCCCCCTCTGCCCCTCCTTGCCCTCGCTCCCTCGTTGTTAGCCGCTTGCGTGTGGCGCGTTGAAGAAGAGAGACGATAAGAACGTACGCGGCAACCCGCTCAAAAATGAGCGGCTTGCCATCGTGTATGGCGGATTTATTGTTTGATACGCGCATATGTTGTCCATAATTGGAATATAGTTCCAATAAGAAAGCGCACGACACGACCCCACGCCACACGCCCTAAAGCGTATCGCCGCGCACGCTGTTATCGTCCCGCGTTCTCTGTCAGTCCGTAATATCACGTCCTGCCCTCTCGGTTGCATAGGCAACCTCTTTTTTTGCTTGACGCTGCCGCCGATGTTCCCTTGCTTGCCGCCGCTCTTCCCCCAACATTTGATTAACGAGCTTCGCCCGTTCATCTTGCTTGCCGTTCCAATAAGCAATCTCGAACCTTAGCCGCTTTTTGAGGTAATAGCCCATACGGTTAACACCGTTCAAGCTATAACCCGCTTCACGAGCGGCTTTTGTTGCGTTGCCGCCGTTTGTTGAGTAAAACTGCGTGAATTTCCACTGCCTGTAAGTCATAAGCACACCTTTTTTATGTACATTATACCATGAAAGCATTGCAGGAGAGCGAACGAGAGAAAAGAACGAAATCGGAAGAGAAAACGAAAGATAGTTTGCGCTTGCGCTCGTGGCGGTCGTGGCGGCGGTCTTCGCGGCGGTCGCGGCGCGTGGTTAGCCGCTCCTTATTGCCGCTCGCCCCCCGCCCCGCCCCCCTCTCGCCGCGCAAAGAACGAACGAGAGCAGGAACGAGGAACGGACGCTACTTCGCACTCTCCCATTATATCATCCGCTTTGTTTGCTATCAAGGATAAACCGCGCAAGCGCGGCGGCTAAAGCCGTCCTTGACAGCAAAGTCGCGGATGATTTGCTCTTTATGTTGCGAGAAAGCAACGGAAAGGAGCGTTTGAAATGAACGCAAAAATAAGTAAAGCACTGCGAGATTTAGTTTACGAAAGAGATTCGTACACTTGTATAGTGTGCGAACGAGCGGCAACTGATTTGCACCACGTACGCCGCCGCTCGCGCGGCGGTCGTGACGTGGTACAAAACTTGGTTGCGCTATGCCGTGTACACCACGACATCGCGCACGGTACAAATTATCCGGAGGAATTGAACTTCTTGCGGACACACGAGCTAGAAACGGCTATATTTGAGTACATTTGCGACTATTACGCAAGTGAGATTGAAAAGGTAGGTGTTTATAGGTTTTTCGGCGGGGTTTGACAACCCCGCCCCTTTATGCTACACTGGACACGAACACACGTTCGTTTGCACCCTGTAAACGACATCTTGCTAAGAGCGTGTGTTCTCCACGTATCCACTTTGGATACATACCCTATCAAGTGATAAGGTACACGCAAGCGGTTAACTGAAAAGGGGAACGGTTTCGCAAAAAAGCCGCCGTTTTAAGGGGGCGGCATTTTTGCGAAACAAAATGTGCCCGCCCGCCCGCTTTCGGTTTTTGCCGCCTTGCGGGGGTCGGCGGCAAGCGGGGCGCGGCAAAATAGCCGCGCGGCGGCATCCGTGCCGCCGTTTCGGGCGCGTCCTGCGCCCTCACCCCTAAACCTAGCACCCTAAGTGTTGTTAGCCGCTTGCGTGTGGCGCGTTGAAGAACGAACGCGGCAACCCGCTCAAAAATGAGCGGCTTGCCATCGTGTATGGGAGTAATAAATCATCGGTAGCTTGAATATACTCCACTGATAACAGAAACAAATGAGGTGGAATTACAATTATGGACGACAACATTATCAAGCTGGCCGGTGTGCTGACAGAACGTCCCGTCTTTTCTCACGAATCCCACAACCTGAAGTTTTATCGGCTGTTAATGGCGATAAATCGTCTCTCCGGAGCCGCAGACACCCTGCGTGTTCAGGCGGCGCAGCCGCTTATTGAGGGATTGGAGCTGACAGAGGGCACATATCTGTGCGTGTCCGGTCATCTGCGTTCGTTTAATAACAAAAGCGGTATCGGCAGCAAGCTGATACTGTCGGTGCTGGCGCGGGATTTAGCTTTCGGCGAAGCGGAAATCGAACACGTAAACGCGCTTAGGATAACCGGAACTCTGTGCAAACAGCCTACATACCGCAAGACACCGCTCGGACGCGAAATATGCGATCTTCTCATCGCTGTCTCGCGCTACCACGGACGCTCCGACTACTTGCCTTGCATCGCGTGGGGCGTACACGCGCGTACAGGCGCGGAATTGAATACAGGCGACCGCGTGGCAATAAAAGGAAGACTTCAAAGCCGTGAGTATACAAAAATAGACAACGGTATCGAAACGGTAAAAACGGCGTTTGAGATTTCGGCGACAGATATAGAACGTTTAGAATAAAATCAGTTTTTTCGCGCATAATACATGACGTACTTTCTAATAAAGGAGTTGTACGTTTTGGATAGAGTTTCCCTTGTCCTTGTGATATTAGGCGCTCTCAACTGGGCTTGCATAGGTCTGTTTAGTTTTAACTTAGTGGACTATACGTTCGGCGCCGGCACGGCGTTAAGCCGTATAATCTACACGGTTATCGGCATAGCCGGAATATGGTGCGTGTCGCTCCTGTTCCGCGACAGACGCAGCCACATCGAAGACTTGTAACGAAAAGCGGCGGGATACCCGCCGCTTTTCAATTATACCGCGTAAAGCGCGACCCAGTCGTCTTCCTCAAGTTTTTCCTCTATAACAAATCCCGCTCGTTCCAACGCTTTGCGAACCTTACTCTCATGTTCGGCGATAATTCCCGATGCAAAAAGTTTACCGCCCGTGACAGCTCTGAGTTTTGGCGCAAGTTCAATCAGCAAATCCGCGACAAGGTTGGCGCAGACTATATCGGCGCGTCTGTCCCATAACCCATCGTCAGTCAGCAGGTTACCTTGAATTGCTTCCAACGTCACCTCGTTGCGTTCGGCGTTGCGCCGCGCAACATCAACGGCGATGGGGTCGATGTCAAACGCAGCCGCGCTTTCCGCGCCGAGCAGAAGCGCGGCAACAGACAGTATGCCGCTCCCGCAGCCAAAGTCGGCGACAGTATCGCCGCGCTTGACATTTTTATCCAGAAACAGCAGGCACATACGTGTCGTTGCGTGAGTTCCCGTGCCGAAACTCACCCCGGGGTCGCACCAGAGAACCGCCCTGTCCTCCGAATCATCGAGTTGCTCCCACTCGGGCTGGATAAGCAGTCTTTTGCCGATTTTTATAGGTTTGTAGTACCGCTTCCAGTTGTCCATCCAATCCTCTTCGCGGATGACCGTGCGTACTACGTCAAGCCCATCTAAGCCCGTCACGTTCTCTGCTGACTTAGGGTCAACGTAAAAACTTACGCACGAGTTTTTATTCTCCAACAGTGATTCGTCAACGAGCTGCCAAAACGGTTTTTCATGCTCGATAAACCTGTTCAGCTCCTCCGCGTCCTCTATTTCCAGTTGGTCATATCCCAACGCGGAGAGACGAGCGCACAGCGCGTCCATATCTCTGTGCGGAACGTTAATTGTAAATTTGACCCAATCCATTTTTACCTCGTTTCGCCCCATGTACGGGCGGATTGCCATCCGCCCCTACACAATATATCGTCCATACGCGGGCGGCCAATGACCGCCCCTACGCAATATTTCACACGTTGCGGACACGATATACCCCATGTACGGACACGATATATCGCCTATGTACGGACACGATATATCGTGTCCCTACGATATTAAATATGAAAAAATTGATTTTATTTATAAAACATCTGCATGACGATGATATTCTCGGTGTATCGGCGCAAACGACGTTCTATCTGTTATTCGCGCTTTTCCCGATGCTGCTGTTTATCATAACGCTTCTGGGACTGCTCGACCTGTCCGTCAGCATGAACGAACTCGCGCTCGTGCTTCCCGAATCAGTGCTTGGGTTAATCGAACAGCTGCCGGATACTAAAGGGACGGGTTTTTTAGTCGTGCCTGTAATTGTCGCGCTGTGGTCGGCATCAAGTGCCGTTTGGGCGTTTATGCGCGGAATACACAGGTCGGTGAACGGTGAACGGTTGAAGATGACGGTAAAAGCGCGGGGGATTGCGTTGGTCTTAACATTGGGATTTGTCGCCGCGATTGCAATTCCCATTGCCGCTTCTATTTTTATTCGGAGCGATAAAATACTCCTCGATATTGTGAGCCGTATCGGGGCGGCGTGTATAATTTTTCTCTTTATAGCCTCTTTATATACATTTACACCGAAATGCGGTTCTGTCAGAAAGTACAGGGTTGCGGGGGCGGCTGCGGCGACTGCTCTGTGGCTTGTTTTTAACTTTCTTTTCGAGCGGTTCTCAAGGATTTTTCTCAAAATTAATCCGCTTTACAGCAGTGTCAGCGCGGTTCTGTCCGTTGCCGTTTGGATTTACGCTATAAGTTTCATAATTTTGCTCGGCGCGGAAATCAACGCGCATTTGTCGCAGAATTGATGTAGGGGCGCGCATTGCGCGTCCGTATCAATTCAAAAGCGGGACATCGAGGACGATGTCCCCTACAATTCACCTATAGAGCTGCAACAAGTTTCTGTCCAACTTCAGCAAATGCTCCAACCGCTCGCTCAAAAGCGCGTAATTGCGCTTCGCCGTCTGTTCATCGATGACAGGCGGCTTTCGTTTTATCTGAGCCTTTGCTCGCAGATATTTACATATCGCCTCATAACGCGGCAATAGCAGATAAAGAAAATGCACGTTCAAAAAATCCCCGTCCTCGCTTATCATATATGGGTGCGCCCGCGCCATCTTCAGGTGTACCGCGTTCTTCGCGTACTTACCCTGATAGTGCGGGTGCTTGTCGTACATATCGTTGAAAAAGTTGTGATATTCCTCCCAATATCCCAGTTTATCAAGCATTTCCAGTTTAAGAGTGATAAGGCAAATTTCCCATCGCATATAACGCTCGACCGGAACTTTACTCTTGCGCTGTTTTATCTCGCCATACGCGAAATCCACGAAATCCAGTCCGTCTTTATAGTTTGGGACAAGCTCATAAAACTCCCGCAGAAACCTCGGGGCTCTGTCCAGTATAATTTTTAACGCTTTATATGTATCATCCTCGCGCTCAAAAAGATGTATGAGCGTCATAATTGTTTATTTTTTGATCCAACGCGCTGATTAGCTTGCCGATGTCCGGCTTGGTCAGCTGCGCGTCCGCTCCCAGTTCTTCGCCTTTTTTACGCATTTCTTCATCAATGAGCGATGAGAAGATAATAACAGGCAGTTTTTTAAGCACAGGGTCGTTTTTTATCAGCTTTGTAAGGCGGTGACCGTCCATTTTCGGCATTTCAATATCGGTAATTACACACGCCGCAAGGCTTTCCAACGGCGTTCCGGCTTCAACCTGCTCCTTGATTTCCAAAAGCCTGTTCCACGCTTCCTGCCCGTTACTAAAGTCACTGACATTTTGATATCCGGCTTTATGGAGCGATTCAATGATTTGACGCTCAAGCAGCACCGAGTCGTCCGCGATAAATATCGGCTTATCAACGCGGCTGCCGTGATGCTCTATCTCATCAGTCCTTATGCCGCTTAGAGGGCTAATATCAAAAATAATCTTTTCAAAGTCAATTATCGTTATAAGTTTGTCCTTTACCTTTGCGATACCGGTCGCCAACCCTTCCGCGCCGCCGTATATCGTAGCATCGGGCTTTTCAATCATATTCCAGCTAATACGGTGTATCCCCTCTACGGAATGCACATGAAAAGCCGAATCAATATTATTGAAGTGCGTTACAATAAAGTAGTCGCGGTCGGTGCTTTCAGAATGAGGCAGATTCATATAGCCCGCAAGGTCAATGACTGTGAGAATCTTGTCCCTCAGCTTGAAAATGCCTTCAACGTATGGATGACTGTTCGGCATGGGTTTTAGTTTTTCATACAGCAGTATCTGATTGACCTTCGCGACGTTGATACCGAAAACAATGCCCGCAACCGCAAACTCCAATACTTCCAGTTCATTAGTGCCGCTCTCTAATAAAATCTCATTGTTACTCATTTGTAAAAAGCTCCTTCTCTAATACTTATAAAAACAGCAATATGCCCAGAAAATGACATACCGCGCCGAGGTTTACAAAAAAGTGCCAAATCATATGAAAGAACCGCTTTCCCTTCTTCGCGTAAAAATACGCGCCCGCAGAGTAAAACACGCCGCCGCCGAGAATAAGCAGTAACAGTCCCAAGCTCGCGTTTCGTATTAGCATGGGGGCGACAAACAAAGCGGACCAACCCATAACGAGGTAAATCGTAAGCGATACTTTGGGGATTTTACGCCTTACTATAGATTTATGCAAGACACCGAAAATCACCATCGCCCACTGAAGCGAGGCAACGACAATTCCCTGCCATCCGCCGATAACCACCAGTGTGATGGGGGTATATGTCCCGGCAATGGCAACGTATATGAAAATATGATCGAGGATTTGCATGATTTGTTTGTGGCGCGTCTCCGCCGTCATGCTGTGATAGAGCGCGGAACAAAGGAACATTAGAAAAATCGAACACATGAAGATAGATACGCTTACGGCGGCAAGCGAGCCGTGCCGCAGATAGGCGCAGATAGCCGTTGGCGCAATGCCGCCCAGTACGGTTAACGCCATAACGCCGTGAGTTATCGTGTTGCCGATTTCTTCCCCGAACGTATACTGTCTCATTATTTTGGTTGCCATGCCAATAATCACCCTCTCGCTAACGCACAAGGGCTGACGCAAAATAGCGGCAGCCCCTGCGTTATGTAACTCTCTATACCGACATATCGAACATACTGCCTACGTTCGGGTTTGCCGATAGCTGCATTGCCTGCGCGTCGGGTTCAACACCTTTCAGGAGTGTTGACAGCATATCGGATTGCTCCTCAATAGCCATCTTCATTACCGATGTCGAAGCAGCCGTCTTTGCCGACATTTGACTCCACTCGATTGACATACCGGGAATGGCACCGGCTGATGAAATATCCATAGACATCACTCCTTTCGACTATAGTATATATCAAGTAAATTCAAATTGCAAGAAAAATTTTAATTTTATACAGAATCGAATTTGTAGGGGCGGCCGTTCGTCCGCCCGTGTCCGCCGTGTTAATATTTTGGCGGTTGTTTTGCAAATGACAGTGTGCTATAATTCCATATAAAAGGGGAGGGATTATCAATGCAATTTGACAGAGTTACCGATTTCGTTGATTCGCTGCGATCCGTAGGCATACCGGGCGCGGATATTGCCGTTTACATCGGCGGTGACGAGGTTTACCGCCATCATATGGGGTATGCTAACATCGAAGAGAGAAAACAGATTACGCCCGATACGCTGTATGCCGTTTGGTCGATGACTAAGGTTGTAACCTGCGTTTCGGCACTGCGGCTCTACGAAAAGGGCTTGTTTCTGCTAACCGACCCTGTTCATGACTATTTGCCGGAGTTTGCAAAATTAAGCCCTATTAGAATTATGGATTTATTCACTATGTCATCGGGTTTTTCATACGCGCCTCCGCCGCGTTTGGAGGAGCTTATAAAATCAACGGGCAACAATTTCACTATTTCCGAATTTATCACCGCGATGTCAGAAGGACCGCTCGAGTTCGAGCCGGGTACGCATTATGCTTATGGTTACAGTCATGATATACTGGCGGGGGTTATCGAGGCGTTGTCGGGCAAGACTTTGGGGCAGTTTATGCGTGATGAGATATTCGCGCCGCTTGGCATGAACGACACATATTTCCGCGTTCCGCTCGACCAACAGCACCGCGTTGCTGTTTGTTACTATTTCAATGAGCAGACACGCGAGCATTCTATATCAGACGCGGGGCGCGACCCGTTGGGTTCGCTCGACCCGCAACAAAAATATGAGAGCGGCGGCGGCGGATTGGTTTCAACCACCGATGATTTCGGAAAATTCGCGAATGCTTTGTGTTTCGGCGGCAAAGCTAAAAACGGTTACAATTTACTGAGCAAAAACACGATTGACCTAATGCGTATGAATCACTTGTGCGAAACGCGGCTGAAAGAATTTAAGGGCATGGACAACTGCGGTTATAGTTACGGGTTAGGCGTGAGAACGCTGATAAACCCCGCGGAGGGCGGGAACAACAGCACGCTCGGCAATTTCGGCTGGTCGGGGCTGCTCGGCTCGACTTTCTCGGTTGACCCCGAAATCGGATTGTCATATGTCTATATGCAGCAGCTGTCGCCAAGTAAAGAACCCTATGTTCAACCCCGGCTAAGGAATGTGATTTATGCGTGTTTGTAGGGGAGGATGGCAATCCGCCCGTGCAATCGGCGATGTCCTTTTTACGCGCCCGGCACTGACAGCGTTTGTACCGCCGACGCGGGCTTTTTGCCCGTGGCGGCTTTTTTTATCCTAACGGTAGCCCCTGCCAGTCCCTCGATACTAAGCTCCGTTTTCTCCCCGACAACCGTAAAGTTTCCGTCCCCGACCGCGTAAGCAAACCCGGCCTTCAGCGTAATAATACCCTTCTTTTGGTTAATCTTAATGTTCGGCACTTTGCCGTAGTTGGCGGGCTTGATTTTTATCGCCTTGCTTGCCGGGGCATATTCGCCGTTTGAAGGATTGGGCGCGGAACGCACAAGATATGTCGTCTTCGCCTTGCCATTGTTGACTGCGTATCCCGCGCTCAACGGCTGCCAACCATCGCCGTCCGGGGTTTTCCCGTTAGAGGTGTTCGCGTATTCAAACCCGCCCGTAACGGCATCTGTTTCACCTTTTTTCACCGGATACCATATGTTATCCGGACTTTGGGGGAAATACGGTACGAGCCGTTCCGCTCTGGGGCGTTTATTTATTTTCGGGAACTTAACAATACTCGCGTTTTCGGGTACGCCTTTAGGCTGTACGACCGTTTTACCCTCCTTTACAGCTTTAGCGTTCCATTTATCGCTAATCCACAGTTCCATGTCTTTATTAAAGAGCTTTGCGAACTTATCTCCCGAGGGCAGCGCGCCCTTTTTCCATTTATTGCCGCCGTCAACGCTGTACGCGGCGACAGTAAAACCGGAAGTTTCAATAGTTTCATCGGTTAAGTTGATGAAAACTCCCGCGCTGTTTAGAGAGGGAACGATAAGCCCGCCGCCTGAGCCCTTGGCTTTTACCGTCAGATTGAAATTTTTACTGTCACTTGACACGCCCTTTGAGATTGCCGCTGTCAGAACTACCTCGGTGTCGCTTTCGGGACGTGTAATCGTACCTGTTGAGGAGATTATTCCGGCGGGAACTGATATCCACGCAATCGCCGAGCCTTCCGCGCCCCCGATTGACGGCAAGCTGAGATTTGACATTATACTCGTGGTTGTGGAGTTGGCGTTCCGTATTATATCCCATGTTAGCCATTCCAAGTCTTCCGCCACGGAGTCCGCGTCGGATTTTGCTTGAGGGACGGTAAGTGTAAACACAACCGTATCACTCGCCGAACCCTTGCTTATTGTGGCGGTTAGGGTTACAGCCGCGTCGCCGCTTCCCGCCGCAGGGCGCGTAACAACGCCGGAACTTGAAACAGCCGCGTTGTTTGATGACCACGAGATACTCGAGCCGTTCCCGCCGCTTGTGGGCAGTGAGAGATTTGAAATAACCCAGCTCTGTTCCGTATTTTGGTTTCTGATTCTGTTCCATGTAATTTGGCTTTTGTCCGCCGCCACGGAATCATTGTCGTTAAGCGGTGCTGACCAAGAATATGTAACAGACGAGCTTACATTTTGGCGCAGTGTTGAAACGAACAGATACGCGCCGCGTCCGTGTGAGTTAACCGTGACGGGACTGCCTTTAGTCAGCGGATACACGTCCGCGCCGTTTGATCCTATTTCTGTAGGGTCGTTCGGAATGACGGCATAATATAGTGTTCCGGCGTTTCCGTCATTAGGCGCGGTGATTGTCAGTATCGGACTGCCCTCCGCAGTATTCAGCTTATAAAGCATTTCATGCGTTGCGTCCGCGCCGTTTGAGTAACCCCTTAGAGTAATCGCCCCGCCGGAAGCTAGGGTCGGAATACTGCTGTAGGCACTGCCGTTCACGGTGTAATAAAGGCCGCTCGTACCGCTTAAATAAACACGTCCGTCAGATGTGCCGACAACAGGGCGTATCGCCCAAAGGTTGTCCGGCGGATTGCTCGCGTCATACAGTTTTTTAGCGTTTGCGGGTTCGGAACTCCGTATCGTGCCGCCGTCCGCCGCAAAGCTCTCCATAAACAGATAATAAGCCAGCGAGAGCGTGTTGCTTCCGTCTCCAAGTCCCGTTCCCGCGAATAAAAGCCCGCTCGCGGTTTTATCATGTCCGTCTGTGGTTATTTTAGTTTGGTTTGCGGCTCTGCTTCCGGCGGGGTACGCGGCTATCATATGATTATATATATTCTTTGTGTAACCCGTGTAGGATTTATACATTAACATCGAAAACAGTTTTACCATGCCGTAGTTCTTCAAGCTGTTGTTAAAGTTGATAAAGTCGCCGTAACCGCTGTTCGCGTAGCTGTTTTGAGAAGCACTGAGCAGCCGCCCGAACTCGGCTATCTCCGCGCCCGGCTTGGGGAAAAATGTTCCGGCAAGCTCGCTTAGGGATTCATTAAGCCATGAATACCCGCTTGGAGCATTAACCCCGAAATACATATAAAACAGCAAATGCTGAAATTCATGCGCCATAGTGTTATACATACTAAGCCAGTTTGCTTCCGTATTATTTGTCAAAATGCTGTTCCAATAGCTTATGTTGACATTTACCATATCCAGTTCGTTGTACGAACCGTTGAAAAAATCTCCGTTACTAAAGAATCCCCCGGAACTCATGCTGTAAAATACGAAGTTAACCCTTCCATCGCCGTCTATATCGCCGACAACGGGCATACTGCCGTACTCCGTGTTAATAACCACATTAGCGTGCGCCCCGAATCCGCTGTCTCCCGTCATGCGTTTATAAATTTCGTCAAACTCCGT
The DNA here is from genome assembly GCA_009782385.1 of Oscillospiraceae bacterium. GTDB lineage: Bacteria > Bacillota > Clostridia > Oscillospirales > UBA929 > WRMG01. The sequence continues at coordinate 3,155 of WRJE01000058.1, read as the reverse complement.
TGCCGCCTTATTTGCCAATTCCGTGCTAATTCTACTCTCTGAGGCTAACACCCAAATATTTGTATGTACTCCCTGCCCAATCAGTCTGCCCGTGCCTACATCCTTGAAAGTCCGTGTCGCGCCAATGCCCGAGGGCGGTGACGGGGCATAGAATCTTTCTATAGCCACGCCTTCTGAAGGAGGGTCGGGTTCAATAATAATAGGGGGCTGATGCTTTAGCCCGCCTGTGTCGATTTCAATGACTTCAAGATCCATCGCTTCGGGCGCGTAGCTGTTAAAGAACGATTCACGAGCCTCGCTCAGTTCATTCTCAAAAGCATCATATATGTCAATATCCGTTGCCGCGCCGTAGATACCGCCGGACGGCAGCATTACCGCCAATGTCAGCAGAGCTAAAAACAGGCTTAATATCCGTTTGGACTTAAACATAACATCAAACTCCCTTTCGCGCCTCTTACATTATATCACGCAAGCAGGATTTTGTATATAGTATATGAAGAACACTTTTTCTCTTTATTTTCAATATACTTGTCATACACGTCCAATAGCTGCCATATACTCTATTGAAACACGAGAAGGAGTGAAAATTATGCAGCTTATTCGCCGGCCCTTGTTGGGCTATGAAAACCGGTTCAGCGCGGGGGTGTTAAAGGAGGAAACAGCCGACATAATCGTGCCGGATTCCTTTCCCGATATCCTCAATATCATCGACACACGAGCTCTTGCTTGCGTGAGGGAAAAGCGTATCACCGAAAACGGCGTCGAACTGGCGGGAGCAGTGCGCGTCAGCGTATTGTACAAACCCGACGATCCGGCGTTCACGGGCGGTTTCAACACCGTCAAGAGATTAGAGGTAGTGATTCCCTTTACGCATCTCTTTGAGCAGAGAGGCGTTCACAATGACGCGAATGTGTTCGCGTCCGTTTCGGTTACCGGAGCCGGTGCGCGGACAATCAATCCGCGCAAGGTCGGAGTGACAGCGGGAGTAAGACTTGACGCGAGCGTATTCGCGCCGTATTCGCACGAACTTACCGTTGGAGTGAGCGAGGCGGGATTTGAAACGCTGTTAAAGCAAGCCAAAGTAAATATGCTGATTGCGGCAAGGGATAAAATTATCACCGTCAACGATCAAATCGAGCTGCCTTCGGGCAGACCGCCTATCGGCGAGATACTGAACGTGGATGTGAGACCGTCTGCCGGTGAAGTCAAGATTATCGGCACAAAGGCGGTACTGAAAGGCAGCGCGGCGGTATCCGTACTCTACCAAAACCATTCCGCAGAGGCTCTGGCGTTGTCAACATGGGAGCAAGAGATTATCTTTTCACAGATTATCGAAATGGACGGAGCGGACGAGAGCGCGGAGATTATCGCAAACTTAACGCTCTCGGGTATTGACCTTGATTTGAGGGGTGACGGACGCACGGTTGACGCGGAAATTACAATCGACGCGCAGCTTCTGGCATTCAGCGAGCAGCGCATGGATATAATCTCCGACGCGTACAGCACAGTTTTCGACATTGCGCCGGACATGAAGGAAATGAGCCTTTATACAGTGCCGGAAAGTTTCTCCATACGCGCTCAGGCGCGTGAGAGCGGGCATATCGAACCCGCCGCGCACAGTATCATCGACACGCAAATACTGTTAGGGGCGGTTGAAAAATCCGATGAAGGCGGGAATACCGTTCTGCGCGTTGAAGCCATCGCAAAGATAATATACACCACCGAGGAGGGCGAATACGCCTGCTCCGAGATAAGAGTTCCGGTTGAAGCCGCTGTCGCGAATCCGGACGGTCACGGTGTGTCGGCAAACGTCCGCGTTGCGGGAGATGTCTTCGCGGGCGTTACCGCCGATGGTCTGGAAGTACGTTTTACCGCTCAGTTTGAGGGTTGTTTGACAGGACGCGAGCGGTTGATGGTAGTAGACGGCATACGCGGCGACACCGAAACGCCCAAGTCCGATGACGGCATGGCATCTGTCACGCTAAGGCGTTTGGGTAACGGCGAAACGCTCTGGGATATAGCCAAGCGGTATTCGGCGACACAGAGGGATATACTGGCGGCGAACGCGATACCCGAAACAGCCGAGCTTGAGGCGGGGACGCTTCTGCTGATTCCGCGCAAGAGATAGGGGGTTTATGTTTATGGAAAAGATTTATGAAGACATCGCAAGGCGCACGGGCGGCGACATTTATGTCGGCGTAGTCGGTCCCGTCCGCAGCGGAAAGAGCACATTTATCAAGCGTTTTATGGAGATACTTGTTATCCCCAACATCGAGAATACTATGTGGCGCGAACGCGCCCGCGATGAGCTGCCCCAGAGCGGCTCAGGGCGAACGATAATGACGGCTGAACCGAAATTTGTGCCGGAAGACGCGGTTGAAATAACAGTCGGCGAGAGCGCGAATTTCAGCGTTCGCATGATAGACAGTGTTGGATATATGGTCGAGAGCGCAATCGGGCAGTTTGAAGACGGACGGCCGCGCATGGTTAACACGCCGTGGCTGGAGCATGAAATCCCCATGACAGAGGCGGCGGAGATGGGTACGCGCAAGGTCATCGCGGAACATTCCACCATCGGTATCGTGCTGACGACAGACGGCAGTATCACGGACATCCCGCGCGAAGATTACATCGAGCCGGAGGAGAGGGTCATAAACGAGCTGAAAGCTCTCGGGAAGCCCTTTGTCATCGTTGTAAATTCCATGTATCCCGATTCTCCCATGGCGAAAACGGTTTGTGACGACTTGGCGGCAAAGCACGGAGTTTCGGCATCGACTGTCAACTGCTCAATGCTGGAAGAATCAGACATCCTTGAACTCCTGAAGACTATCCTCTATGAGTTCCCGGTGACGGAACTTGGATTAAATCTGCCGCCGTGGGTTGAGACACTGCCGTTCGAGCATCCGATCAAAAGCACTCTGTTCGAGTGTATGCGGGCGAGCGGCGCGGGTATGCGGCGAATCGGTGACATAGACGGCGTTATCGCGGCTCTGCGCGAATGTCCGCACATCAGCGGCATAAGGACGGATCATATCAGTCTCGGCACAGGCGAGGCGTTGGCGACTATTGAGCTGCCGCGCGAGCTGTTCTATAAGACATTGGGCGAGCAGTCCGGCTTTGAGATAGGCGATGACGGCGACTTGATGAAGCTCCTG
>WRJE01000057.1 GCA_009782385.1 Oscillospiraceae bacterium | reverse complement strand
CAATGGTCGCAATAATCAAGGAATTATTACGGTTCGGCATCGCGGCGGCGGACACAAAAAACAATTACGAAAAGTTGATTTTCGCCGCAATAAAGTCTCCACAATTCGGGGTTGTTGCTGACATCAAGTGAGGTCAAATTGTTGTTTGGACACCAAAATATTTCCAACAAGGGATTATTACTGACATCGAGCTTCGTCAACTCATTTTTGTCAGCGTAAAATACTCTCAGTTTAGGATTGCTGCTTACATTCAACGAGGTCAGTCGGTTATTCCAACAGTCAAGTTCTATCAGCTCAGGGTTGTTGCTCAAATTCAACTCAGTTATTTGATTATAACTGCATACAAGAATTTTAAGTTCTTTGCAAGCAGATACATCCAACGTTTCTATACCCTGCTGAACAAGACTTATATAAACAACATCTGCGCCACCGAGTTTTTCCGGGACAATAACATCGCTTCCGTCATAGCCTATAATATATGCACCGGAATCAACATATCCACGTAAAAAATTAACTCCATTTTCCTCTATATTATCTATATCGCCCAATTCGTTTGAGTACGTAAGAAAAGTGCCGTGGTCATTTATGATAACATAAGTAAAACCATTTTCCTTTACCAACGGTACTGCTGCCGCCGCAGGAATCTCCGTCACAGGCAGCAACCCCACCACCATAATAAACGCTAAAACAAAACTAAGTATTTTTTTCACTGTGCCAACCTCCTATTATTATATAGACAAATCCATTATAAACGCAAAAAAAGTAAAAGTGGTGTGCTGGCTGCACACTTTTGAAAAAAATTTTGCCCGGCTAATGCCGGGCGCAATCCAGTGTGAGAAACGACCTCCTCGATGTTCCGTCAAAAAGCCGTTTTGTCAATGAGGGAAATACCAGATTCTTTCTTCATCATAATTAAACCACCATTCATACTCAGTATTATCACGCCACCCCGCAACATCCCATTTATCTTGCCATCCCGGTATGCTTATGTCAGGGTCATCACCCATGTAATTCCAAAAACAGTAAAGAAATTTTAGTGCCGGATTGTTTGATATGTCTAAGCTCGTGAGTTGATTCTCTTGACATTCAAGATAAACAAGCGCGGTATTGTTGCTTATATCCAGTGTTTTCAAATTGTTTCTGCAACAAGCAAACGACTCTAATGCGGTAAGTCCGCTCACATCCAACGAATTTATGTTATTGGAACTGCAATCAAGCAATTTCAATGCGATATTGCCGCTAAAGTCAAGAGTTTTCAAATTATTATCCGGACAACCAAGCCACTCTAATGCGATAAGTCCGCTTACATTCAGCGAGTTCAACTGATTTTCATTGCAAGCAAGTGCCTTTAACGCGGTATTACTGCTGACATCCAGTGTTTTCAAATTGTTGTTTGCAAAATGCAGTTCCTCTAAAGCGGTGAGCCCGCTCACGTTAAGCGAGGTTAGTCGGTTTCTTTCGCAATGAAGTATTGCCAGTCTTTTGTTATTGCTCACATCAAGCTCTGTTAGCTCATTTATGTAACAATAAAGTTCCTTCAACGCGGAAAGACTGCTGACATCCAACGAAGTCAGTCGGTTATCTTGGCAAGCAAGATATTTCAAATTCACAAGCCCACTCACGTCTAGCTCGGTTAGTTGATTGTCAGAACAATAAATCTCTTTTAGTTCGGTATTGCTGCTAACGTCCAATGTGGTTAGTTGATTTTCCCAACAATGAAGCTGTTCTAATGTAGTAAGCCCGCTGACATCCAGCTCGGTTAATTGATTTCTATCGCAATAAATGTATTCTAAATTGGTAAGACCATTAACATTCAACAGTGTTATTTGATTGTTGGAGCAGTTAAGGTCTTTCAATAAAGAGTTGTTACTAACATCTAGCGAGGTCAATTCACTGTCGCTGCAAAAAAGATATTCTAACACAGTAAAAAATTCAATTCCCGTAAGGCTCTTAATGTCTCTTCTTGAAATATCCAAATATGTAATTTCTGCCACATCATCTTCTATAATTTCATACCCGTCCGATTTGCCGATAATCTCCAGTACGGCATTATAAAAATTCCAATCCTCAATGATGCCGGGCGGCGTGGATTCCGCGACCGCCAACAGTATTTCCGGTGTGGTGTATGGTTCGCTGACAGCGTTGGATTCCGGCGGCATATAATCGGCGGGTTTAGGTAAAACTTCGGGTTTTGAGAATCCCATGTTTTGAGCGGCGGCAAACCCTATGGCAAATAGAGCGCAGACAGTCAGAGCCACTGCGAGGCGGCGCATAACCTTTTGGCTCTTTCGCGGTTTAGCCTTTATTAAGGCTTTTTTCAAATCCACTGCACTTTGAAACCGAGCCTTCGGGTCAAGCGCGGTGCATTTCTGTGTTATGCGTTCCAGTGCCTTGCTGCTGATTCGGTTTTCCGACCCCGTGAGCATATTCCTCAGCACTACTCCTAACGAGTAAATGTCGGAGCGTGTGTCTGTCTGCGCGAAACCGAACTGTTCGGGAGCTGCATATCCCCTTGTGGCTACCAAGACTGTGTCACTGCCGGATTCTTCGCAGAGTTTTCTGGAAACGCCGAAATCAATAAGCATGACGGAATGGTTATTAGGGTCTATTATAATATTGGAGGGTTTTATATCCCGATGTATAATCGGCGTTGGCTGTGAGTGCAGGAGGGTCAGAATATCGCAAAGCTCGGCGATGATATGGACAGCTAGCATTTCGTCTGCAACCGGGTGCTCCAGTAAGTATTCCTCCAACGATAACCCGTCGATATACTCGCGCAGACTAAACACCGCGCCGTCGCCTTCTATTTGCGGCTCAAACCTTGGTAACCCCTTGTGTTCAAGTCCCCGTAATGTTTCCGATTCGGGACTGAGCTCAGATTGGCGCAGGCTTTTGATTATAAATCGCTTCCCTCCGTTTTTTTCAGAGAGAAGAAAAGTTTCGCCAAAGTCATTTTGAGCAAGGAGTTCCAAGACATTAAACCGCCCTGTTATATCCGGCGGAAACGTGGCGAGGTCATCGGTTTTCAATATTTCCCCTGCAAAGGACTTACCCACGGTGTCCCTCCTCGCCAATCAGCGGAAGCGACAGTTCTGACAGGGTGCTTTGGACATCTATAATCGGCAGCTTGTGTTTCAGGGCGTGGATAACGACCGCGTCACGCTCAATCTTCGGATAAAGCGCGCTCTTTCGAGCTGATTTCAACAACGCCTGAGCCTCATCATAATCCATTTCAAAGCCAAACGCGAGCAGGATTATCTTGTCGCGGGAGGGATTTCTTTTGCCGTTAAAGATTTGGTGTCCGAAAGTACGCTCAATACCGGACTTTTTGATTATGTATGCCGGAAGGACATCCTTTTCGGCGCACAGTCGGTTGATATAGGCATGAAATGGAACAGTGTTCATATTCTTTTCATTTTTTCTAATAAATTGAGCAATACTCTTTGTTCTGAACAGTTTTTGCAGCAATTCGCTTGTTTTAGTCCTTTGTTCCGGCACGGATGTCCCTCCCCCTCAAAATATGTTTTCTATTAGCATACTGATATTCTGAGGATTTGTCAAATATGGAATTATCCCGCTGAAAACCATAGCGGAATTGCGTGAAGAACGCAACTCCTTGCCAACTTATTGGCATCCGCCAAAGTCGCTCAAATCAAGTACGCCGGTAATATCCAAACATTATCAGCCAACGGCAGCCGCTCTTTAGCAAGGCAAATAACCGCGCCTGAACCAACCTGCTTGCCCGGTATATTGCCGATACAACGGAAACTGTTTATCATTGACTTCTTAGGGTCGCTGGCCGTCTTAATTTCTACGGGATACAGCACGTCTCCGTCCGCAATCAAAAGGTCAATCTCGTTTTTATCTTTATCACGGTAATAGAACAGCGGAGGCTCTACAATCCCATCGTTATAATAACTTTTCAGAATTTCGCAGAACACAAAGCTCTCAAACATATGCCCCCACATTGCTCCGTTTGTCAACTGTTCCGGCGTGTTCCAACCCAAAAGCCAACAAGCAAGCCCCGTATCGAGAAAGTACAGTTTCGGTGTCTTAATCAGCCGTTTGTTGAAGTTGTTGTAGTACGGCTCTAACAGATATACCAACCCGCTGGATTCCAACGCAGACAACCACGCTCGCACGGTCTTGACATCCTTGCCGCAGATTTCAGCAAGGGTGGCCATATTCAACATTTCGCCCGTAAGCGAAGCGGCGGCTTTGACAAATTTAATGAATGCCGATTCATCTTGAATATTCAGCACATCCTTGATGTCTTTTTCAATATAGGTCTGAAAATAGGAGCTGTAATAATCCGACCAATCGCGCAAATCACTTTCTGTCTCGTACAGTTCGGGAAAAAACCCTTTGTGTATGCACTCCGCCAGTTTACCGGGGTCATAGCCGATACGCTCCTTCTCCGCCTCTGAAAAATGTTCCGGTGTCGGCTTAAACGGAGTACGGCAAGAAGACCCCGCAAGTTCCCGCATGGACAGCCCAAGCAGTTTGATAACACCCGCGCGACCCGCCAAGCTGTCGCTGACGTTTTTCATCAGCTTTATGCTCTGAGAACCGGTAAGGTAAAATTGCCCCTTGTCCTTGTTCTCGTCAACGATGTCCTTTATATAATCGAAAATCTCCGCCGCTTTTTGAATCTCATCCACAATGACGGGCGGCTTATTCGTCTCAAAGAACAGAGAAGGATTCTCTTTGGCACTCTCCCGCACCAACGGGCGGTTCAAGCTGACATAACGAATCCCTGTATACACTTCTTTGAGCATGGTAGACTTGCCCACCTGACGGGCACCGGTCAGCACGACAACAGGTTTGCGTTTGGCAATACGCGCCACCACCGGTTCTATATGTCTTCGGATATACATTAACGCACCTTCTTTCGGCTATTATGGGGTGTGATTCCATTATAGTCGAAATAAAGCGCGTTGTCAAGTATTTATTAAATACCCCTCGCTGTTATTATAACATCCCGCCATATTTGCAGTTTTTCATCAAAGCTCATACGAGCGTTAGCCGGACTGCTTGACGGCAACACATTCCGCTCCGTTTCTCCAATCCCGCGCTTGTAAAACAAGTATGCGTTATTTCCATTGAAAAGCACCCTTTGAATCCCGTGTTTTGCGGTAAAATCCGGTAGCTCCGTGTTGTAAACTAAATTTTTAAGTTCTGAATCCAACGCGCCGTCAGGCTCGCAGGCTGTAATCACATCATACAGTGCAATGCCGTTCTTAAAAAGGACGGTTTTTTTCTGCTCATAATCGGGGTTGTCAAATGGAACGTCAAACACTCCGAATAACAGCCGCCAAAACTGGTTGCGCGGATTGCCGTAGTATTCCTTTTTCTCCCGCGACATAGGACTGGGGAAAGTTCCGAGAATCAAATTATGCGGATTGTCACCGAATAACGGCGGGTTTGCTTGACTTGGCATACAAAACGCCTCCTGCTGTTATTATACAACAACAGGAGGGTTTAATCAAGAATAATCATATTGTACATCAAATTCAGGTATTTCCTCATCTCCGTTAATAAAGACATCTTCAACATCCTGTTGCGCTTTCTGTAGTGAAGTTATTGCATCGGTAACACTGTTGAATAATTGGAAATACATAGTTTTATAGTCCGGCATACTTTTCACCTCCTCTTATAGCGTATTATAAATACGTATTTTCTCAATAATAGCGTATTGATGGTACACTTGTCAAGAGGTGTATTATGAAGATCAAAGCTAATGACTATAAAGCCAACGAAATTATAAAAATAATCAGGGAATGGACTGAGCTTACACAAAAAGGGTTTGGTGAAACAATTCACCGTAGCAGACATACGGTACAGTCCATGGAATTAGGGCGTAATGGAATATATCTGCAAACATTGCTGGATATAGCGGATTTATATGGACTTGAAATTACCATAGAAAAGAAATAGCAACCGCGAACGCAGTAATATAGCGTTCGCGGTTGTTCCTTTCATGTTTCGGTATCTTCCCAATCGGGATTTGATTGTATAAAATCTATAATTTCAAGACGCATGGTGTTTTAGCCTTTTCAAAATGGATGTACAGCCATTATAACACAGTCAATCGGCTAGAGCAATCCCCAACCGTTCCGCCAACCCATTCATCCCTATGTAAAACTTTTCCCATCATGTCAACGTTATCTGTGTCGGATTGCCCGTCCTCCCTCGTCTCGCCTTGTCATTACGGCTATTATGCCATGAAAGGAGGCTCGCCGCAACAACAATTTTATCCTGTGTTCGTTTGTAAAAATTATTATGTAACATTACCTATTGCAATCTCAAAAAACTTGTGTTATAATCGCCACAATAGGCATACGCGCTCGTAGCTCAGCCGGATAGAGTATTTGGCTACGAACCAAAGGGTCGCAGGTTCGAATCCTGCCGGGCGTGCCAACCGCAAGTAATCCGAACTCCGCGCTCGATGTAAAAGTCATCGGCGAGGGCTTCGGATTTTTGCTTTGGCTGGGAAATGAGGGTTGAGATGATTGTTGGTTTATGGTATGCTGTATGCGGTCGGGGACGTTTCCGAAGATAGGTTATATTACCATTTCCGTCATCGTAAATCTGTTCTTTGAGAGTATGAAAATCCATTGAGTTTCTGACTTGAAATGTATATTGATATGAGGGGTTTTCGTTCTCGTTAAAACTCATTATATATTTATGCAAGCCATTTCTTTTTTCTAAATGTTCCACTCGCAAGCTCCCCCGTTTTGCCTTTTAATTTGAATAAATACTGTTTGGTATATCCATCAAAAGCCAACGATTTTCTTCGCTTCCCATTTTATAACTTTTATGATTTTTGCCCGCTACAACATTTAAGTAGACATCATCATGTTCTTGAAAATATATTAACACGCCAGTCTGTTTTATTTCGTTGATGTCGGTAAAATCCATAACCGACATTGAAAAGTCGACTTCATCGCCGTAAAAGCATTTGAACTCAACTAATAGTGATAACGGAGAGTCTGTGATTGTCGGCATTGTATGTTTGAAAATATTGTGCATATATACGGCTTCATGGCTACCGAGTTCCGTTCTTTGCCCGTTGGTATTAAGCAGAGATATAACAACATCTTCAACCCAAAAACAACAGCCATTTGAGGTTATGGAGAGCGTATTTGCTGCGCTTTCTATGGGTAGCTTCGGAGGACGCATATCATCTTCAAAGACGACCAACGCAAGAAAAAGATACAGTCCGATTAGTATCAGCACGATAGGAACGATTATAAATATTTTTTTCAGTTTTGGCATTGAATCACCTCGGATATAAGCGGCATCGAAATCCACTCCTACGCCAATTATAACACAAAACGAAAAATATTTCACGAAAAATTATTCAAGCGGAAAGGAAAAGCGAACGCCTCCCCGACAAAGAACCATCGGGTCGGGTTCGCATTAGTTCCTAATGGCGGGTCGAGGACGTTGAGTGCCGCGCTGAGTTGGGATGGACTTTGAGTATTATGATTTGTTGTTACACTCATAGGTAACGCCTGAAATTCTTAGGAGAAAAAGTGCCTCTCAATCTGAGTATGGGATTTAACTATCCTGTGGGACACTCCGTTTTTTATTGCGCTATACGAAGCGGGTAATATCGTATGATTTCTATGATAAAACCACATTCTTTTGTGCAATTTGTGAAATATATTGACTTTTTGTCCGCTGAATTTTATACTATGTGTACTGAACATATAATACTTGACAGATACTCGCTTATCATGCGGGAGAGGAGTGCGGCGGTTTGCGGCTTTTACGTTTACCCGTAAGATTCTGGATTACCCTTACCGGCAGTATCGGTATAATGTTTTTAGCGTCGTGCTTCTGGGCTCGCACAACGCTGTCGGGGCGTGCCGTAAAAGTCAACCTTTTCAGTTTAGTCGGCAGGGCGGACAGCTCCGCCGCCAACATATTTATTCTTGTGCTTGTCATACTGCTGATTATATCGTTTGCCGCCATTGTTTATCTGCTTGTTTCGTGGGTTTTGAAATGGCCGAGGCCGCTCAAATTACTGGCGTGGTTGGGCTTTGGTCTTCCTTCCGTGGTTTCACTGGCTTTTATCATATTCTCGGCAAGCACTGTTAACCCCGACTTGAATCTTACCGTTTTTCCGGCGTTAATGGCGGGCGTTTCGCTCGTTACCGCCGTATTTGCCGCGGAGAAGCTAGAACTCGCCATACGGCGCGACTGGCAGCTTTACATACTTTTGCTTCCGGCTGTCGCCTTGGTGTTCATCTTCTCATATCTGCCCTTATACGGCATACAAATCGTGTTCAAGAATTTTAGGGCGGCTTTTGGTATCGCGGGCAGCGAATGGATTGGGCTGAAACACTTTGCCGACTTTTTTGATTCGTATTATTCCTCGCGCTTGATATGGAATACATTACTCTTGAATATATACGGGCTGCTCTGGGCGTTCCCTGTTCCGATTGTTATGGCGATTTTCCTTAATCAGATGAAATGGCGGCGGTTCAAACGCTTTACTCAGACGGCTATTTACGCGCCGCATTTTATCTCGCCTGTCGTTATGGTCGGTATGCTCTTTCTGTTCCTGTCTCCCACCACGGGGCTTGTCAACAGGCTGATAGAGTGGTTGGGCGGCTCTTCAATCGGTTTTATGACAGACGCTTCGTGGTTTCGCACGATTTTCATCACCACTGAGGTCTGGCAGCACGCGGGATGGAACACTATCCTCTATATCGCCGCGCTGACCGCCATTAACCCCGAGCTTTATGAGGCGGCAACGATAGACGGCGCGGGCAATATGCAGAAGATACGCTATATCGACATTCCGCACTTAGTGCCAATAATAGTCCTGCTTCTTATACTTAACTGCGGCGCGATGCTGACATCGAACACAGACAAGGCACTGCTTATGCAGACACCGCCGAATATCCCCGCGTCTGACATTATCGGCGTTTATGTGTACCGTATGGGTATCCAGAACGGGCAGTTCTCATATACCGCCGCTATTAACCTATTTGTCAACGTGATAAACTTCGCGCTGATTGTCAGCGTTAACTGGATTTCAAAACGCCTGAATCAGTCAAGCCTATTCTAAGAGGGGAGGGAAAACGGCATGGATTTAGCCATAAAACGCAAAAATCGCATCAAACGCTCGCCGAAAGACAGATTTTTCGACGCGATAAATCTGGCGTTGTGGACACTTATACTTATCATTATACTGTATCCCCTGTGGCTGATACTCATCGCGTCGGTTTCGGGCGCGGAAGCGATTTTCAGCGGCAAAGCTCTGCTGTGGCCCGTTGATTTTTCCCTGATAGGCTATGAGGCGGTGTTCAGTCATAATCTGCTGCTGAGGTCTTATGCCAACTCGCTTCTTTACACAATAGCGGGAACGGCTATAAGCATTACCGTGACTATGATGGCATCATACGCGCTGACACGCAATTTCGCGGGCAAAAAATTCTTCAGTTTCTACTTTATCTTTACCATGTTCTTTACCGGAGGGCTGATTCCGCAGTTCTTGATGAACCGCCAACTCGGGCTTTATAACACGATGACGCTGATGATAATAATAAACTGCGTTTCGGTGTGGAATCTTATGATAGCGCGAACTTATATCTCGACCTCGATACCGAACGCGCTGTACGAGGCGGCTGTTATTGACGGCGCGGGGCATTTCACCTACTTCTTCCGCGTGATACTGCCGCTCTCCGGCACAATCATCGCCGTACTGAGCGTATATTACGGGGTGGCGCGTTGGAACGACTACTTTACCGCGTTGGTCTATATCCGTGACGACAGTATGCTGCCGCTGCAAACGGTGCTGCGGCGCGTTATAGCAACGGCGCAGGCCGGTTCATCGTTAGATTCGTTTATGGGATTCTTCGGCGACGGCAAGGTAATATCCGATGCGATACGCAGGGCGGAGGTCGTTAAATACTGCTGTATAGTTGTTTCCACCGGGCCTGTCATCGTACTATACATTTATATGCAGAAGTTTTTTATTAAGGGAGTAACCATAGGCTCTCTGAAGGGTTAATGTTTTTCATCGCGTAACAGCGTGAAAATAAAGAAAAATTATAGGAGGAATTAAAGGTATGAAAAAAATCACGGCTGTCCTTTTGGCGATTCTGTTAGCACTGACAGTTATTGCCGCCTGCACCCCTGCGGAAGACACCGCTACGCCCACACCCGCGCCCGCTACGGCGACACCCGCGCCCGCGTCTGACGGTGACGCGCCGCCTCCCCCGGCTGAACCCATTACGCTGAATGTCTGGCAATGGGAACTGGACAACCAGACGACCGACTTCGCGAATCTCTGGTATTACAATCAGCTTGAAGAAGAAACCGGAGTAAAGATTAACTGGACGGCAATCAAAGAGAGCGAGTGGAACGAAAAACTGAACCTCATGTTCAACTCACTTGATATGCCCGATGTTATCATCCGCCCGAACCTTAACCTTAACATCGAGGAGTACGGCGTGCTTCAGGGTCTGCTTGTCCCGCTTGACGATTATCTTGAGGCGAATATGCCCAACTATTACCCGCGCATTTCGCTTAACAATACGGTCGATTCACTCCGCGCGAGCGACGGCAAGATGTATTATCTCGGATACCTTGTCGCCCAGAACATTAACCACAACGCGCACTTCTTCATGAATCAGACTTGGCTTAACGCGGTAGACAAACAAGTCCCGGCGACCATTGATGAACTAACGGACGTGCTTAGAGCGTTCCGTGACGGCGCACCCGGCGCGAGCGGAATGTATCCGATGAGCGCGGGCGGCGGCATTGAACACCACATCGAGGGTATCTATCCCTATTTCGGTATGTTCGGCGTACCGCTTCAGCGTTGGGTCTATGCCGCTATCGGAGATAACGACAAGATTGTCTTCCCCGGATATATGGACGGTTTCCGCGAGGCTTGCGAGTGGCTTGCCATGTGCTATGCCGAGAAACTTCTTGATCCCGATGCCATAACACAGGAGGAGAACGCGTGGAACGAGAAGATTAACTCAGACCAAATCGGCTTTGCCACGTATCTGCGCCTTATAGCTTCGGCGTGGGCTAACCCCGATACCACAGAGAATTGGGTTTCGATACTGCCCCCGTCCGTCTCTTCCGGCGCGAAAATTCCCCGTGAGCTTGAAATTCCCGAGTTCGGCGCGGTAATTACCTCCGCCAACCAGTATATCCCCGAGACATTGCAGTGGCTGGATAAGCAGTTTGAAACACAGCGTATGCTCGAAGCCACAAACGGACCGCTTGATATGTCAGATGATGTCAGAGCCATTTTAGGCGAAGACGCTCAAGACGGTTCGCCGCTGAGATTTGACGGCAGCAAATGGGGCGTTAACTACACCCCCGACAACCAGTCTCTGTATAAAATCGTTCCTGTCAACCAAGGTCAGTTCTTCGCTCCGGGAGACTACTATTTCGACATCTTTGATCTGCCCCCGCACCGTATCGAGCGCAGAGACTACGCGAGCCAGTATCAGGCGGCAGGTATTGTTGAGAAAAACTCATATATGATACTGACAAGGCTGTTAAAGCCTGTTCCCGATGACGCTTCTGAGCTTCAAAGACTGTTCGCAGACATCGAATCGCTGATGAGAGAAAGAATTTCTAACTTCATCATTAACGGCGTGACCGATGCGAGCTGGCAGACCTTCCTTGACGAAGCCGAAAACATCGGTGTCGGAAGGTATCTCGAACTGTACCAAAGTTATTACGATGCGTTTAATGCCGTAAGGTAAGATTTAGGTTTGACAGAATGAACGCCGGGCGGAAGGGTTCACCCTCCGCCCGGTTACATAAATAATTATGTTAGGATTAACGGTATGATTGACAGAGAAGTGTTGGCGCGGAGACACAATCCCGTGCTGACTGCGGCGGATACGGAGTCCCCCTTGACCGTGGGCAACGGCGGTTTTGCTTTTACCGCCGATGTTACCGGTTTTCAATCCATGTACAGCCATTACAGTGTTTTTCCTCTATGCACCATGAGCGAGTGGGGTTGGCACAGTGAACCCGCTCCGGATGGTGTGCGCTATACTCTCGATGATGTGGAAAAGACGGTTTACGAGTACGGCGGGCGCGTATATGAATACGCTTCGGAGCGCAAAAGCGGCAGTGAGGCGGCATATGACTGGCTGCGGCATAATCCGCACCGCCTGAATCTGGCGCGTATCTCGCTGTTATGGGACGGCGGCGGCATATCAGATATTTCCGATGTACATCAGGAGTTGGATTTATATACGGGCATACTTTACAGCGCGTTTTCGCTGAACGGAAGCCGCGTGTCCGTCCGCACGGTCTGCGCCCAAAGCGCGGACGTGCTTGGTTTTTCGATTGAATGCGAAACCCCTGAACGCCTGTCGGTCTTAGTGTCTTTCCCATACGGCTCACATTTGAAGGACGCATCAGACTGGACAAAAGATGACCGCCACACAACGGAGGGTTCCGATTGTGACGGAGGGTTTCTGCTGAAACGCGCGTTAGACAGCGACACATATTCCGTATTGATAGGCGGCGTTGAGGAAATACGGCGGACAAGAACCCATTCGTTTGAGTTTCGGAGCAACGAGTTCACGCTGTCATTCGCGCCGGATGAACCCGATAATAACTGGCATTTCAGCCGTGTTCTGCGTGACAGCGCGGAGGGATGGGAACGCTTTTGGCAAAGCGGCGGCGCGGTCGATTTCAGCCGCGTGAGTGACCCCCGCGCCCGTGAGCTTGAGCGCAGGACGGTATTATCACAGTATCTTACCGCCGCACAATGCGCGGGTAATATTCCGCCGCAGGAAACAGGGCTGTCCTGTAACAGTTGGTACGGCAAGTTTCATTTGGAAATGCACATACTTCACGCGGCATGGTTCGCCCTTTGGGGGCGCGGTCATTTATTGGAAAAGAGTTTTAAGTGGTACAGGGATATTCTCGAGAAAGCCAAGGACAACGCGGCGCGTAACGGGTTCAAAGGCGCGCGTTGGCCTAAAATGGTCGGTTCTGAGGGTATCGACAGCCCGTCATGGATTGCCGTGCTGCTTGTTTGGCAGCAGCCGCATATCTTGTATATGCTCGAACTTGTAAGGCTTGGCAAACCCGAACCCGAACGCGAGGCGTTTATGCGGGAATACTGGCCGTTAGTTCGCGAAACAGCGCGGTTTATGCGCGATTTTCTAAGATATAACGAACAGACAGGACGCTATGACCTCGCGCCGCCGCTGATACCCGCGCAAGAGGAACACGCGCCTATGGATACGCTCAACCCCATGTTTGAGCTGTGCTACTGGCGGTTCGGGCTTGAGCTGGCGGCGGGTTGGGCTGAAAAAACGGGCGAAGACCCCGAAGACTGGCGCGAAACGGCAAAAAAAATAGCCGTTCCTAAGGTCTTGAACGGACTGTATCCGGCACACGAGAACTGCCCCGACACTTTTACGGCGTTTAACCTCGACCATCCGTCCATGCTCTACTGTTACGGTTTTATACCCTATGACGGTATTGACGAGGAAGCTATGTCCCGCACGGTTGACCGCGTGTTGGAGTGCTGGGATAAATCCACGATGTGGGGTTGGGATTTCGCGCTGTGCGCGATGACACTTACACGTCTCGGCAGACACGAAGACGCTGTTAACATACTGCTTGCCGATACCGCGAAAAACAGTTATACTGTCAGCGGGAATAATTTTCAGCGAGGACACGGTGAGCTTCCCCTGTATCTTCCCGGCAACGGCTCGCTGCTGTTCGCCCTTGCGATGATGCTTTCGGGATTCGGGGATACCCGCGAATCCGCCGGATTCCCCAAAGACGACCTGTGGGACGGGATAGTTGCCGAGGGAATTTTGCCGCTGCCGTATTGACCTTAGTCTCGTTTTAAGTCCTCGTTTTTGCGTTCGCGTACCTTCTGGCGTATCAGGTGCATTTTCTTGCGGTATTTAAGCGGCGTTGTCTCCGTGTATTTGCGGAACATACGCTCAAAATGCGTTAAAGTCCCGTAACCTAATGAAGCCGACACATTGGCAACGCTCATATTATTGTCCTCTAACAGTTCCAGTGACTTTTTTATGCGCCGCATATGTATGTACTCCTGCACGGTAGAGCCTGTTACGTCCTTGAAAATACGGCATAAATAACTTTTGCTGATATAGAACTCCTTGCATATCGCGTCTAATGATATGCGTTTGTCATAATTGTTTGATATGTAGTCGGTAATTCCGTTTATCTGGGCGTGTTTAGCCTCCCTCGACGCGGGTGCGCCCGCTTTACCTCTTTTTTCAAACCGCGTTACATTAAGCAAAAGCTCCGCGAGTTTCATCATTACAATAGTTTGATAATGGGGCTTCTGCTCTTTGACCTCTTTCGCTATCGAGCAAAGAAGCTGTTCCGCCGCGTACTGACCCCGCTCGTCAAGTTCCCATACCCCAACGTGTTCGGTGATAAGGTTTTGCAATTCCGCGCCGCATACGGTTCTTAAAAACGCCGCGAACGGCTCGTCTGAGAACTCGATAAGAAAACGGTCGTGCGGCAATTTGCCGAACGCGCTTGTCTTATGTATCTGCATAGCGTTGATTATGACAAGGCTTCCCTTGTGTATGGGATACGTTTTATCCTCGATGAAGAAATACCGTTCGCCCTCGAACAGATAATATATCTCGTATTCCTGATGAAAGTGCGTTGACGGCATTGAGAACTCTTCGTCCCGCACAACCCTGTCCACAACTATACCGTCTAATACGCCCTCTAAAATAACCCTATTCAACCAATTCAACCCCCCTTAGTCTCTCTTTGGAAAGGAACGGCAATTATGACAATAACAAGCAAATCCCTGCGTATAGCCTACATCGGCGGCGGCTCGATGGCTTGGGCGCGGACATTTATGACCGACCTTGCGCTTGAGCCTGAACTGAGCGGCGAGATAAGGCTCTTTGACATTGATATCCAAGCCGCGAAAAACAACGAGATAATAGGTAACCGCCTGTCGTCCGACCCGCAAACGGTCGGTAAATGGAATTATATCACCGTGCCGACACTGCGTGAAACGCTGGACGGCGCGGACTTTGTGATAATATCTATATTGCCGGGCGATTTTGAACATATGAGATCCGATGTGCATTTACCTGAGCGTATCGGCATTTTTCAGCCTGTCGGTGACACTGTCGGGACGGGCGGCATGATTCGCTCACTTAGGACAGTTCCTATGTATGTCGAATTTGCCGAGGCTATTAAGGACTGCGCTCCCAACGCTTGGGTCATAAACTATACAAACCCGATGAGCCTGTGCCTAAGGACATTATATCACATTTTTCCGAAAATAAAAGCCTTTGGCTGCTGCCACGAGGTTTTCGGCACACAGGAGCTGCTTGCGGCTATGGTACGGCGCGAAACCGGAGATGCCGCCGCTCGCGGCGACATCCACGTTAATGTTCTGGGAATCAATCACTTTACATGGTTTGACCGCGCTTCGTATAAAGGGAATGACCTCATGCCTATGTTTGCGCGTTTTGCCGATGAGTTTTATGACGATGGA
>WRJE01000056.1 GCA_009782385.1 Oscillospiraceae bacterium | reverse complement strand
GGCTTGTATAGGCAATCAGCGCGTCATGTTCAGACGGGGTGACGCATTTGATATGCTCCGCGCCGATATAGCGGGCTAATTTCTCAACAAAATCAATGTCTTCACGGCTTGTGTCCTCCAACGGCGTTATAGCGAATCCAACGCCCAGAAACAAATCGGGGCGGGCGTTCTCAAATCCGCCGCTCTCTTTGCCCGCCATAGGGTGGCACGGCACATAGGCAACGCCATCGGGCAGAAGCGAGCGAACGCGCTGTACTATAGGTTCTTTCACGCCGCACACATCGGTGACGAACACACCGGATTTGAAATATTCGGCATTCTCTTTTACTACACTAACTGTTTGTTCGGGGTGCAGGCAAAGAATGACTAAATCGGCACACGTTACGGCTTCGCGCACGTCATCGGTCGCGCGGTCTACGGCTTCGCGAGTGAGCGCGAGACTGCGCGTTTGCTCGTTGGTATCAACACCGATGATACGCGCGTTGCGGAAACCGCTCAAGGCATATGCCAGTGAGCCGCCGATAAGACCCAGACCGATTATGGCAATGGTATAGCGATTATCGGAGTTTGAGCTAAAATCCGCGCCGGACGCGCGGCTCGCGCATAGACGCTGCCTGTTTTTGGAAATATTTATAAGCCACTGCATAAACGCGGCGGTATCAGAAATATTCTCGTTGTCCGCGCGTGATACCGCGGTTTCGATGACTTGACGCTCGCGAGTGGTGTCGGACAGCGGCAGGTTCGCGGATATTTTGACTTCGGCAATCCGCTCTGCCGCTCGCATTCTTTTTTGGAAAAGCTCGACAAGCTCGCGGTCAATTTCATCGATTTGCTCGCGCAGGGCGGAGAGTTTTTCATCGTTCATGGTGGTTCTCCCATGGGTATTTGATATACATAACAAGAGCAGTATAGCACAAATAGGGAGGTTAGGTCAATCCTAATACCGTATTCAGAACGGTTGCGGCTTGGGCGCGTGTCACTATGCCTTTCGGGTCAAATAATCCGTTGCCCATGCCAATCATCAAATCGGTTTTATACGCGAACACCACGGCTTCGAGGCACTCACCGTCAATCAAATCCGCATCGGCATATTCCGGCGCATCGTCCTTTTGAGCAAGGTCGGACAGTAAATCCATTAACATTACGGCAAGCTGTTCGCGTGTCAGCGGTTCGTCACCGTTAATCGATGTATCGCCGTCAGGGATTAACGCTTTCAGCCATCCGCTCATTTCATCGGCTGTTACGGGCGCGGTTGGATTGAACGAGCCGCCTGACGGGAATAACCCCATCGCCGTCACATTTGTAACAGCGTTGAAATACCAAGCGTCTTTGGCTACATCGTCAAAGCCTGTCACTGCCGCAACACGGCCTTCCGGTTCGGCGATAATCGTTGGGTTTGTTGCCAGATAATCCACAAACGCTTCGGCATCGCCGCCGTAATAGACGAGGCTTCTGCCGTCTAAATCATATCCGTCACCGCCGAAAGCTAAGAACTCACTGGTCGCCAAGGTGTATACTTCGTCCATGTCCAATGAATCGCCGTTTGACAGTTTTACGCCGCGTACCCTAGCTCCCGATTCCGCGTCCGGGTCAAAGGAGAAGGATATGCCGGACACTTGAATATGCTTTCCGGCCTCTTCCGGATATTCGCTGACACCGTGTTCTAATACGCCAAGGAGTTCCGCGCCCGTCAGCTCAACCGTGACGAGCAGGTTTGAGAAGGGCAGAACCGTCAGCACTTGACCCATAGTAATTTCTCCCGCGTCAATGCTCGCGCGGATGTTGCCGCCCGTTAGGAACGCTATGTCCGCGTCTGTTGCCCAGAGCATGGAATCGGCAATCAGATTGGCAAGATTGGTCTCGCCCGTGCGTACCGCCGCTCGTTCCCCGTTCAAATATACCGGAGTGCTGCCCACAACGGTTTCGGTGATATGCGCGATGCCCGCGTTCGCGGCCTCAATGGCAGCCAGAATGCTCTCATTGGCGGTCAGTTCGTCATTGACTTCGATTAAACGCGCCGTCTTGCCGGACGTTGTAATCTCTATGACACCGATGTTTTTACCGTGATCGCCTGTCTGGGCAATCAATGTATCGCCAACGAGCCGTCCCTCTTCCAGTTTGTCATGACTGTGGGCATCAATGATGATGTCGATACCGGGGACGGTCGCAAGTATATCGCTGCGGTTTTCGGGTTTGGACGATTCGTCCAGTCCCATGTGCGTTAAGGCAATAATAATATCACAGCCCTCGGCTTTTAGTGCCGTTACCATTGCTTCGGCGGTTTTCGCGGGGTCGTCAAACGTCAAGCCCGCCACAATGCGCGGGTCGGAGCCTGTTGAGGTCTCGGGTGTTACAATACCGAATACGCCGACTGTTACGCCGTCCAGTTTGAAAACTTCATAGGGTTGGAACAGGTTTTCGCCGTCCGCTTTCTTGACGTTAGCCGCCAGTAACGGAAAGTCCATCATTTCAGACAGTTCCAACAGCCGTTCCACGCCGAAGTTAAAGTCGTGGTTGCCCGGAACCATGGCACTGTATCCAACGGCGTTCATTACCTCAACCGTTGTTTCACCTTTGGAGAGATTCGTCACCGTCTGTCCGTGCAGGGCATCGCCCGCGTCTAATATCAGGACATTGCCCTGTATCTCTTCGGCGAGCCGCGATATGTACGGGTCGGCATCCATCCGACCGTGCCGATCGTTGACGTGAAGAATGGTTAGTACGACATCATCCGCCGCTGCCGACACCATCGCCGGGAACAGTGAGAATGTCAGGAGCAGGGTTAGCAAGATTGCGAGCGGTTTCTTGAAAAATTTGCGTTTCATTTGGGGTTTCCTCCTTTGTTAATATAGGCAATTTTAATTACACGCTGTTTTTTTGATAACGAGGACTACGATAGCTTCATTTTACCACGGACGTGCGCGTGTGTCAAATAATGGCGAAAATCGGGAACGGCAATTTAGCGGGGACGGAACGCCGAGGGCGGCGTTCCCTACGAACGGGGAAAACGCGGGTGTTGTGGATTTGTCGTAATTATAGCATACTGGCAAAGAAAAAGCCGATAGTTTCAATGACTACCGACTTTTGTGTTCACTGTTCCTCACTTAGCTCATAAGTTCGTTGCTGAGTTGGATAATCTGCGGGGCAAGTTTTTCGCGCTGTTTCTTTGTCATTGCGTTATAAATAGGATACGCTAACGACACGCCAATCATGCCGACAATACCGACAACGATACCAATGGCAAATAAATCCCATTCCATAATGCAAGCCATACCCGCGCCGAGAAAAAGGGAGCTAATCGTGCCTGCGGCAAGTGCCGCTATCATGCCGGGTTTTTTCGCGCTTTGGTCGAGATTGCGAAGCTGTTCCATCTTGTTTTCTTCGCGCGGGGTATATTGCTGTCTGATTTTTTTGACTTCCTCTTGCTGTTTTGATGAATAGGTGTAGTTAAACGCTCCGTTGTTATTTGTGCCTTCCATTTCAGTAACCTCCTTATTTATTATGACTTTAGTATAAACCCCTATTGTTTGAGATTTGTTTGAAAATTGTTTGAGAAATGTTAAAAATAAAAAGCATCCATGCTATTTGCACAGACGCTTTTATATTCATCATATTTTACGATTTCAATTCCCGCAGTTTCACAATAAATGTGCTGCCCCGCCCGACCGCGCTTTCCACCGTAATCTCGCCGCCCATGATGTCAACAACACGCTTTACCAAAGCAAGCCCCAAACCGTTGCCCTGCGCGGCGTGAGAGTTGTCGCCTTGATAGAATTTCTCAAAAATACGCCGTCCGACATCTTGCGGTATACCTCGCCCGGTGTCGGACACCCGCGCCACGGCAAAGCCGTTTTCATTTTTTAGACTAACAGATATTTTACCGCCCGCGTCCGTGAATTTCACGGCGTTGGAAAAAAGGTTGTTCCAAACAAGAATCAGCAGTTCCTCGTCTGCCTTGACGGTCACATCGTCAATATCCTCGTCAATATCGAGATTTTTCTGCCCCCATGCGTCCTCAAAATCTAAAAGACATTCCCTCAGCTGTTCGCCTAAATTATATTCCCGCGCTTCCGGGTAAATCTGTTGATTTTCCAATTTGTTCAGCTTTAGTATGTTGGTAATCAGTTCCGAAAGTCTGCCTGTCGCGCCGGTAATCGTTTTCGCGTACTCTACCCGCGTTTCCTCCGACAGATTGGTGTCTTGGAGCATGGTCGAGTAGTTCTGAATCACGGCAAGGGGTGTTTTCAGTTCGTGGGATACGTTTGCGATGAAGTCCGTCCTCAGAGTTTCAATGCCGCCCAGTTCCTCCGCCATTTTGTTGAAGTCCTCTATAATAGCGTCAAATTCATTCTTGCGTTCCAAGCTCGCAGGGTACGGTATCCCGAACGGCTCAATCCGCACGGTAAAATCCCCATGCGTCAATCGGCGCGTGGCATCCAGTATACGTTTCACAGGGCGTTCTACCGTGTATTTGCGGCGTATGCCGTCAATGACCGTGCAGATTAGACTAAGTATCAAGACGTTCATAAAAGTGAGCCTTGCGCTTTTGGTGATTTCTTGTACGCCTAACTCAATATTCAATGTAGTAATGAACATCCAAAAGGAGCAGGACACAAGAAACGAAACCGTCAAAAAGAATATCAGATAGTTCCATATTGAAAATATACTTCTTCGCTTGTGCAATGTGTTCCACATTTTCGGCGCGCCGGGGGCATCGCGCCCTACAGGCCGCTTTTTCATTTCAGCACCGCCTTGTAGCCGAGACCGTGTACCGTTACAATCTCAAAATCGCCGCAGTCGGAAAATTTGTCCCGCAGTTTTGTGATATACACATCAACGGCGCGTGAGCCGGAGGACGATTCTATGTCCCAAAACTCGTCCATAAGCTGTGAGCGGGTGAATGTCCTTTTAGGATATGACAGCAGTTTATACAGCAGATTAAATTCACGCGGCGTAACGGGGATTTCTTCATCAGCGATGTACGCGGTTGTTTCCTCCGCGTTCAAGGTAAGGTTTCCCACGGTCAGTTTTTTACTGCTTGCGATTTTGGCGCGGCGCATGAGCGCGCCGACCCGCATTACCAGCTCACTAAGCTCGATTGGCTTAACCATATAATCATCTATTCCGACTTGAAAGCCCTGTTGCTTAGATGTTAAGTCGTCCCGCGCCGTCATAAACAGTATCGGGATTTCTTGATTGAGTTCCCGCACGGTTTTGGCAAATTCAAATCCGTTTATATTGGGCATCATAATGTCGGATATGATTAGATCAAAGAGGTTTCCATACATCGCGTCATAGGCTTCGTTCGCGCCGAGACAGCCCACCGCCTCGTATCCGTTTTGTGTCAGATATGAGCAGACGACTTTATTCAGTTCGCGGTCGTCTTCCACCACAAGTATTTTGAACATGGAGCAACCCCTCCTTTGCTATCGTTAAAAAGATTATAACACATTTCATTACCGCTTGTCTTCTGTTTTTCCTATTTGCAATAAAACGTCTTTTAACTTTTGAGGAATCGGCAAGCCGATAAGTGTTACATTTTCCAGTATGCTTATACCCTCGTTGGATAGGTAAAAACAGATAGTCGCCGTGCGGACAACAGACCCCGAGCCTATTAACTCCGAATCTATAACATGAGCGATACCGACCAGCACGAAAACCGCGATTTTCTTTAATATGCCCCGCGCGCCTATCCTGCTCGACAGCTGCTTGTCAACAATCGCCGCCATCACTCCGGTTATATAGTCAATGGCGACAAACAGTATCAAGGCGTTGAGCAGCCCGTCAATGCCGCCTAAGAACCATCCCATCCATCCTCCGATTGCCGCTATGCCGGCTTGTATTAAGTTCCATATATTTTTCATAATTATGCCTCCTAGTCTTTGCGGTCACTATAGATTATGTTAAAGCGACAATTAATGACACAAGAGAAGAGGGCATAAAAATGCTATTGATTTTGAATGGCGGGTGTGATACAATGACTGTAGTATACAGAGGAGGTGCGGACAGTGGCATATGAAACAAAAGTCGTACTGATGTCGTTAGGAAAACTTATAAAAGCTCAAGCCAAGGAGAGCAGCGACAAGGAATCGTTCAAAAAACTGTATGAGGATTTGGCAGACATCGCCAACGCCGAGGGAGTTATTCTTAAAGCGTTTGATGATGACAGATAAACAAAAGAACACCCCGCCAATGGCGGGGTGTTCGCGTATTTTCTCTTAGTGAACGATTGCTTTTTCCGTGTCTTTATCAAACAAATGAATCTTCTTGGAGTCAAACGCAACCTTGACATTATCTCCGGCGCGTGTTGTGGAGCGGGGCGAAACACGGGCGGTGATGTTGCGACCTTCGCAAATCATGTAGAGATATGTCTCCGAACCCATGAGCTCAACGACTTCAACGCTCATATCAACCTGTGAATCGGGGAACTGGTTGAGGAACATCTCTTCATCGTGGATGTCTTCGGGGCGGATTCCAAGGATTACTTCTTTGTTTTTATAAGCGAGGACTTCGGGGCGGCGGCCTGTCGCTTCGGGCAGGGCAATCACAGAATTGCCGAACTCCAGTTTTGTAACTCCGCCTTCGTCTTTAACCGTGCAATCAATGAAGTTCATCTGCGGCGAACCGATGAAGCCCGCAACGAACAGATTGACGGGTGTTTCGTAAAGCACCTGCGGCGCGGCGATTTGCTGGATGAAACCGTCTTTCATGACAACAATGCGCGTACCCATCGTCATAGCTTCGGTCTGGTCGTGGGTGACGTAGATAAACGTTGTGGCGAGACGATTATGCAGCTTCGTAATCTCTGTACGCATCTGCGCGCGCAGTTTCGCGTCGAGGTTCGAGAGCGGCTCATCGAGAAGGAAGACCTTCGGATTACGGACAATGGCGCGTCCGAGAGCGACACGCTGACGCTGACCGCCGGACAGAGCCTTTGGTTTGCGGTCGAGCAAGTGGGAAATTTCGAGTATTTTCGCGGCTTCGTCAACGCGGCGTTTAATCTCATCTTTCGGTGTCTTGCGGAGTTTAAGGCCGAACGCCATATTCTCAAAAACTGACATATGCGGATAAAGAGCGTAGTTCTGGAAAACCATCGCGATGTCTCTGTCCTTGGGAGGAACATCATTTACGAGGTTGCCGTCTATGTACAGCTCGCCCTCGCTTATCTCCTCAAGACCGGCTACCATGCGAAGGGTGGTGGACTTTCCGCAGCCCGACGGACCTACAAGGATGATAAATTCCTTATCTTCGATTTCTAAGTTGAAATCCGTAACGGCGACAACATTACCGGGATAGCGTTTGTACAAGCCTTTCAGATTAAGATTTGCCATACAATCTGACCTCCTACTTATTTTGGTATACTGTTTTCATGTTACCACAAGCATTAGGGTTTGTATAGTCATTAACATTCACAAAATTTTGCCCTGTAATTGTACAAATCTTACAAAATGTATGAGTTTTTGTTAAATCTCCCGCACCCACAAAAAATATCATTGACAAATTGAAAATATGTGGTAAAATAAAAATATAAAAGGCGTTGCCGATAACGGTTAGCCTTATGTGTTGTTATAAAATAACCGCACTCCTAGCTCGGGGCGGTTATTTTTCTTTGATTTCACGGATTACATATAAAATCAGGAGAAGAACTATAACTGTCAAAACCCATTCCATCATCGGCTTCACCCCCTTTCGAGGGATTGGCATAACCGCTGCCGTATGGCAACGCCTTACCGTATTGTAGCGCAAATGTCGTATTTTGTCAAATAAAAACGAACGTATGGCGTGACGACCCCGGCACGCCGTCCTCTGTATGGGATTGTATTATAACGGGACGCGCGGGCGGCAGATTGCCTTCGAGAGAAATTGTAAATCTGCAATGGTTGTGTTATAATGTCGAAAGGCGGTCACAGTGCGCTCTTATATATTACGCAGTAATATATATAAAGGTAAACAACGCGAAAACGGGGGTATTGTCGATGAATAATTTGTCCAATAACAAAAACACATTTCTAAGAAAATTCCATAAATTATCAGCTATTCCTATTGCGCTGTGCATATCATTTTCATTATTATATAATGTGAATAATCGCGATACAGGATTGCGTGTTTTAGGTCTTGGTTTGATTTTAGTATTATTCATTTCTCCTGTTTACTTGACCGTTTTATCTTGTTATGGCGTGTTGAAAAAAAGTATTCCTCTAAACAACTGCATAACTACTTGCCTACTCATGAACGCAGCTACTAATTCTGTTCTTATTATTGTTTTAGGCGTTTTAACAGGGTTTTCAGGTGCTATGATTTTATGGATGTTGCCGTTTTTTGCGGTTTCTATGGCAATTATGGCAATATTAAGCGGTTGTCTTTTTATTGTAAAAAAAATAAAGCAACGGCATGACAGTAACAACCTCCCCAACCGCTAACAAAGTGCTTGTTGACGGCGTTATAACTATTGACACCACAAAACCATACGGGGGATAAACAGGGCATCTTCGGGCGGCCAATGACCGCCCCTACAGGGTTATGAACGGCGCGGTGAAAACACCGCGCCGTTAAAATGCGGACGGCATATATGCCGCCCCTACGGACGGGGTTGCCAATAAAATAACGGCGCGTCAGGGATGCCGCGCCCTACGAAACATTTTTTTAATGAAACCCATTTGACAATCGCGTTTACATAATGTATAATCGTGTTGAAATTAGACATTAAAGGAATAAAACCATGAAAGTGTTTTCGTTTAAGCCCGAAAGTAAAAAGAAAATCTTTATTATATGCGGCGTTGCCGTCCTTGTCATTGCGGGCGCGGTTTCGCTCGCGCTTATCTTGTCGGGTAATCCAAATACAGAACCCGAGCCTGAGCCAACACCGGAGATTATCGTGACCCCAACGCCGACACCCACTCCAACGCCTACTCCCACTCCCGAACCCACACCTGAGCCTGTTGACTACGGCAACATGAACCCGCTCAACGGTATGTCGTTGGAGGAAACTCACAAAGACCGCCGCCCTGTTGCCGTTATGTACAATAATATAAAAGTCGCGCTTCCCTTAATGGGTATTTCACAGGCGGACTTAATATATGAAGCGTTAGCCGAGGGCGGTATTACACGCATTATGGGATTTTTCAAGGACACTTCAGATGTTGAAGTCATCGGCACGGTACGCAGTACACGCGCGTATTATCTGGATATAGCCCAAGGTCATGACGCGCTGCTCATGCACGTTGGTCAAAGCCCGGAAGCCGAAAGGCTGATAAAAGAGAGAAATCTGCTCACGCTTAACGATATGTCCGGCAGATACCCGTTCTATTTCCGCGACCGTACCCGAAGCAGCAGTTCGGAACACACGTTGCTGGCGAGGGGCGGCGAAGTGGATAAATATCTGGCTGAGAGCGAGACTGTACGCGCTTTTTACAATGACGACTATAACCCGTACAGCCTTATGTTCGCGGATAAAGCCACACCCGAGGGTGATACGGCGGCGAACAAAGTCAGCATTACCTTTTCGAGCTATAAGACGGGTGTTTTTGAGTATAACGAAGATGACGGGCTTTACTACGTTTCACAGTACGGGAATCCCATGACAGACGGCAATGACGGCTCACAGGTCACGGTTAAGAACGTGTTGGTGTTATTTGCCGAAATAACTCCCGTGCCGGGCGACAGAGAGGGACGTTTGAGGACGAACCTAACGTCCAATGGCGAAGGTATATTCATTTGCGATGGAAAAGCAGAGGAGATACTGTGGAGCAAGGAGAGCGCGGACGAACCTTTTGTCTATACGCTGAAAAACGGCGACCCGCTGAAGCTCGCCGCCGGAGTAAGCTATATAAATATTGTGCCGCTTAAATCAAAGGTTGAAATGGAGTAGGGGACGCTGTCCTCAGCGTCCCGAGTAAACGCTGTCTTCAGCGTCCCGTCCGTTTAGTCTATAAACGCGCGAGTGGTGGAATTGGCAGACTCGCCGGATTTAGGTTCCGGTCCGAAAGGGTGCGGGTTCAAATCCCGCCTCGCGCACCAGTACGGGTGTTCTTATGGGATTTAACTGTCCTGTAGGGACACTCCGCTTTTTACTGCGTCATATTAGGCGGGTCATATCTAACCATCACCCCCTTTCGGGTCTGTACGGTGATGTCAGGTACGGAGAACGTTTCGGGAATCTCAATCGAGCCGACACAGTTGTAATGAATCGTGAGCCGTTGCCTGTGTGCGCCGTCAACCTTCTCAGATTGGTGTACCTCTATCCGCTCTATCAACTCGCCTAACATACGCTCGGTCAGTTTCTTAGCGCGTGTATACTTGCGGACGGTTGAGATAAACATATCGGCGGTCATAGCGCGGCTGTTGTCGCGGTCAAGTTCAACGGTCAGCGTTTTAATTCTCTCCGTGAGTTCCTTTTGCTCCGCCGTATACTGTGAGGACATCTTAGCAAACCGCGAATCGTCAATCTTCCCGCTAACATTATCTTCATACATACGATTGAAAAGATTATCGAGTTCCCTGTCGCGTCTCTGCATAGCATAGAGTTCCTTTTGCTTGCGCTCACGGTCTGCCATACTTGCCTTTTCAGAATCGCCCTTAATCATATCGGCAAAATCAAGCTCGTACAGTTTCGCGTAGCGCGTCAAACGGTGTATCTCCTGCAATACAACTTGCTCCAAGAAGTCAACTCTGATGTAATGAGTAGTCGGACAACTCCCGCGATTATTGTAGTTGGAACAGTTGAAATACTTGATGTTGTGATTGCCCTGATTGAAATGGTAATGTAGATTATGTCCACAGTCGGCACAAACGACCAACCCGCTGAATATGTTTTTCTGACCATCTGCCGTCTTACGTTTCCTCGCCTTGCCCCGCTTGTCTTGTATACGTTCCCATGTTGCGCGGTCGATTATAGGCTCGTGTACATCGGTGAATATCGCCATGTTTTCGGGTGCGTTCTCAATACGCTTTTTGTTCTTGTAGGACTTAGAGTAAGTCTTGAAATTTACGATGTCGCCCACATACTCACGCTTATTGAGTATCCCCGAAACGGTACTGCTGTTCCAGTGATACGGCTCACGGGTATCTAATCGCCTTGTTGGCTTGTTTATGCCCTTACTCTGCCAGTAAGATATAGGTGTCAGTATCTTTTCCTTTGTGAGCGTATCGGCAATTTGTTCTATACCTTTACCGTCTATGCTCATTTGGAAGATACGGCGTACTATGGCGGCGGCTTCGGGGTCAATTATCCAACTCTTGGGATTATCGGGATTCTTGATGTACCCGTAAGGCGGTGGTGATAACGGTTCGCCGGAATGGCCTTTTACCTTGTTGCTGATACGGCGTTTGCGGCTGATGTCTCGGGCATAAAATTCATTGAATAAATTTCGTATCGGGTTTAGGTCATTGTCACCCTCATTGCTGTCTACACCGTCCGCAACAGATACAAGCCGTATGTCATTATCGGGCAGAAATTCATCGGTCAGCTTGCCGACTTCAATATAATTTCTGCCTAGCCGCGAGAGGTCTTTTACGAACACAGCCCCGATATAACCCTTTTCAAGCTCGGTCAGCATTTCATTGTATCCGGGTCTATTCATGGTAACGCCGGATATGCCGTCATCGCAGAAAGTCAAGAGATTTGTGTATCCTTTTTCATTGGCGGTCTTGGAGAGCAGTTTCTTCTGCGTCTGTATGCTGTTGGAATCTGCGTCAAGTCCGTCATCACGGGAGAGCCGGACATATAATGCGGCGTTGGTATCCCTGTTTTTTATTGACTGCCTCATATAAAACTCCTTTCCGGCAGTCGATATGCTATATATTACATCATCTATATTATAGCATACCGACCGCCTACTGTCAACATATAAATCACAAATAATCTAGTGTTATCAATGCTTTTTACTGTCTTTCTTCATCAATGAAATCAATATGTCATGTATAGTTTTGTCGGAATCCTCACGGTATACCGGGGTCACGATTGCGACTTTATTGTCTATCTTGTAGGTATGTTTCCCGTCTGATTTACTCTTGCACATAATTCTCCTTTCCTCGATGTGCAATAGAGGGTTATATGTATCATTTATTCGTTACCATCGGTAATATATTGTAGTGCTTCTTCAATACTTCTTACTGTTTTTATCTTCACATATTCATTTTCAAAATCAGGTTCAAATGTCTTTGATAAACTTCCTTTGTAAATCACTTTTGAGCGTTTCAAGCCGTGTGAGCAGTAAAAAAGGTGGTCGTTC
The DNA here is from genome assembly GCA_009782385.1 of Oscillospiraceae bacterium. Lineage (GTDB taxonomy): Bacteria > Bacillota > Clostridia > Oscillospirales > UBA929 > WRMG01. The sequence continues at coordinate 3,382 of WRJE01000056.1, read as the reverse complement.
AAATCAATTCTAGTTTTAAGCAAGTCCTTAGAAATATATTTTGTGATATATTTAGCTACAGATTCAGCGTTCATTATCGGTTCAATAACATTATATCCAAATGCCTTGGCGTACTTTTTCCAGTTATAAACTTTAATTCCTTGCGTCACTTTTATCAATATTTTTATTGGTAATTTTTCATCTTTTCTAAATTCGGTAAGGTGTTCTATCGGTAGTCCCATCATCAACCCGTGCATATGCCACGCGCCATCGAAGTGTTGTTCGGGTATCAATAAGTATTTAATATCAGTTTCATTCAATCGGTTATAGTTTTTTATCCACGTACATAATTTATTTTTGTAATTTTTCAAATCGTTTCGATTATGCAATTCTTTGTTTAATGTAAAATTTACCATATAATCCCAATCGTTACACATTGCCAATTCAAAAATTTTAGAGCGTGTCCTTGAAATGCTTGCGTCTAGCTTAAACCCATTGTCTGCTGTGTTCTTCTTGCCCTTGTCGCTCTTGTCATTGTCACCGTCGATGTCCTCGTATCCTGCGCGGCGCAATTTTGAGTGTAAGACAATCCTATAGTAATCATTGCGATACTCTTTAACTACAGCTACATCGCGCTGATACAGTTCTTTTTCTCCAATTCGCATAAACTTATCAATCAATAAAATAACCTCTGTTTCATAAAGATTTTTTCGCTAGGTATCGAAATATGTTACTATGTCTAGTATGGACGGCTTGCGCCGTCTGCGGCGATACTACCCCTCCCCTTGATCCGCCGTTGGCGGCGGGGAGGGGAGTGCCGCCGCTATTTTGACGCTATTAGCCTTTGATACACCCGATTTCTTCAAGACATCTCTGCGTTGAAACTTATGTAGAAATATAGGTGTAAAGTGTATTTTCACACAGTTGCTACAATCGACTGCTCTAAATATTGAGTGTGCAAATAAGGCTTTGCGTACTCGCGACCTTATAATAATATCGCTCCAGTATTCCTCTGCCGCTCTTGAAGTCTTAACGGTTGCCACTAATCCATATGCTCGCTGATTGTCAATGCGAATTTTCTTAACAGTGTCATTCGAGGAATAATTCCATATTTCTTGTATTCTTAGGGTGAAAAAATAATAGAATAATTTTGACAACAATTTATATATTTTTCTCAAAATCAATACAGTAATAATAATAAATAATATATTAAATACATTTGATAGATTTTCTTCATAATGGCTTGTGTCATGTCCAAAAAAAATACGAGGAATAAGTGAGAAACACCAGCTGAGAGCAGGGATAACAAAATCACGAGCTGCTCTTGCTCGAATCCACGAATGGTAAACATAACGAGCAGTTAGAGCAAATATAATACAATAGCAAATGTATCGAAATATTTTCAAAATCAATGCTATTCGTTGCCAAATTTTCAAGGTCATTGTCAACATCTCCTTAAATTTTGGGGCGGCGTGGGCGGCCGCCCCGTTCGGTCATTTACGATGGCTTGCTCTGGACAGCGGTAATAGCCGTTGCTTTGCCTTTGAGCATGGGGGTGAGAAAATTGTCGCCGTCTCGGCTCTTGTCCTGCTTAATCCAACACTTCATTTCTAAATCGCTGAATTTCACAGAGACGACCTCGCCTTTGTCTGAATCAACGTCTAGTTGCTTCTTCCCGGGTATTGAAACAATGGCTTTGTCAAAGTTTTTTCGCGGCAAGGCGCAGTGGTATTTGTGTCCCAATATGGTGTCGGTCTTTTTGTTGTTTATATACTGATACTCAACTTCCACCATTGTGAGCCACATTTCTGCCAACCACGTTGCGGGGTCGATGATAATGTCACTGATTTTCATTCCAGTTCCTCCTTTCTTATCTAAATTATCATTGATTTAACTTGATTTTGCAACGCCACTCTCTACCACTACAGGTAACAAAATTCCGTCAGGTCTGTATATACAACTTTGTATACACGAACCTAACGGAATTTATATATTGACACTTGCACAACTATATAATAATATTGTTAATACAGTTTTGGAGGTATGAGATGAGCGGTGCAACTAAAAACAAGGGTAAGTCGAAGCGAAAAAAAGATATTATACATGGGCGCGTTAAGGAGTTGAGAACTAGCTCAAATGTAAAACTCACACAAGAAGAATTTGCATGGGAAATTGGATGTTCCACAAATACAATTAGTCGTATTGAGCAACGCAAAATTTCTCTTACATCTGATATTGCCTTAAAAATTGCAGAAAAGTTTGATGTTAGCCTCGACTGGCTTTTCATGTTAACTGACGATGATAATGATTTTTACGCCCCAAAGAAAAGAAAAAAATTGCAAGATGTTTTGAATTATATTTCTGAATCGGATAATGATTCACATTCTAAAACACCAAAGATAATCTACACGCCTAGAGAATAATATTTTTGTAATCTTCTCAACAAAACCCCGCCTGTGCAATGAGCATAGGCGGGGTTTTTATGGTTTCTTATCCCTCTACTTCTCCACAATCATAAATATACTCGTCAACTCACGACCGGGCGAACGCAGTATACTCCCGTTGTAGTACATAGCGGCGGAAGCTCCTCCGTCTATGTTCACCGCGTCAGTACAACCCAACTGTAACATTATCTCTTTCAGCTCCGCAATAGTTGAACTTGCCGATACCAATATCAGTTTCCCGTCAGACAGTTTACCTGCCGCTGTCCTTGGCGCGGAGTTTACACTGAAACGGTTATCACCCGCGAACCCACTGGGTAACGGCGTGGTATCTATAGCCCCATTCTTAACAAGGCGCGGCGCACCCGATAAGATAAATCGTGAGTTTGCCAAGTCAAAGCCTTCTTCATCATCCTTGAACAGTCTATACCGTATCGCTACCTTGCGTCCTATGCTTACAGGTTTGAAATAGTCCAACTGTGTTACTTGTTCATTGAAATACAGTATATAACCGTTAGACGGGATTGTTGCGGTATCGCCGGGGTTCACGTTATAGTGCCGTGTTACCGTGCTGTCTATTACCTCAATTATCATACCTTTGTCGGTAATCTGCATGGATGAACCTCTTGCGGGTGTATACAGTATCGCTTGATTGCCTTTCTGTGACTGTACATTTATTTCATATACAGTACAGGTTTCGGCTTTTCTATCGCCGTCATTGTCGGTGGTGTATATATCCGTAAATACGGCGGGCATACCGAACATGATACTATTATCATTCATAAAGCCTATAGAGGTAATACCCGATGAAGCATACAGGAACTCGCCGTCTATCATAAGATGTCCGATGGGGTCTTTGATTGCGTCATATGCGTTGAAGAAGTTGCCGTTTACTGCCGCTATCGGTTTACGGCTGCTTGTCAGTGATGAAAATGGCACGGTGTTGTTCAGCTTCTTATCGG
>WRJE01000055.1 GCA_009782385.1 Oscillospiraceae bacterium | reverse complement strand
TGAGATTGCGATTTCCGTGCCGTCTAGGCCGCCGTATTTCAGCGGCACGGTGTCGAGGTTTATAACAAGGCTGTCCGCAAGCTCGCACACCGCAACGGAAACGCCGCCTGCGCCGAAGTCGTTGCATTTCTTTATCAGTTTTGACGCTTTCGGGTCGCGGAACAGGCGCACGATGTTGCGCTCGATGGCGGGGTTGCCCTTTTGGACTTCCGCGCCGCCTTTCTCCAGTGAGCTTTCGTCATGCTCTTTAGACGACCCTGTCGCGCCGCCGATACCGTCACGCCCCGTATTGCCGCCGATAAGCACTATGACATCGCCTTTTACGGGTTGTAACCGCGTTACATCCTCTTTCTTAACGCCCGCGACAAGCGCGCCGCATTCCATACGTTTTGCCCTAAAGCCCGGGTCGTAAATCTCGGAGAGATGCCCCGAAGCCAGTCCGATTTGATTGGAGTAGGAGCTGTAACCCTCGGCGGCGGTTTTGGTTATCTTGCGCTGGGGCAGTTTGCCGCGCAGGGTTTCGGCGTATGGCTCGCGCGGGTCGCCGCTGCCCGTAAGGCGTATCGCGCCGTGGACAAAGGCGCGTCCAGACAGCGGGTCGCGTATGCCGCCGCCAAGGCAGGTTGACGCGCCGCCGAACGGCTCAATTTCTGTGGGGTGGTTGTGCGTCTCGTTTTTGAACATGAACAGCCACTTCTCGGGCTTGCCGTCAACGGTAACATCAACCTCGATACTGCAAGCGTTTACCTCGTCCGTGTCTTCCATGTCGTCAAGCAGTCCGATATGCCGCATTTTTTTCATGCCCATAATCGCAACATCCATCAGGCAATGCGGCGCGGACGAGCCGATTTGCTCTTTCGCGGCGTAATATCTCGCCACCGCGTCTTTTATCGCGGCGGAGTATATGCTTTCGTCAATTTCAACGCTGTCGAGTATTGTCATGAATGTGCTGTGGCGGCAGTGGTCGGACCAATATGTGTCGAACACGCGCATTTCGGTTATTGTGGGGTCGCGGTTTTCTTTTTTGAAATATTGTTGGCAGAACAGCGCGTCATCCATATCCATATTTATAGAGTACCGCTCGCAAAAGTCCTTCATTTCATCGGCGTTGAGCGTGCGGAAATCGAACAGCGTTTCAACGGTTTCGGGGTCGGGGGGTATGTCGGCGGACGCACGGGCGGACAAATCCAAATCGGGCGGCAGGTTGCCGCCCCTACAGGGGGATTCCGTTCGGGCGGACGGCCAAAGGCCGCCCCTACATTCAACGGGATTTATTAAATATGATTTAATTACGGCAAATTCATCATCGGAAATATCGCCGTAAAAAAGAAACAGCTTGCCGCACTTAACCGTTACATCGGCGTTTGCGATAAGCCTTGTACATTGGGTGGCAAAGTCGGAACGCTGGTCGTACTGACCGGGCAGAAACTCAACCGCCAAGGCGCGGCAGTTCTCCGCGGAGAAGTCTCCGCCGTAAACAGTTTCGGTTATCGGTTGTGAGAAAATATCTTTAACGGCGATGTCGAACGCTTCGCCGTCAAGCCCCTCGGTATCGTATATCGTAAGAATCCTTACGGATTCTACGGAACTGATTTTCAGAAAACCGTTGATTTCGCTATGTATATCACGAGCTTCGAGGTCATATCCCTCTTTTTTTTCGACAAAAACTCTTCTCATCCGCATTTTCCTCCAGAATTAACAGCATATCGGGTAGCATGAACATTTTACCACAATAAGGAGTGGTCGTAAATAGGCGGCGCGGAAATTGTCATAATAAATAAATAGGAGCGGAAATGCCGCCCCGATTTGTTAACAAATATGCAAAACATCATAAAGTTGTCTGATAAAAAGGGTGTTGCATATATTTGTCGGATAATGTAAAATAATGTCGAAAGGGGGCGGGCGGTTGTTTACCAATTTTGAAGAGTTTGAGGAAAATATAGAATATTTCGAGTTGGGGTTCAAGATGCTCTCCGACATGGGGCAGTTGATGAAAGACCCGCTTAATACCCTGTACGGAGCGTTGTCATATCTTGACGACCCGCAAAAAAAAGAAGACGCGATAGCTGTTATCAAACACAGCTTTCACAGTCTTGTGCGTCTTAGTGAGAATCAGATTGCGATGGCGGAAGCCGTTGACCACGCCGAGACCGTGCCTGTCGCCATCACTTCATACATAAAGGATATGCTGGCATCGGCAAACGAAACGCTCGGGGACATAGGCGTTACCGTTGAGTTATCCGCTGAAAATGACGGCGGGCAGTGCTGCGGCATTCACGCCCCTAAGTTTACACAGATTTTTATGCTGCTTATCTCCCGCGCGGCTCAAGAAGCGGGGCGCGATTCTACCCTATCAGTTGATATACGTTTTGACGGTGCTATGTGCTATGTCAGCATACCCGTGTCGGGCATATCTCTCTATGACACACCGTCATACCTCGCTGACGCGGGAACTCCGAACGCGCTCAACGCACTGGAAAATCTGGCGTTGGCAAAAATTATAAACAGCTTCAACAACATTCACGACAGCAGGGTGTTCGTCTCCGGCGGGAAGGACGGGCGAGACAAGGTAGTTATCGCTCTAAAAACCGATACCCGGAGCGTGGTCGGCGTGCCTGAGCCGTCTTTTCCGGGGCTTCGCCCCGATTTGGTGTTCTTGTCTGACATTTTGGGTAAGGAATCATATAGGTAGGGACGCACTGTGTGCGTCCGCAGACTGCCGCAATTCTCTGTTGACAATTCCTAGTATCCTTGATATAATATATATCAAGGATATTAGGAATATAGTTTCTCATATCTGATTATACTATGAAAGGCGGAAAAAATATGTATGGTACGGAGAGTTCTGTCATGGAGCGTAAAATTATAAACGTTACAGGCAAGCGGCAGGTAACGATTCCCTTGAAATTTTATGAAAAACTCAGCTTCGGAAAAGAAATCGAGTGTTTCCTTACTGATGACGCTGTCGTTCTTCGCCCGTTTTCTAATTCAGATGACGGATTTACTATGGAGATACTAAAAGATTTAATTTCACAAGGATTTAACGGCGATGAACTTCTCGTAAAATTTGCAGAACAGCGCAACAAAGTTAAAAAGGCAATAGGTTTGTTAATTGACGAGGCGGACGAAATAGCCGGTGGCAAGCGCAAGGGAGCGACCTCAAAGGATATTTTCTATGAGGAATTGAAGCGTTTAATTAAATAGAATCCCGCCAACGGGTTCTGTTAAAAACGTGTTCTCGTACATACCTGTCAGCCTTCGGGCTGTCTTTTCGGCGGCTTTACGGTCGTCAAAAAGTCCCGTTACAGCCGTTCCCGTCCCGGTCATACACGCGCCTATCGCCCCGCCGTCAATCAACGCGCGGCGTATACTTTTTATCTCCTTTACATCTCGCGCGACCGTGTCTTCAAGCACGTTGAACATACGGCAGCCGACATCGTCTAAAGACCCCGCCTCAAGTGCTTTAATGAGACCGTCATTATCGGGGCGGTATTTTATTTTTTTCGCGTTTACGCCGCCGAACACTGCCAGAGTTGACGAACGCGCTGAGGGTTTGCAGATAACGATATGACAATCGGGCAGCGCGGGAACAGGGGTTAGTATTTCGCCGCGCCCCTCCATTAGCAGAGTTCCGCCGACTACGCAGAACGGCACGTCCGAGCCAAGCCGCGCCGCCAAATTACACAGTTTTTCAGTGCTTAACCCGGCGTTCAGCATGGTATTAAGCCCGCGTAAAACAGCGGCGGCATCGGCACTGCCGCCACCCAATCCGGCACACACGGGTATCTTCTTATCCATCTTTATTTTCAGCCCGCTTTTTATAAGGCGGGTTTCATCTTGAAACAACAATGCCGCCGCGACCGCCAGATTGCGCTCATCGGACGGGATATAGTCAAAATTGCACTCAACGCTGACACCCGGGCAGTCAGTCGGTTCGAGTGTGAGCGTATCGCAAAGGCTGACGGTCTGCGTCACCATTCTCAAATCGTGGTAGCCATCGGGGCGTTTTCGCAATATATCAAGTGATAGGTTTACCTTGGCGTATGCCTTGACGGTTATTTCGGTGTTCGGCGCGCCGAGGTCGTCGCGCCCTACGGTTGAAAACTCTTTTATTTTCATTTATTCAAGAATTTGTCGATGCGTTCCAACGCGGTTTTAAGCTCCGCGGCGGATGTCGCGTAACAGCAACGCGCAAAGCCCTCGCCGCTCTCTCCGAAAGCGTTGCCCGGTATCATCGCCACTTTCTGCTCAACCAACAACTTTTCACAGAAATCGCCCGAAGACAATCCTGACGCGGCAACGTTTGGGAAAGCGTAAAACGCGCCCTGCGGCTCGAAGCACGTTAGTCCGAGCGAGCGCAAGCTCTCGACAAAAAATCTACGCCTATAGTCATAGTCATCGCGCATACGCTCCACATCGCCGTCTCCCTTATCTAACGCCTCGATTGCCGCGTACTGGCTCGTTGTGGGGGCGCACATGATGGCGAATTGGTGGATTTTCATCATCTGGCTTATTACGTCGGAATGACCGCAGGCATAGCCCATGCGCCATCCGGTCATGGCGTGTGATTTGGACAGTCCGCCGATAAACACGGTGCGGTCGCGCAGATATGACGCGATTGATGTATGCTTGAGACCGTATGTCAATTCGGCGTAAATTTCATCGGAGATAACCGCTATGTCCGGGTGTTCGCGCAGAACGGCGGTAATTGCCTCAATGTCCTCAGCTTCCATTATGCCGCCTGTGGGGTTGCAGGGATATGGCAGTATTAAAACGCGCGTTTTGGGCGTAATTGCGGCTCTCAGCTCGGCGGCGGTCAGGCGGAAACGGTTCTCCTCTTTCGTCTCGATGATTACAGGTGCCGCGCCCGCCATAATAGTAATGGGAACATAGCAGACAAACGACGGCTCGGGTATGATGACCTCGTCCCCCGGATTTGTGAGCGCACGCATGGCGATGTCGATGGCTTCGCTTCCGCCTACCGTTACCAAAATTTCATTGTCGTAATTATAAGACAGCCCGAAGCTGCGCTCGGCATATCTTGATATGGCTTGCCTGAGAGCTTTATACCCGGCATTTGGGGTGTATTTTGTCAAGCCTTTTTCGAGCGTGTATATGGCCGCGTCACGGATATGCCACGGCGTTTGAAAGTCGGGTTCACCGATACCTAACGATATGCAGTCTTTCATATTTTCCATCAAATCGAAAAAACGGCGTATCCCCGACGGTTTTACTTGCAGCACACGGCTGCTAACACGCGGCGCACTCATACCAGTTGTATCCTTTCCCCTTCATTCTCTTCGTGGTCGTAGACCATGCCGCCCTCTTTGTACTTTTTAAGCAGAAAGTGCGTTGCCGTTCCGGCAACGGATTCCATCGTGGACAGTTTCTGCGACACGAACAGCGCGACTTCCTTCATCGTGCGCCCGGTTATAAGCACGGATAAGTCATACGCGCCGGACATGAGGTACAGCGATTCGACTTCCTCAAACCTGTATATGCGCCGGGCAACGCGGTCAAAGCCCATTTCTCTCTGGGGCGTTACTTTTACGTCTATAAGTGCGGTGACAGTTTCGCTGTCGGTTTTATCCCAGTCGATAGCGGTGTGATAACCGACTATTGTTCCGTTTTCCTCGAGTTCCTTAACCCGCGCTTCGGCTTCCGCCTCACTTATGTTAAGCCGCGCCGCTATTTCGCTGTACGGCATACGGGCGTTGTTTTCAAGCAGTTTTAACAGTTTAATCATAGGTGTTACTCTCCTTATACATCGGGACACCCATATGGGTGTCCCTTAATCTTGCAGGGGCGCGTGCCGCGCCCACGGACGACCACAGGCCGCCCCTGCATTTGCTCTTAATAATTTTCCGCCCTAACCTCAAAATACGCCTTGGGATGTGCACACACGGGGCATTTCTCAAGCGCGTCTTTGCCCGTATGGATATGACCGCAGTTCATGCACTCCCAGCTGACGGCTTCGGGTTTGCTGAATACCGCTTCTTTGTCAAGGTTCTCTAAGAGTTTTTTATAGCGTTCCTCATGGTGTTTTTCAATCGCCGCGACTTTCTCGAACAGGAACGCCACGCTGTCAAGTCCTTCTTCTTTTGCCGTTGCCGCGAAATCGCGGTACATCTCTGTCCACTCGAAGTTCTCACCGTTTGCCGCCGCCGCGAGATTGTCCTTGGTATCCGCGACACTGCCGCCGTTGAGCAGCTTGAACCATATTTTCGCGTGTTCTTTCTCGTTTTCGGCGGTTTCGAGGAATATCCGCGCTATTTGCTCATAACCCTGTTTTTTCGCCTGTGAGGCAAAGTATGTGTATTTATTGCGCGCTTGCGACTCGCCGGCGAACGCCGTGAGAAGGTTTTGTTCGGTCTTTGTACCCTTAATATTCACAGTAAACTCCTCCTTTTGAATGACATTATACAACAGCGGCAGAAATTATGCAAGATTGAATTTTTGATTTATCCTGTGTATACGCTCCAAAAGCATTGTAGCTGCCCCACCCAGTCAAAAGTGAACAGCTACATAGCTTATTAATTTTTGGCGGCGTGTCGGTTTCCGACACGCTCTTGTTATATCCATATTACCACAGAAGCGCATCCCTTGTCAACCACAATTTTTCGTCCCCTGTAGGGCGCGCCCTCCGGTCGCGCCGTGTGTAACAAAACGGTGCGTTAAAAATACAACGGGACGGGCGAGCCGTCCCCTACACCAACGGCGCGTCAGGGATGCCGTGCCCTACGAACGGCGGGCTGTGAAATGGGGAAACTCAAATGAATTTTGCTAATCGTCCTCCTTATATTCAATCACATCCTCAACATTACAATCAAGGAGCTTACAAAGGTCGTTTATCGTATTTGTAGATATTGACTGATTTTTTTGTAATCGCTGGACTGTGCCGCCGCCAATGCCATATATATTTCGCAGGGTATATGTCGAAAATCCTTTTTCTTTCATTATTCTCCAAAATGGTTCAAACGAAATCATTTGAAAATCTCCCCCCAAACAACTATTGCACTACATGATTGTATGCCTTATAATAGACATATCAAATGCCCAATATTGGGTTGTTGGGGGAATATATTAAATGACGGACTATAAAGCAATGTATACTAAGCTATTCAATGCGATAACTGACGCTATATCAGCATTACAAACAGCCCAGCAAATTACTGAGGAAATTTATATGTCAAGCGAGGAAGCAACCTTAGTTATCGCAAGCCCGACAGAAACCAACGAAAATTATGACAGCTGAAATACAGCATTTATCTCTTGATTATTGTACGTTATTATGATATAATAATGTTATAATAGCGAGAGGGTGATTTTATGCCGCAGATTAGACCTATAACAGATTTACGCAATACCGCTGAAATCTCGGATTTATGTAACAGTAAGACTGAACCAATTTTTATAACTAAAAACGGGTATGGAGACATGGTAATCATGAGCATGGAGACGTATGAGCGGAATATGGCAATGACTGATATTTACGAGAAACTGGCTGTTGCCGAAAAACAGATTAAGAATGGCGAACTGTTAGACGGCGGGTATGTTTTCGCAAAATTGAGGGCGAAACTGTGATTGACACTGTTATGTTCGACCTTGACGGAACTCTCCTGCGTATTACGCAGGACGAGTTTATCAATACATATTTCGCGGAACTGAGCAAGGTTTTTATACGCTTGGGTTTTGACGCTAAAGCGGCCATTAAAGCTGTTTGGGCGGGTACGAAAGCAATGATTCTCAACGATGGCGCAGTAACGAATAAAACGCGCTTCTGGTATATGTTTTCATCGGAAATGGAACTCTCGGGCGAAAGGCTTATTGAAGTTGAAGCCGCGTGCGACAGCTTCTACACAAACGAGTTCAACATAGTAAAAACCGTTGCCGAGCCAACGGATATACCCCGGCGCGTTATACATTCACTCAAGGCAAAAGGTCTTGCGGTCGTGCTTGCCACGAATCCGCTGTTCCCGCCCTGCGCCGTGGAAACGCGCCTTGGATGGTTGGGGCTTTCGGCTAATGACTTCATTCTGGTAACAGACTACTCGAACAGCTCATACTGCAAGCCTAATCCGGAGTATTACAGGGAGATACTCGGAAAAATCGGCAAAACCCCGCCGCAATGCCTTATGGTCGGCAACAACGCCAGAGAAGATATGTGCGCCGCTGATTTGGGCATCGATACATATCTTGTCACGGATTTTCTGGAAAATGAAACGAACGCCGACATATCGGCGTTCAAGAAAGGCACATTGGCAGAAATGGAGAAATACTTGGAAACATTCCGGTCTTGACATTATCTCCCTTGCGGGGTACAATACTGCGTGTAGTATAAAAACCGGAGGAAACCATGAAATATATCTTTGTGACCGGCGGCGTTGTATCGGGACTTGGCAAGGGCATAACGGCCGCCGCGATGGGGCGTTTGCTGAAAGCTCGCGGATTAAAGGTGACTATGCAGAAACTTGACCCGTATCTGAATGTAGATCCGGGTACGATGAGTCCCATTCAGCACGGCGAAGTATTCGTAACCGACGACGGTCACGAGTCCGACCTTGATATCGGGCATTATGAGCGTTTTATTGATGAAAATCTCAATTCAGGCTGTAACATTACTTCCGGGCGTATCTATTGGGACTTGCTCAACCGCGAGCGCAACGGGGGCTTTCCGGGCGATACCGTACAGGTGATTCCCCATGTCACGAACGCGATAAAAGATTGCGTTTATGGAATGGGGCGCGAGGGTATTGACGTGGTTATTACCGAAATCGGCGGCACTGTCGGCGACATTGAAAGTCAGGCGTTTATCGAGGCAATCCGCCATATAGCCGCCGAAGCCGGGCGTGAAAACGTTTTGTACATACACGTTTCGTTAATCGTAACCGCCAGCGGGGAACTGAAATCCAAGCCCACGCAAAATTCCGTAAAAGAGCTGTTAAGCATGGGTATTCAGCCCGATATAATCGTCTGCCGCACATACGAGCCGCTGACGAAAGAGCTGAGAGAGAAACTCAGCTTGTTCTGCAATGTGCCGACCGACTGCATTATACAGAACATGACCGCGGAAACACCGTATGAAGTCCCGCTCTTGTTCAGAGAGGAAGGGCTTGACAACGCCGTGTGCAAGCGGTTGTGTCTGGACACGCCTCCGCCGGAGCTTGGGGATTGGGAACGCATGATTGAGCGCGTTAAGAGCTGCGAAAAAACCGTGAAAATCGCGTTGGTCGGCAAATATGTTAGCTTGCGAGACGCTTATATATCCGCCGCCGAAGCTCTGGCTCACGCCGGATACGAGCATGGAGCGCATATCGACATCGACTGGATAAATGAAAGTGATATTGAATCTAAACTGCGCCTTTGTAATCCCGATGGCATAATCGTACCGGGCGGTCACGCGGAAGACGGCGTTGAGGGCGCGGTCGCCGCCGCAAAATTTGCGAGAGAAAATAAAATCCCGTACTTGGGTATAGGTCTCGGTATGCGGGCGGCTGTCAATGTTTCGCCGGAAAACGGTAACGCGCGTGTTGGCAAGCATGAGTTCCGTTTGATACCGGATACGCTGGCGAGCAAACTGTATAACGGCGAAACCGTTATATTTGAACGCTACCGCCAACGGTATATTATCAAGAGAGAAGCTGTCGGCGGGTTCGCGGATATAATCGTTTCGGGTATATCCCCGTGCGGGGAGACGGCTGAAATTATTGAACTTAAAGGGCATCCGTTTTTTATAGCCGTTCAGTTTCACCCTGAGTTCAAATCCCGTCCCGGACGGGCGCACCCACTATTTATGGGCTTCATAAACGCCGCGTTGGAGAATCAAAAAATGTAGATTTAACCATTCATCGGCTGAAGCTGTCTGCCCTCATAAGCCGCTGTTACCGACTCGTACACAAGCCCCAGATTCGCCACGGCGGAGCAGGGTTTGCCGTCCGGGTCGTCTTGCTTAAACGGTACAAAATATACGTTTTTGCGGTTCATAAGCGTTCCTATGTTAGGCGCGCTTGCCGAAAGCGCATCGTTGGTCGATATTGCAAGCACCACGGGACGTTTATTTCTCAAATGCGCCTTGCAAGCCATCGAAACACTGGTGTCCGTAACTCCCGTGGCGAGCTTCGCAAGCGTGTTTCCCGTGCATGGGGCGACTAACAGAACCTCTAAAAGCCCCTTTGGTCCTATCGGCTCAACATCCGTGAGTGTGTGCCAGATGGCGCGTCCGGTTATGCCCTCGAGTTCCCGCCGCCAATCCTCAGCCGCTCCGAAGCGTGTGTCCGTTTCATATGCCGTCCGGCTCATAATGGGGTACACTTCACAGCCCGATTCCACAAGGCGGCGCACCTGCGGCATAATCTGCTGAAACGTGCAGAATGAACCGCACAGCGCGAAACCGACCCTTAATCCTTTCATATGTCCGCACCCGCTTTCTTAGTTTCTTTAACAATTTGATACACCGTGTTGCGTACAATAGCCGCCGCGCTCTCCGGCGCGACTTTGCCCGGAAGCGACAACGCCCAATGACAGTTAACGCCGCGCCGTTTCGCCGCCGCGAAGTCAACGCCACCCGGATTTGACGCGAGGTCGATAACCAACGCGCCCGGTTTTATCTGCGATAGGTGTTTATCGTCCAGTATCATGTGCGGCACGGTGTTATATATGATGTCATAGCCGCCGAGAGCACCGTCAAGAGCGCGGGTATCGGCGATATTGTAACCGCAGGCATCGCACCAACAGAAATCCTCGGTCTTCCTCGCGGAGACGGTAACCTTTGCCCCAAGCGCGGTCATTTGCCGCGCCAAAACCTTTCCAATACGCCCGTATCCGATGATAAGGCACACAGAACCGTGCAATGTGTGTTCGGTTTGCTCCATGGCAAGCTGAACAGCACCCTCCGCGCTGGGGACTGCGTTTGGAAAAGTGCTATATACCGAATATTCCTTGCATATCAAGGGTTACAAGACTTTACGAAAATCTCCAAATAAATATATATTACGGAGTGTAATCAAAGACTGATAACATTCTGTAATACGGGTTATTTGCAAACACAGAACGGACTGGAAATATAAACCAGTCCGTTCTGTGTTTCTGTGTTAGGACAACAAATGCGATAAACTCTTTGGGCGAAGCTCAAATAATAAATATATGATAGTTCTTAATCAATATCCTGTAAACATCATTATCAATAACGGGGACAGCCATATTAAGTACAGTATTACAAGACATATTATAAGTTTCTTCAAAAGACCGCTTTAACTCAGTTTTTTTCTCAATATCTTTAGTTATCAAGCATTGTATTCCAGTAAAAATTGCTCCGTAAAAAAGAACTTTACTTACAAAAGAAAACAATAAACTTGCGATTGGAAGACTAAATACAGCAAAAACAAGAAAGATAACTATTGCAAATATATAAATTGTTTTTTTACTCATTTCTCCCCCTTTTTACTCCACATATTCCTTTACCATTCTGTAAAACACCCTTGCTGACAGCTCTAAAACTTCCATTGCTGTTGCGGTCTTAATCTCTTTATTTTTCCACTTGACATATGTTTCAAGAAAATTAGCGGGGTATTCTGTTTTTGCTCTGCCAAAACGTTTGCCCTCTTTTTTGGCAATAGCTATACCTTGTGCTTGACTGTTCTTTATGTTATGCCATTCTTGCTCTGCGTTGAAGGCTTGACCTAAAAGCGTTATATCTCTTGTGAATTTTTCAGTTAGCGTATTAGCTCTGTTATCAGTATTTAGGATAGGCAAGTCGATAACTTTAATGTTTACTTTTTTTCTTTTTGTTATCTTGCTCCACTGTTCCAGTATTTCGTCATAGTTACGCCCTAGCCTATTTACGCTTTGAATATAGAGAGCATCATTGGGCTTTAAGATTTTAAGTAGTTTCTTATATTCATCACGCTTAAAGTCTTTACCGCTTGCTTTCTCAATGAAAATGTTTTCTCTCGCAATACCTAGCTTCAATAACTCTTGTAATTGTCTTTTTTCGTTTTGGTCTTTATATGAAACTCTTATATAGCCATAGTCTTTTGACAATGTTCCCACCACCTTATAAAATATTGTGGAAACATTGTATACTGCCTGAAAACAGTATGTTCTAATTATGTATTAGTGGCTTCTGTTGCGTAAAGTATGCTTTTCGTAACAACAAGCTAAACATATTGATATTTCAAGCCTTTTGGGTAAAACAGTTGTAATTGAAAAACAGCTTTACAATCGGAGGCTTTATTCCGACAAAAAACCTTGACATCTCACTGTTTTTTTGGTAAATTGGTAAATAGTTACGAAAAGCATACTTTATGCAAGACTTAACATTTATTTCAAGAAAGAGGGTTTGTTCTTAAATGCTAAAGAAATCACAGTTAGTTCGCCTATTGTCCATTCTACTGTGCCTCATGTTATCCGTTGTTTCATTTCCAACGGCATTGACAGAAAGCTATTACGATGATGATATACAGAACGAAATCAACAAGTTTAATAATGATTTTTTCAATAATGGGCTAGTTGATATTGACGCTTCTGATGAAGACGACAAGTATGACGAGCCAAACGCAGATACATATGGTACTTACACATCAACAACCCAAGAATTCATTGAGCCAGCGTGGTTTACTTCTGCCGATACATCTGTTACAGAAGTAACATCAATGTTTACCACACTATCAAGCTCAATATCATCGCAATACGGTTCTAACGGTAAATTTATCGCACCAATTAATCCGCCTGTTGCAGACTCTATTCCAATATCTACAAGGGCACAGTTAACAGCAATAAGTAATAACCTAAGCGGTAATTATCATTTAACTAATGATATTGACCTATCCAACATGGAATGGTCGCCAATTAATGCGTTTACAGGCACATTTGACGGACAAGGGTATGTTATACGCAATCTAAAGATAACAGGAAGTCGTGGCAGTTCAGGTTTATTTATGTCTACATCAGGTGCGACAATTATAAATGTTGGATTGGAAGGAACATTTATTGATATAAATAGAGTTGATGTATATGGAGGCTACGAGTTCAATGTAGGTGGTATTGTTGCTACTGCTAGAAATAGTATTATTAAAAATTGTTATAATATAGGTTATGTCTCCTTCAACACAACTTCAGACAGGTCAATTACTATCACTGTTATTGTAGGTGGAATTTGTGGTTATGCCGAAAATGTTAATATTAGTGATAGTTATAATACGAGTGATGTTAATGCCTATGTATTTTCTTATGGAATGGCTACCCTTCGTACAGGAGGAATTTGTGGTTACATTAGAGGCAATATTGCTATTAGTAATTGCTTTAATGCAGGAGCAGTGGCTTCTAATTCTCCTTTTACTTCAAAAGCAGGGGGAATTGCAGGAGGTGTTGTATCTGCAATCACATCTTCAATAATTAGTAAATGTTATAATGTAGGCACTGTCTCAGCGTCTGTTATTTTTCCTACGACTTCTATTGTCGCTGCGGGAGCAGGAGGAATTATTGGAGGTGCCAATGCCGATTATAGCATTTCTAATGAACCTATTATAGTTGATTGTTATAATGTCGGTGATGTTACTTCTTCGTCAAATGGCAGACCAACTGCAGGTGGAATTTGTAGTAGTATTACTGATTATTTTACTATTAATAATTGTTACAATATTGGCAATATTAATTCTAGCTTCTATACACCTGATTATAACTGGCTGGGGGGGATTGTTGGTCTAAACGGTAATGGCAATGCTTACAAAGTTTCTAATTGCTATTGGAATATAGATAGCAACCAAACTACCAATAATGCACCTGTTTCAACCAAGCTAGGTGTAGGGGGAGGTATAGATACCACAACACCACTTACATCTTCTCAAATGCGACAGCAATCATCATTTATTGGATTTGATTTCAACACCATTTGGGCGATTGACCCTAATATCAACAATGGCTATCCATACTTGCGGGGAATGACCCCGAGTGGTGGGAACAACATTGCCGAAACGTTTCCGATTGACGAAATTGTTACTGCTTCTTCTACTACATATAATCCAAGAATTGCATTGTTAAGTGCTGAGTTATCAAGTGCGGCATACTCAAGAAATGAAATTGAAAACGCATTGGAAGAACAAGGATTTGAACGGAACAATATAAAATCACACAATTACATTTATGATATTTGGCAACCAGAGTATGAATTACATAATACTGCTCATACTTTTGCATGGAAAGTAATTGACGATACACTTGTTGTTGCGGTAGTTATAAGAGGGACTGACGGAAACATCTTGTCTGGTTCTGATTGGGGAAGCAATTTAACGGTCACTTATGACAACATCGCACATCACCATAGTGGATTTAATACAGCTATGATGAAGGTACATGACAATTTAATAAAATTTTTGAATGCTCTGGAATCAGATGTAAAAAACCTAAACACGAAATATTTGATTACAGGACATAGCAGAGGGGGAGCAGTTGCTAATCTATTAGCTTTTCTATTACTAGATAGAAATAATGTTTTTTGCTACACATTTGGTTCTCCTGATAATGCGTTAGAGCATGAAACTGCTTCAAAATGGAATCCGTCAGGTCTTTTCAATAATATTTTTAATATATGTAATACCGAAGATTATATAACTTATGTACCTAGAGCATTGGGAGATTTAGTTACACCAAATGGATATTCTTGGGGGAAATACGGCAAAACTACATGGTTTACAAAAGAAGCGTCAAAAATACCCGGTTATGCTGGGATTGCCGGACATAACATTGAACACTATATTGAGTTTGCAAGAAACAGTGCAACAGCAGGTTTTTCAATTAATCCTAGAAGTTCTATCCCAATAATAGCAACGTCAATAATGTGTCCTGTCGATGTGCAAGTATATAACAGTCAAGGTGTCCTAGTGGCTGAAATCATAAATAATAAAGCAATATATCACAACTTAAGCGACAACTATTTTTTGATAATCATAGATGGTGATGATAAACACGTTATTTCGTTAGACGGTCAAGAATATAATTACTTCTTAAAAGCAACAGATACAGGCGTGATGAATTTTATGGTGTCTGCTATTGACATGGTAACAGGCGATATTCAAGAGCAAAAACTATTCGCTGATGTAGCATTGGTTAACGGAAAGCAAATGGTAAGCGTTGTTAGTGGCGAGATTACGGCAGTACCCGATGTTCAGCTCTTTGTCTTTGACGGCTCAGAAATTATAGCTGAAATAATGGAAAACGGGAGCGAAAATGTCGTCAGCAATTTAGATGATACGGTTATCATTACTACAACAGCGGGAAAGGGCGGTACGGTTTCAGGCAGTGGCTCATATAACAAATGGTCTAATGCCACATTGACCGCTACAGCTAATAGTAACTATATATTTGACGGGTGGTACGAAAGCGGTGTTAAGATTACTGGTGCTAGTGTAATATATAGCTTTACTGCAATAGCAGACCGAACATTACAGGCACGTTTTACATTAAAATCATCATCGCAACCACCGACACCGCCGAATAACAACCCCAATAGACCTCCTTCAAATTCTCCCAATTCCCCAACAAGCACATCACCATCTACAAATAACACGTCAGATACAGGAACAACCACGACACAAACAAAAGCTGAAATCAATTTCACAGATGTACCGTC
>WRJE01000054.1 GCA_009782385.1 Oscillospiraceae bacterium | reverse complement strand
ATAATAGCCCAACATATGGAAAGGTATGTAAGGTTGCTTTTGGGATTGATTTGAAACAGCTTGGTATGATGACAATGAATGAGCTTGATGTTTTATTTGCACACTCTAATTTTGCAAAATCGCAAAAAATTCTCGAAGTTGGTTGTGGTGCGGGTCATGTCGCGGCATATATTAGCCAAAAGACATCCACACGATTTCTCTGTATAGACGTTGATGAAAAAGTAATATCCTACGCAACGGCTGCTTTTAAGGATAACAATAATCTTTGCTTTCGCGTGCTTGACGTTAGAAGGATTACCGAAGTAAAAGAGCGATTTGACAAAATTCTTGCTATAGATTCGCTATACTTCGTTTCCGATATGCAAGCAGATACCTATCTCGAATCGCTAAAAACAACAATCACAGATTTACACGCCCTTTTGGACAAAGGTGGAGAATTGATTGTGTTTTACTCGGAACTGCCATTCTTCAAACCCGATAAAAGGTCACCGGAGTGTACCCAACTTGGGATATGCTTGGAAGAGCTTGGATTAACATATATTGCTGTTGATTTGACTGACGGCGAAATTATTTTCTGGAGAGAGTTCAAGAATGCTCTGATTAAATACAAGCAGGAGTTCATTGATGAAGGTTCTGAGGAGTTATTCAGTTCCAATGTGAGTGAAGCGGAATTTTTCATTGAGAGTGCGGAAAAAGGACATTTGTATCGTAACCTTTATTTGATAAAAAAGTGAAATTGGATTCAAAGGAAAACCGTCTATGCCTAAGAAAACTAACAAACCCGAAAAAATGTCCATCCCCGATAATGTCGAGGGTCTTCGCGCGGAAGTGCGCGAAGAAACCATAACCGACACCATACGCGATAACTTCATGCCCTATGCCATGAGCGTTATCGTGTCCCGCGCCATACCCGAAATCGATGGCTTTAAGCCATCGCACAGAAAGCTCCTGTACACCATGTACAAGATGGGACTTCTGACGGGTGCGCGTACAAAGTCAGCGAACGTTGTCGGTCAGACAATGCGGCTCAACCCCCACGGCGAACTGGCGATTTACGAAACACTTGTGCGTCTCTCAAAAGGGTGCGGCGCGCTTCTGCACCCGTTTATCGACTCAAAGGGCAATTTCGGCAAGGTCTATTCGCGCGATATGGCATACGCGGCATCACGCTACACGGAGGTTAAGCTCGATAATATCTGCGCCGAGATATTCGGCGAAATTGACCGCGACACCATAGATTTTACCGACAATTATGACAACACGCTGAAAGAACCGATATTACTGCCGACAACGTTTCCGAATATACTGGTGTCGCAGAATCAGGGTATAGCGGTCGGAATGGCGTCAAACTTCTGCGGGTTCAATCTCAGAGAAGTGTGCGATACCACAATCAGATACTTAAAAAACCCTCGGCATGATGTGATTGAAACCTTGCCCGCCCCGGATTTCCCCACGGGCGGCGAACTTGTCTATGATAAAGACGCTATGCGCGAGATATACAAGACAGGGCGCGGCGGCTTTCGCGTGCGCTCTAAGTGGAGGTATCTGCCGAAAGAGAATATCATCGAGGTCTACGAGATACCGTACACAACGACCATTGAGGCGATTATGGATAAATGCGCCGATTTGATAAAAGCCGGAAAACTGAAAGAAGTATCCGATGTGCGCGATGAAACGGACTTAAAAGGTTTGCGTCTCACATTCGACCTCAAACGCGGAACCGACCCCGATAAACTGATGCAGAGACTTTTTAAGCAAACACCGCTGATGGACGCTTTCAGCGTTAACCTTAACTTACTTATCGCGGGTACACCGTTCACTCTGGGCGTTGACAGAATCATCGAGGAGTGGTGCGCTTGGCGCACGGACTGTGTGCGGCGGCGTGTATACAACGACGCGCGGAAACTGAAAGAAAAACTTCATTTACTGCACGGATTGGCGAAAATACTGCTCGACATCGACCGCGCTATTAAAATAATACGCGAGACAGACGAGGAGAGCGAAGTCGTTCCGAACCTAATGATAGGCTTCCGCATTGACGCGAAGCAGGCGGAATATGTCGCGGAGATAAAGCTGCGTAACATAAACCGCGCTTACTTACTGGGACGCACGGAGGAGACGAAACGCCTTGAAGCCGAATTAAAAGACTTGGAAGACACGCTTGCGAACCCGGAGCGTGTAAAAGCCATTATAATAAACGAGCTTAAACGTGTCATGGACAAATACGGCACAGATCGCCGCACGGAGCTTGTCGGCGAGAGCGAAGTCGAAGACTATAAACCCGAAGAACACATCGAGGACTATGCCGTTCATGTGTTTGTTACCGAGAGCGGTTACTTAAAGAAAATCACGCCCAACTCACTGCGATTGTCGGGCGAGCAGAAGCTAAAGGAAAACGACAGGATTATATCAGTCGAAAACGCGCAGAATAAAGATGAAATACTGTTCTTTACAAACAAACAGCAGTGTTACAAGGCGCGTCTGCACGAGTTTGAGGACGGTAAAGCCTCAACGTTAGGTGAATATATACCGGGTAAGCTGGGCTTTGAGCAAAGTGAGACGGTCATTTATACCTGCTTACCGGGTGATTACTCCGGACATCTTCTAATAGCATTCGAGAACGGAAAAATCGCGCGTGTCGAGCTTAACGCCTATGCCACGGTATCTAACCGCCGCAAATTGCAGAACGCCTTTTCTGATAAAAGCCCGGCGGCGGCTTTCATGACGCTCGGCGATGAGCGCGAGCTTATAATGACGACCACAGAACCCCGCGCCATTGTGTTCCACACGGCGCAGCTCAACCCGAAAACCACACGCGCCACACAGGGCGTGGCGGTCATCTCGCCAAAGACGCGACATAAAGCCGACAGACTTTGCGTCCCTGATAAACTGAATCTTGTCAATGCCGACAGATTCAGGGTCAGAACACTGCCGAGCGTGGGTGTCGCGCTGAGGTCACAAGACATAGGTAATGAACAATTAACATTTTGATTGTAATCAGGAGGTAACCTTGCGAAAAAAACACCCTTTATTTGAATACCTCGTAATAATCTTCGGCGGGGCGATGATGGCACTGTCCGTGGTCTTGTTCCTCGACCCTAACCAAATCGTACCCGGCGGATTAACCGGTATAGCAATGATGCTCCATTTCAAAATACCGAGCATACCAATAGGCACGGCGGTACTCGTGATGAATCTGCCGCTGTTTCTAATCGGCTGGCGGCTGCTCGGTCACCGTTTCCTGCTGCGTACACTGTTTGGAACACTGTCAAGCACACTGCTTATCGACCTTTTGAAAATGGCAAACACTCCCACCCCCGACTGCGAACCTCTGGCGGCGGCGGTACTGGGCGGCGTGCTGACGGGAATCGGAATAGGTCTTGTGTTCGGCAGAGGGGCAACGACCGGGGGCAGTGACATAGCCGCGCGTCTGCTAAAAATCCCTTTCCCCTCAACACAAATGGGTTCGCTTATGCTCCTTGTGGACGGAGTAGTTGTTGCTATGTCGGCTGTCGTGTTCGGTTCGGTGAACAACGCGTTCTTTGCCATTGCGGGATTATTCACCGCCACTCAGGTAACGGACGCTATTCTCTACGGTGTTAACGCCCAGTGGGCGGCATATATTATGAGCGATAAATATGACGAAATCAACGCTGCTATACAGAACAAGCTCGAACGCGGCACAACGTTTCTATACGCGGAAGGCGGCTATAAGAATACGCCGCGCAAGGTCATTCTCTGCGCGGTTCGCCGCCAGCAAATATCCGCGCTAAAGGCTTTGGCAAAGGAAATTGACCCGCACGCGTTCATTATCGTTAATAAAACATATGAAGTATTAGGGGAAGGTTTTGGTAACTATGATAAGCACAGAGTGTAAGGCGGTCATATTCGACATGGACGGCGTTCTTGTTGATACCGAGCCGCATTACTACGCCGCCGATGAACTCCTTTTGAGCGGCTACGGCATAGCAATCAACGCCGAAATTGTGACCGCCCTGACCGGAGCATCGTATAAAGAGTTCCCCAATTTAATAAGAAAACTCAACCCCGGTATAACCCTTTCGGATGAAGAGCTGATGAAGCAATATAAGGATTCACTGTTTAACGCTTGCAGACGCGCGGAAAACATGATTGACGGCGTAATGAACTGGATAGAGCGTTTTCGCGGAATGGGATATAAGATTGCGGTCGGCTCCGCGTCAAACGCGAGGGTGGTGTATGACATCGTTGAACGCTTCGCCATAAACCCGGACGCGACGGTTACGGCGGACGATGCGGAGCGCGGCAAACCTCACCCCGACATCTTCCTCGAGTGCGCGAAACGTCTGGGCGTTCCCGCGCGTGAATGCCTCGTTATCGAGGACTCCGAAAACGGCGTTAAGGCGGCAAAAAACGCGGGCATGAAGTGCGCCGCGTTCACGGGTACGAAACGTCATGACTTTGACCTCAGCTCCGCTCAACTTGAAATAGACGCGTTTAATGACGCTAACTGGGAGAAAGTTCTGGAACTGCTATGAAAAAACTGTTTGTCTTCGCTTCGTTACTTATTTTGCTGACAGCCTGTTCGGCTATTTTTGAAAGCGATTACGAAAGAATAAGCGAGATTACGGACACGGTTAAAGCACCTGTTACAGACGGCGGCGAACAGGAGGTATCGAATTATTCGGAGCTGAAAGAATCCGTGCTGAACCTTGTGCGCGGCGGCAGCGAAGAAGGGCTGATACGCCTAAGAAACTATACGGGCAACGCCAGAAATGATGTTGACAGGGTATGTTTAGAGGTTAATACGGAAGAACCGATTGGCGTTTACGCTCTGAGCTTCATTTCCAGTGACCCCACGCAGATTTTAACGGTTCTTGACGTGGTTTTCACCCTGACTTTTCGCCGCACACCCGAGCAAATACAGTCTGTTGAGAACATCGGCGGGCCTTTGGCGTTGGAGAGACGGCTTCTTGATTTAATGACCGTGTTCGGCGGCGAGTTTACATTTGAAACAACGCTTTACAGCGAGGAACGCTTTGATTTCGACAGAATGATAAGGTCGATTTACTACGAAAATCCCCTGTTGGCACAGGGATTCCCTGAATACGGCATATCACTCTATCCCGAAACCGGATCAGTCCCCGGGTCTGAACTGCATCGTGTTGTCGAAATGACATTCACTTATCCCGATGAAGCGGATCAGCTCCTGTCGAGAGCGCGGCGAACCGAATCCGCCGCAAGGTCTATCGTCAACAGATTACCCGCCGGATTATCGGAACTGGAAAAAGCCGTGGAATTATATAGAGAGCTGGGCGAAATATGCGCCTTTGATTTTGAACTCTACTCAACCGTTGCCGAGGGTTGGATGGTGTACCCGTCAACTTATGACGCATTCCACAACGGGCGCGGACTGCCCGAATCGTTCGCGCTTGCTTATAAATTACTGTGCGATTACGCTCTGATACCTAATCATGTCGTTTTAGGTCAGCGCGGTATGTACGAACACGCATGGAACTTGATTGAACTGGACGGTCATTGGTATCACGCCGATCTGGCGGCTGATATAATGGGCGGCGAACTGGCGTTTAACTATTTTCTGATGACAGATAGCATGATTCAAGACGAATACAGATGGACAAGATCAGCATACCCCCCCGCCGAAGGCGGAGAACTCACAGTTAACAACGAACAGTTAACAACGAACAACGATGATGAAGATGAAGATGATAAAGATAACAACGACAACGAGTGGAACGATTAACCGTCCCACCCGTTGTTAACTGTTAACTGTTAATTGTTAACTGGTTTAGTCTTCCTCTTCCTCTAACAAGCTCTTTGTCTCCTCGATAACCTTTGCCTGTATGTTTGCGGGCGTTTCGTCATAACGCTGAAACTCAAGCGTGAACGAACCGCGCCCCTGCGTCATTGAGCGTAAATCAATCGCGTAACTGCCCATTTCAGACATCGGAACTTCCGCCTCAACGATTTGATAACCGTCCTCACCCGGATTCATGCCCATAACGCGCCCGCGCCTCTTGTTAAGGTCGCCGATAATGTCGCCCATATAGCTGTCGGGTATAAACACATTCAGCGTCCCGATAGGTTCAAGCAATACCGGGCTTGCCTGCGGCAAGCCGTTTTTATACGCAATACCGGCCGCCAGCTTAAACGCCATTTCCGATGAGTCAACATCATGGTACGACCCGTCAACCAATGTTGCCTTCAAGAACACCACGGGGAATCCGGCAAGCACACCGCGCGGCAGCCTGTCGCGCAGACCCTTTTCAACGGCGGGATGGAAATTCTTAGGAACACTTCCGCCGAAGATTTTCTCTTCAAAGATGAGATCTTCCGTGTCGCCCGGCTCAAACTCGATTTTAACATGACCGTACTGACCGTGACCGCCTGATTGTTTCTTGTGTTTGCCTTCGACAAACACTTTCTTGCGAATCTTTTCGCGGTACGGCACTCGCGGCGTTTGGGTCTCGACCTCAACGCCGAATTTGTTTTTCAACTTTGAACACAGCACGTCAAGATGAATATCTCCCGCGCCGGTTACGACCATCTGCTTTGTTTCAGCGTTCTGCACAACGGTAAATGTCAAATCTTCCTCCGCAAGGCGCGTAAGCCCCGTGGCGATTTTTTCCTCGCCGCCCTTTGTTTTCGGGTAGAACGCCAATCCGTAGCACGGAGCGGCGTATGTGATACCCTCAAGAGCTTCGACATTTCCGGCGGCACACAGGCTGTCGCCTGTTTTTGTATCGTTGAGCTTCGACACCGCGCCGATGTCGCCGCAGGCAATCTCGCTGACCTCCGTGTTCTTCTTGCCGCGCACCATAAATATGCGTCCCAGTTTCTCGTTGCCGCCGGTACGCGCGTTGACGAGCGTCATGTCGGAAGTGGCTTTGCCCGAAAAAACCTTAAAGAACGAAAACTTACCGTATTGGTCTGACTGAGTTTTGAACACCAAAAGTTTAACCGGCCCGTTGGGGTCGCAGTTTGACGGCGCGGGCGCGTATTTTGCCAGCGCGTACATCAGCTCGTTTGTACCAAGTCCGGTTACCGCCGAACCGCACAGCACAGGCGCGAGCGTACAGTCCGCTATACCCTTTGAAACGCCCTGAATTATCTCCTCTTGAGTGAACTGCTCGCCGTCAAAGAAACGCTCCATCAGCGTTTCGTCCGTTTCCGCAACGTGTTCCGCAAGCTCGTTGTACATATCATCGATTTGCGATGTCATGCTCGCGGGAATATCCATCGAAGACGACTTACTGCCGTCAAATTTGAACGCCTTTTTCGTGGCTATGTCGATTATGCCGACAGTCTTGCCGTTTTCAATCACGGGGACTGTAAGCGGGCATACGGAGTTCCCGAAAGTCTCGCGCAGTGAAGCGTATGTCTTGAAGAAGTCCGCGTTTTCCTCATCGAGCTTAGAGATATAAAACGAGCGCGGTATCTTGCGCGTGTTGCAATACTTCCACGACTTTTCCGTACCGACCGCAACGCCGCTCTTCGCCGTGACGAGTACGAGAGCCATATCGGCAACTCTCAGGCACTGGGCAACCTCTCCCGCGAAATCGAAATAACCGGGCGTATCGAGCAAATTTATCTTTGTGTCGCCGTACTCGACAGGGGCGACAGATGCGCTGATGGTAATCTTGCGTCTTATTTCCTCCGGGTCAAAGTCGCACACAGTGTTACCATCGGCAACTTTTCCCAACCTGTCCGTGCCATTTGTCAGAAACAGCATACTTTCGGCGAGCGAGGTCTTACCGTCGCCGCCATGCCCCAACAGGCACACATTACGAATGTTCTTCATTAGCATCTCTCCCGGTTCATAAATTTACTTGTTCATTATAAATGAAATTATTGTGTATTGCAAGGAATATTTTATGAAATGTTATTGTTTGCGTTCACCATACAGACGGCACATCGTATTTGCGTATATTTTCATCAGCTGTCAATATGGTTAACTTTTCTACATTAGCCGTGGCAATAAGCAAACGGTCAAAAGTATCTCATTACATATACTCCCTAAAATCGTCCATTGGTTCAAACCAGTCATGACTGTTTGTCTCTTGTATTTTTCCTTTCATGCAACCAAACTCAAACGGCGGTCTGGCTGTATTCGCCGGCATTGTAACGTTAAAAGGAATCCCTCTGTGGTTTATGACCCCTCTAATAAACATACTGATAGCATTTGAGGGTGAAATTCCGATAACCTCACACACTTTATCAAATTGCTGCTTCGTTGTTTCATCTATACGGGTAGAAACTTGCACTGACATAATATCGCACTCCTTCGTTATCACCTGTTATCATTATAGCACATTTTGAGCGATTTATCAATCATTATTTTCGCGGCAGACATAACTGAAATGTTGCACTGCCGATTTCCCTTACAACTTTCTGTACTTTTTAAGTGCCATTGTGTTCAATGCGCTCAATACAAAGATATAAGCCGACAATGCCAGTATAAACGGTAAAATCGCGCTGAATCCATGACCCAATACCATAACTTCCTTGATTGCCGTGCAGCCGTAATAAACAGGCATGATATAGCACAGGTTTCCAAGATTATACGGAATTGTATCCAGCGGAATCAACCCCGAGAAAAACACCTGCGGTATAATCGCTATGGGGATAAGCTGCACAACTTGAAATTCCGTATTGGCAAATATCGAAATCAGCTCGCCGAACGCAACCGCGGAAACGGATAAGAGAAACATAATCAAAATTACCCATCCAACATTGCCTTCACTTTTTATCCCTAAAACATATATGCTGAAAACTACCAAAACGATTGATTGAATAACCGCGAACAAACCAAATCCCGCCGTATATCCCCCGATAACGCTTGCGCGTCTGACAGGCGACATAAGCATACGCTCCAATGTTCCGCTGCTGCGCTCTCTGACGAGAGCCATCCCCGAAACAATAAATATCAGGAAAAAAGAAATAATGCCGAAGAATACATACCCCAGTGACATAAAAAGTGATTTATCTGAGCCGTCACTCAATAACAAAGAAATAAAAGTCAAAAGCAGCATTGGCGCAAACAAAATCAGCGCGACCGTGCGCTTGTCTCCGCTTATCTCCCTTATCACACGATTCGTTAAACTTTTCACCTAACTCACCGCCTCTTGTTCCGCCGCCATGAAAAATAAATCCTCAACCTTGCCGTCTCTTGTGCCGGCAAGCAAACTTTGTACCGAATCATAGTTGATAAGTTTTCCGTTGTATATCAAAGCGGCCTTATCACATTCGGATACCTCGTCCATGACATGAGTAGAAACTATGAGCGTTTTCCCCGCTTTCTTCATTTCCTTAAACTGATTCCAAATAGAACGCCGCAGTACAGGGTCAATGCCGACCGTAGGTTCATCGAGCAGCAAAACATCAGGCTCATGCAATAACGCCGCCGCCAAAGACAGCCGTTTTTTCATGCCGCCCGAATATTTCCGTACAAATTTTTTCCTGTCTGCCTCTAAGTCAACGATTTTCAAAACCTCGTCAATGCGTTTTACCGCTTCCTTATTTTTCATGCCATAAAGCCCCGCAAAGAATTTAAGGTTATCTTCTCCTGACAAATCATCATACATTGCATCGTTCTGCGGCATAAAACCAATCTTTCTCAGCAGTTTCAAATCAGGAACCGTTATATTGTCAAAGGTTATTTCGCCGCTGTCGGCTGTTATCGCTCCGATAAGCAATCTGATTATAGTTGTTTTACCCGAGCCGCTCGGTCCGAGCAAACAAATAATATCACCCGATTTAACGGTGAATGATATATCTTTTATAACAGGATTCTTATCAAAACTCTTAAAGATATTTGTTAATTTTATTTCCATGTATTGTCCTTCACAGCGCACCCAACATTTTCTTCACCTGATAGATATAATGCGCGAAAACAATCCCTGCGTCCTCAAGTTCATCATTCCATCTCTTTGTCCACTCAAGCGATAAATAGCCGTCAAACCCGTTCTCGTTCAGCACTTCTAATACATCTTTGATTGGGAGGTCTCCGTATCCGAGCATTTTATATGTCAGTTTGCCGTTGTCGGTTTTACTGTCTTTCATGTGAATATGCCGAACGTACTTTCCGACATTTTCCCATGTGGTTTCAACGCTTTCACTAAAATTATGGACAGGATGGTTAATGTCCCAAAGCACAAGCACATTCTCCTCCGCCGCACTTTCAATAAAACCCTTCAGCACCTTTGTGTCGCTCAAAACGCCGTTTGTTTCGACCAACAGCGACACGCCTTTTTCTGCGGCACGCGGCGCGAGTGCCTTCAAGCGGCGTTCGGCAAGTCCCAAATCGACATTTTTGCCCGGCTCAATCCACGCATCACAGAGAACACGGATGTACTTGCTGTTTAGTGCCGCCGCCATATCAATATATGCGGGAAAAGTGCTTTCCACATCGCATGACGCATCGTGGAACAGACTGTCCGCCGCGACACAGGAGATATTTAATCCCTGCTTTTTCAGCGCGGCGGCAGTCGCGGCAATGTTTTCAGGCAGAAATATCTTGACCTGCGGTACATATAAATCCTCGCCCAGACCGCGCAGCTCTATGCCGTCATAGCCCAAGTCAAGCGCGGCGGACGTTATCTCGTGCCACATCCAGTTCGGGCAGCCGAGAGTAGAAAATGAAAATTTCATGGTTACCTCTAATTTATACTCACCGTATAATTCGGCGACTCTTTCGTGATGTAAATATCGTGCGGGTGGCTCTCTTTAAGTCCGGCGTTCGTAATGCGTATAAACTGACCATCGCGCTGAAGATCGGGTATGCTCGCCGCGCCGCAGTAACCCATTCCGGCGCGTATGCCGCCCACTAGCTGATAAACGGCCTCGCCGGTCGTTCCTTTATACGGCACACGTCCCTCAACGCCCTCAGGTACGAGCTTGCGGTTATCGGTTTGGAAATACCTGTCTCCGCTCCCCTCACGCTGCTGCATAGCGGCGATTGAACCCATGCCGCGATAAACCTTAAACCTGCGGCCTTGGAATATCTCGCTCTCCCCCGGAGCTTCCTCACATCCCGCGAACAGCGACCCTATCATCGCCACGTTAGCCCCGGCGGCAAGAGCCTTCACAATATCGCCGGAGTATTGAACGCCGCCATCGGTGACAATGGGGATATTGTGCTTCTGGGCAACGCTCGCCGCGTCGAAAACGGCGGTTATCTGCGGTACGCCGATACCGGCGATAACGCGCGTTGTGCATATCGAACCCGAGCCTATACCCACCTTGACCGCGTCCGCGCCCGCCTCGATAAGGTCACGCGCTCCGTCAGCTGTGGCGACATTACCCGCCAATATCTGGCAGTTTAAGTGTTTCTTAATGCGTTTAACGCATTCAATAATACCCTTTGAGTGTCCGTGCGCTGAATCCAGCACCAACAAGTCAACACCCGCTTCCGTAAGCGCGGCGGCGCGTTCCATAACATTGGGTGTATCGCCTATGGCGGCGGCAACGAGCAGCCGCCCGTCATAATCACGCGCGGAATTCGGATACTGAACCGCCTTTTCAATGTCTTTTATTGTGATTAACCCCTTGAGCGCGAAATGCTTATCAACAAGCGGCAATTTTTCAATCTTATGCTTTGCCAGAATGCTTTTCGCCTGTTCGATAGTAGTCCCTTCAGGAGCGGTTACGAGGTGTTCGCTTGTCATAACCTCTTTTATAAGGCGGCGGTCGTCTGTCTCAAACTTCAAGTCACGGTTTGTAATAATTCCGACAAGTTTTCCGTTTTCGCAAATCGGAACGCCGGAGATTCTGTATTTGCCCATAAGTGTTTCCGCGTCCGCAAGCGTGTGATCGGGCGACAGATAAAACGGGTTGGAAATAACGCCGTTTTCAGAGCGTTTTACCCTGTCAACCTCAACGACCTGACGCTCAATCGGCATATTCTTGTGAATAACACCGATGCCGCCCTCTCGCGCTATTGCGATAGCCATCCGTGATTCGGTAACGGTGTCCATCGCTGCGCTCATGAGCGGCATATTCAGAGATATTCGCTGTGTTAAACGAGTAGTCAGTGACACTTGCGCGGGCAAGACCGAACTCGCTCGCGGCACAAGCAAAACGTCATCGAACGTAATGCCTGTTTTAATAAACTTTTCCTCAAAGTTAGTATTAAGCATTGCACACCTCCTGTTCAGAGGATTATATACCCGCGTGGTGTGAATGTCAATGGCTTTTGACTTGAATATCTTAAGATTTTTGTAAAGAGATTTTGAAAAGATAAAATAATCCTGTCAAAAATTTGGCTTGACAAAACCCGTATACATGGTATAATATGAGTACATCCTAAGCAATGGGTGTATTGCCCGTATTTGTCGCGTGTCACCAGCGGGATATAAAAGTGTGACTTGCTAATATTCGCCGCGTGTCTGCGGGCGGGGTATCAAGACGCAGACTTGAAAGAAAGCCGGCCTCTCATTTTGAGGGGCTTTGCTTTTGGAATGAGGCAGAGGGTATGATTGAGAGCGGGCTATATAAAATCAAAGACAAGTATTATTCTGATTTTCCACATGAAAACCACATCCGCATC
Organism: Oscillospiraceae bacterium; assembly: GCA_009782385.1. Taxonomy (GTDB): domain Bacteria; phylum Bacillota; class Clostridia; order Oscillospirales; family UBA929; genus WRMG01. The sequence continues at coordinate 3,097 of WRJE01000054.1, read as the reverse complement.
AAGGGCGGCAGACCGTTTTATTATGCAGTAAAGGACAATCACGGCGTTTATTGGCTTATACCGTTAAGCAGCCGGACCGACAAATACAAGCGCAAGATAGAGGTTGTGGAAAGCAAACGGGGTAAAGGGAACTGTTTAATCTACCATATCGGCATGATTGCGGGTAAAGAAAAGGTTTTTAGAATTTGCAACATGATACCGATAACCGATGAATACATAGCCGGAGAATTTGTCTTTGACGGTATTCATTATATCGTGAAGGATAAAAAATTAGTCCGTGAAATAAGCGAAAAATCAAGAAATTATATAAAGCAGCTTGAACTTGGTCGTATGTTTTCGCAGATTGACGCTTTGAGAATCCGCGAAATGCTTATTACCAATTTTGAAAATTTTTCTTGACATACTCGTTTCGATCTGTTATGATAACACACAATCCATATGAAAGGGGCGAGTTCTGTGACCGCGTACAACTGTAATTGCAACACTACCATGATGTCTGCGTATCCGAAAGGATTTCACAGGCTTAGTCCTTCATGGTTTTATAAGGGATAAGGGTCGGGAGTATCAGATTATAAGAGCATTAAGCGGCTAAGAAATTAGATTCTTAGCCGCTTTTGATGTTTTACGTAGGGGCACCGCTTGCCGCGCCCGTATATTCGTAGGGTGCGACGCCCTCGGCGCACCATTAAAAAACGGGCGGACGAACGACCGCCCCTACATACGCACCGTTGTAGATATTACCGCCGATTACAGGGAAACGGCGGAACGAAATATTTAATAGGAGGAAAAAAACCATGGAAACTAACGAATACTTAATCGGCTACTACAGCAATTTCGATGAGGACGGGCGGCTAACCTCACGGCATGGCTCGGTGGAGTTCCTCACGACAATGCGCTATATCGAGCGGTATTTGAAACCGGGTGACAAGGTTATAGAAATCGGCGCGGGTACGGGACGGTATTCCCACACTCTGGCTCAAAAAGGCTATACCGTCGACGCGGTGGATCTTGTCGAACACAACATTGAGATATTCAGACAGAACACGCAACCGGGCGAAAAAATCACTATCACCCAAGGAAACGCTATGGATTTATCCGTCTTCCTCGACAATACTTATGACATCACATTGCTTCTTGGGCCGCTGTATCATCTCTACAACCAAGAGGATAAGCGGCAAGCTATTAGCGAGGCAATCCGTGTGACAAAACAAGGCGGTATCGTGTTTGCGGCGTATGTAATAACAGATGTATGTCTTCTTGACGAAAGTTTTAGCCGCAATCTTTTCAGTATTGCGGAGTATATCGAAAAGGGCTTGATGAACCCTGAAACATTCGCCACACGTTCTACTCCCGATGAAATAATCGAACTCGTCCGCAAAGAGGACATTGACACCCTGATGTCCGTTTTCCCGGTATCCCGTCTGCACTATGTCGCGTCAGACGGCTATGCAAGATGTATGCGCGAAGCTGTAGATTCTATGGATGACGCTACATTTGAGCTGTATCTGCGCTATCACTTGGCAACCTGCGAACGCGAGGATATGGTAGGCTTCACATCACATTCACTGGATATATTTAGGAGGAAAAAATTATGAGAGAACAAAAATCGTTGGAGCTTTTTTCAAAAGGCTACAACTGCGCGCAAGCGGTGCTTGTCCCGTTCTGCGCCGAAAACGGACTTGACAAACACACCGCGTTCAAGCTCGCCACAGGCTTTGGCGGCGGACTTCGCTGCGGCGAAGTCTGCGGCGCGGTAACCGGGGCGGTAATGGCAATAGGGCTGAAATGCGGGTTCTGCATCGAGGGCGATTTTGAGCAGAAGGGCTATTGCAACGAGAAAACCATTGAATTTATGGACAAATTCGTAGAGGAAAACGGTTCTGTACTGTGCCGCGATTTGCTCGGCACGGACATCCGCACCCCCGCCGACCACACCAAACCGGAAGCACAAGCGGCACATAAAACAGTCTGCCCGAAGGTAGTCGCGGATGCCGTTCGCATATTGGAAAATATGAAATTTAATATTTAACAGGAGGTCAAAAAAATGAGTATCAGTAATGAAATCAGAGAACTGCTCAAACAAGAGGGATGTAATATTGTCGGCTTTGCCGACTTGCGCGAACTCTCCGCCGAAACGCGGCAAAACTTTGACTATGGCATTGTGATGGCTCTGTCCTACTCAAAGGAAGCCATGCTCGAACACAAAAACGGCTCAATGCTGAAATATTACGATGAGTGGAAAGCCATGAACCCGCGCCTTGATTCAATCGCCGAAAAGACGGCGCGATTCTTAACCGATAAAGGTTACAAAGCATTTGCTCAACTGCCCTCAACGCGTGTGTCCGACAGTAACTGGCGCACAATATTACCCCATAAAACAGTCTCCACATTGTCCGGCATCGGTTGGATTGGCAAGTGTGCCATGCTCGTTACCCCCGAGGTCGGTTCGGCACTGCGCCTGAGGGTTGTACTTACCAACGCGCCGGTTGACTGCGGCACACCGATTAAAACCTCCTTCTGCAACCCGAGCTGCAACGCCTGTGTCAACGCCTGCCCGGGCAAAGCCCCTAAAGGCGGGCTGTGGTCGGTCGAGACTGACAGAGACACCTTCTTCGATGCCAACGCTTGCCGCAAAGCCGCTCGCGCCCGCGCGAAAGAGACGCTGGACATAAACGAAACCCTATGCGGTATGTGCATATCAAACTGCCCGTTCACAAAACTTGGTTTGGGGTACTAACCCATGAACCATGTCAGCATATTCACAACCCATCTCCATGTGTTCGGAAACTCCGTCCGTATCGCCAACCTTACCTGTTCCGCGCTGACGGCGGAGAAATTCTTGTTGACCGATGTATCTATAAATTCTATAGCCCCGTCAACTCTCCTGCCAACCGCTATATGCCCGACCGCGTAGTCTCCGACCGCAACGCGCGTACCGACCGCCAACGCGCCCAAGCTGTAAACGCCCACGGAAACCGCGCCAAGCGTAACTATTCCCACAGCGACAGCTCCGATAGCGAACGCGCCCATAGAAATTGAACCAATCGACATAAGTAACCCCAGAGATACAACACCAATCCCTAAAAGCCCGAGGCTT
>WRJE01000053.1 GCA_009782385.1 Oscillospiraceae bacterium | reverse complement strand
TTTAATAATCGGCACATACATATCATCCACGTTATGACGTTTCAGCAATTCCCTATCTAACAAAAGAGCCAATCCATATATTTCAGCAGTCTTAAAACTGTTTAAAATAGGCACAACACTATAATCGAAAAAGTGTTCATAGTCAAACTTATTACGCCGTAATTTTTCCACAGGAATCGACTTGACTTCAAAGTCAATGGACACATAATAGGGGGTAAACTCAGGGTTTTTCATCAACTCAGTAGTATCTGTTAACAAGTCATGCCTAATTTGCTCTTCCTGTGCAGTCCGCTCCATCTCTGTTTCTAAATCGCTAAATAACGCAATCAGCCATTTACGCGGTTCCATCACTCTCACCCACCGACTTGTAGCAATTTGGAAATTCTGTTGGAAATGAACCGTAAACGCCTGTGCGGAAACCATGTTCCATATCATCATACGGAGGCAAGCCTTTCTCGGATAGCCTTTGAATAGCAGACACAGAAAATTCGTCCTTATCAACAATATGAACTTCGTCATAGCGGAGAAGAGAAGCATCCAACGCAAAAGTATCATGCGCGGTAAATATTAACTGAGCGTTCTTATCGTTTGTCTCCTTCGACTTGAAAATCCTAATAAGTTCCTTAAACACTAACGGATGTAATTTTTCATCGAATGCGTCACATATAAGCGGCATACCCATCTCAAGAATCCTGTATATTAGCGGGAACATTGCAATTAGCGCAAGAGTTCCGTCAGATTCGTCTTTAAGCAAATGTGCCAATGTACGATCCTTTCTATCCGCTTTCCTGTGAAACACCCATAGACGATATCCTGTGCCATGCTTTCTGCCTTCGATATTAACAATAGATTTGTCCAAACACTGTAAAAAATACCTTAATTTTAGGCGAAACGGCTCATCATTTCCATTGAAAATACGCTTTGCAATGGAAATGAAATTTTTGTCTTGATTGTCAGCCTCATATTGATTAAAGCCGTCACGTACATATCGAAACCACTCGTAAAAGTTGTTTAGTCCCTCTTGTGCCGGCGCAATAAGAGGAAACCACAACTGTTTTTCTCCACGGGCAGTCAGTAAATTTAGATATTCGCTGATAGGAAATCCTTCTTTAGGTTCATAGTCATCGCCGCCACGCTCATATACCAATTCATCGTCATCGTCTTTTTGCAAACCTCGCTGGGTTACTTTTTCCTTCTTGACACCATCTTCATCAATAGTGTAACTCAAAGTATACTCCGCATCTTTAAGCACAACACATATAAAGTAGCTTAACTCTGGTTTTTGTTTATCTGCAATAATAAACTTCCGATTTTCAATTATCTGCTGAAAGGGCGACATATCTGAAAAAGAAGTCGCGGCAGCGAAAGACTCCCCGAGAGCATCCTTAGCTACATCAAACAGTGTTTTAAGTAATTTTGTTTTACCGCTTGCATTCTTACCATATATAGCAGCCACAGGCAATATTCCCCTACTGCCGCCCTGTGTGCGGACATCTTTATACAGCGTTATATCTTTTGGTAAGGGGTTTCCGTCATCGCCTATTTCTTCTGACAACTCCGCCGACATATCGAGTTCTACTCGATCTCGGTAGCAATAACTGTTTTCAAACCCGAATTTTTTTAGCATTACCCCATCACCTCTCGCCTTGGTATTGTCCATTATAACACATCCTCCATATCTTGCAATAGCTATATTTCCATTGATACTATGCCTACCCTGCTTCAAAATATGCGTACCACTTTCTGTATTCAGTAAGAGTTGTCTTTTCCACTAGATATTGAATAATTTGACCGAAGACAGATTAAAAAAATTTTTATAAAATTTTTCTATATACTAAATAATATTAAAAAATAAGAATGAAACGAACTGACATCATAAAATTGGACATAAAAAAGCGCGACCTTCTTTACAGGTCACGACCAGTTTGAATCATTAAGTTGAAAAGTATTAGGAGATATTAAAAGCGGAAAGGATTGAGTTGCAGTAATAAAATACCTCTCATTATCTCTGCCCTTTTGTTAATAATACAGGTATTATGATTACTTGTACTCAATCGTGCGTTCACCAGAAAGACGGGGTTTGCGCTCTCGACATCGCTACCAAGGTTGAGGAGTGTCGAGCTGATATGGATTGCGCTTATCAAGTGGCCGATGATTACGGACACGCAATGCGCGTCCCTACAAAATCGCCTGTTCTATCGCTTGACGCAGATGTTTGACGCGGATTATGTCAAGTCCGTCAAGCGGCGGCAGTGCGCGTGTACCTTGGTATGGGATGATACATGATGTAAATCCCAAGCGTTTTATTTCGAGCAAACGCTGTTCAACAGCCGATACCGAGCGCAATTCCCCCGCTAATCCCACCTCACCAAAAGCGGCTAATCCTTCTTTAATCGGTTTGTCCATTTGGCTGGACGCGAGCGAAAGCAACACAGGTAAATCGGCGGCGGTTTCGTCCAGAGTGACACCGCCAACTACATTTATATACGCATCCGCGCCGCCCATGGGGCGGCCGCCTCGTTTCTCCAGTATTGCCAGCAGCATCATCGCGCGGTTGAGGTCAATTCCGTTCGACATACGGCGGGGATAATTATATGTAGTCGGCGTGACAAGTGCTTGAATCTCGGCGAGCAGAGGGCGCGAGCCTTCCATAGTACATACAACGCAAGTGCCGGGTACATTGCGAGGACGACCGGAAAGCAACGCTTCGGAAGGATTCGGAACTTCCCTTAGTCCTGTGTCGCGCATTTCAAAGACACCGATTTCATGCGTTGCACCATAGCGGTTTTTCGCGGCTCGCAGAATACGATACTGCATCTGCCGTTCGCCTTCAAAATACAGAACGCAGTCCACCATATGCTCCAGAACTTTGGGACCGGCAATCGAACCCTCTTTGTTAACATGACCGACTACGAAGACTGTAATGCCGCTCCCCTTGCCTATCCTCATCAGTGTCAAGGCACATTCCTTTACTTGCGTAACACTGCCGTGCGATGACGCGACACTCGGCTTGTACATAGTTTGGATAGAGTCGATGATAATAATGTCCGGTTTGATGTTTTCGGCGGCGGCTTCTATCTCGTCAATATTAGTTTCGGTCAGTATAAAAAGATTTTGTGATTCGACACGGAGGCGGTCGGCACGTAATTTAATCTGACGCGCTGATTCCTCACCGGAAACATATAATACTTTTGAAAATCTGCACAACGAGTCGCAAATTTGCAATAACAGCGTGGATTTGCCTATACCCGGTTCGCCCGCGACTAAGACGAGTGAACCCGCAACAGCTCCCCCGCCCAATACCCTGTCAAGTTCATCCATGCCTGTTTTGAAACGCACTTCATCCGCCACTGAAATATCGCTGAGAAGAGACGGCAATGAACGCGGACGCGAAACGCCGGACACTATTGACGACTTAGTTTCCAAGGGTTGTTCTGTAAGCGTGTTCCACGCTTTGCACATAGGGCATTGCCCGTGCCAGCGCGGATACTCATTGCCGCATTCCGAACAGAAGAAGGCTGTCTTTTGTTTAGGCATATTTTGCTCCTTAACATAAATTCATTGCAATTACCAATCGTATGCGGGCGGCTAATGACCGCCCCTACGAAATGTATGTATTACCAAGGACGGGACGATTGCCATCGTCCCCTACCTATTATACATTGTGAACGCCGAGGTTAGTGTCATCGCTACCTTGGTTTGGTAGTCTGCGGTGGTAAGATTTGCGGAATCTTTGGGATTTGATAAAAATCCGCATTCCACAAGTACCGCCGGGCAGGTCACGTTGTTCATAAGGTAGATACTATCGTATGCCTGCTTGATTTTTCTTGTATTCTCCGCGTCAAGTTTGTAAAATTGCTGCTGCAATACCTCGGCGAAAAGTTTTGAAACGCTGTCCTCAGCGTAAAACACCTGCGCTCCAAAGTATTGAGATTCGGAAAATGAGTTTTGGTGTATGCTCATAAGAAATGCGTCCGGTGTGTTGTTTGCCAGCTTGACGCGATTTTGTAAATCTGTGCGTTTTTTTTCGGCTATCGTGTTGGACTCGGGATTGTGGATTGAGATGTCTTCCGTGCGTACCATGACAGTATTTACGCCGTAAAAACGCAGTAAAAGGTCAGTCTTTTTGGCTATCTCTAAATTAATTCCACTCTCAAGAATACCGTTTAACGCCTGAGTGCCGCCGTCAACACCGCCGTGACCCGCGTCGATAACAACGGTATAGCCATGCGGCTCAAGGTGCAGAAAAACACCTTTTTTATCGGGTTTAAGTACAAACCAAGCGGAAACGGCAACAAAAGCCAATATTAAAAACGCTAAAAACCCTGCTGTGCCTTTTCTCATACTATACCTCCGGCGACTAACTGCCTGCACTCGTCACACGCGGGCGACCGAGGACGGTCGCCCTACTATCTTCTCTTCTTTTTCATGCTCTTGCTGTTTTTGCGATAAACTATACTTATTCCGGAGTACATTAGCTTATGACCGTTGATATAACCGAATCCCGCAAGAAAAGGAACTAATATTATGACTGTAATGTATAATACCTTTACAATCGAAAAATCATTTATAGTCACCAGCAGCATTGACGCGAGAGGTAAAACTATAGCCGCGCCTCCGGCTATAAAGCCGCGTTTCGGTTCATATGGTATGTGATTGTATTTAACTAAATTTCTGTCGCGTTCGCCATATTTCCAAGGGAAAGTATACGCATAATAGCCGCAGTAGATGATGATTACTATTGCCGCCGTATTCCACGCCCATGCCCAATCAGGATTTACATCGGCAAGTATCACATGAATGAACATACCGATTGTTGTATACATCAGAATATTGGTCATCATACGGATGACAAGGTGACGCAGCGGACTTTTCATAGATTTACCTCCGTATTTATCGCTGTATAAATTAGGCGGACACATGAGCTGATGTCTGATAGACAGGCTGTTTCAGTCGAACTGAGGGCATATCTTACAGGTACGGTAACCGTGCCGGACGGTACTCCCGCGCGGGATATGTGCGCCGCGCCCGCGCCTGTGCCTCCTTTTGACAACACTTCGCGCTGTATAGGGATTTCAGCGTTATCGGCGGCGGATTCAAGCCAACTGACTACACCGGGGTGTGAAATTAGGGCATTATCTCTAAGCCTGATAACTGCGCCTTTGTTCAGAGAGATAAATGAAGCCTTCGTGCCGGGGATGTCCGAGGCATTAGTTATGCCTATCGACAGACAAATATCGGGGTCGGCGGCGAAAGCCGCCGTTTTCGCTCCTCTGTGTCCCACTTCATCCTGTGTGCAGAACAGAAAATAGATGTCATTTATGGGATTGTTGAGCATAGACAGAATCTGTAAGAGAACAACGCAGCCGATTCTGCTGCTTAAAAACGGAGAAAAGATATTGTCGTTATTTGTATATATAATGGCACTATTTACGGCTATGTCACCAATATTGACGATATTTAAGGCATCGTTTCGGCTTGCCGCTCCAATGTCGATGAAGTAGTTATAGTCTTTCGCGTCGCTTGTTTTGACTTTTGGTTCACGGCAGACTGCTCCCCTAGTGCCGTTTGCGAAAATGACATTTTTAATTTCTTCGGGTTCAACTTCGCCGACCCTGCAAAAGCGCAGAAACCCTTTTTCATCAATGTGAGTAACCGCAAGCCCGGCAGAATCCATTTGAGAGGTTAAAAGGATTTTCTTGCCGCTCCCCTTCTTGCGGACGATGAGATTTCCGAGCGTGTCGGTATCACATTCATCCGCGTATGGCTTTGCCAAGTCCGCGAGGCAGTTCCTCAACGCTTGTTCATTTCCGGACGGAGCGGCGATTGAGGAGAGCTTTAATAGGGTATCGTATGTGTCGAACATTGTTATAATTCCTCCAAAAAACTGTCAATAATATTGACTATATCGAATAATTCACTTATTTTAACACTGCTGATGGGGGTGTGGATATATCTGACAGCGAGGGCTATGGCGGCAGTTTTTATGCCGTCACGCGCACGCTGTATGGCGGCGGCATCAGTGCCGCCTGAGATATACTCTTTAGTCTGCCATTTTACACCGAGTTTTTCGGCGGTGCTTGTCAGCTTGGAAAACAGTTCGCGGTCGCTGATTGTGCCGCTGTCCATAAAAGGAATCACTACTCCCCCGCCGGGACGGCATACCTGCCTATGCGGCGGCAGGGACGGCAAGTCGGCGGCGGTCGTACCCTCTACAACGAGCGCGATGTCGGGGCGGTTTTTGCCCCCTGACAGCGCGAAAGAAGCGGCGTGAGCCCCGCGCAGACCGTTTTCTTCCTGAACGGTAAACACATACCAAACATTGCAAGAACGGCGTTTTTCCATCAGTTTCAGCAGCGCGGCACAGCCAACTCTGTCATCTAGGGCTTTGGCTTTAAGCATATCGTCACCGAACTCGACTTGCTTAGAATCGAACGCGGCGTAGTCTCCGAGTTCAATTTGGCTTTCTGCGGCGTTTTTATCCGAAAATCCGGCATCAATATATAAATCTTCAAGTTTTGGAAGATTTTTCTTCTCCTCATCACTGCTCAAATGCTTTGCTTTCAGCCCGATAACGCCGGGTATGCGCTTCTCGCCGATAAACACGCGCTGACCGATTAGAACGCGCCTGTCGATACCGCCCGCGCATATAAATTTCAGATAACCGTCATTTGTTATTGAACGGATGAGAAGTCCCACTTCGTCCATATGGGCGCACAGCATGGCGGTTTTAGCATCCTCACGGCTTCCGGCGCGGTATATCATCACGCTGCCCAGTTTGTCCGTAATAATTTCATCGGCGTAGGGTTTGGCGGCTTTTATAATGTAGTCCCTAACCGCGTCTTCGTGTCCGGTAACGCCGTTAAGCGCGCAGAGTTCTTTCAGAGTTTTAATCATTCCTGCACCTCGATGAACGCGGCGAGTAATTTCGCGGTGTTTTCAAAATCGTCTTTGTTGAACATTTCTATGGGTGAGTGCATATATTTCAGCGGCAGCAGCAGACACGCGGCAGGAATGCCTTCGCGGGTGGTCTGAAAAGCCCAATCATTAGTTCCGGTATTGCCGCTCATGACCTCGATTTGATACGGTATGCCGTTATCTTTAGCCAGTTTTTTAAGCGTATCGCTCATAGAACGTGGTATGGACGGCGCGACACCGATAACCGGACCGCCTCCAAATACGAAGGTTCTGTCTTCCGGCGCGTCAGGTGTGCGGGCATGGGTGACATCCAACGCGATACAAAGGTCGGGATTCAATCCGAACGCGGCGGTTTTCGCGCCGCGATGCCCGGCTTCTTCCTGAACGCTTGCGACAACCGCGATATTTATTCTCACAGGGCTTTTTATAAGCTCGAGAGCGCGGAGAATGATAAGAAAAGCCGCTCTGTCGTCTAACGCTTTGCCGATGACGCAGCCGTTGTTCCAATCGGCAAGCTCGGTATCGAACACACCCACCGTGCCGATTGGTATACAGGACGCATCGTCAAGGCCGATGTCAATATATAAGTCTTCAACAGGAATACATTTGTCGGCATCACTTGATTGTTGGATATGCGGCGGCAGACAGGCAACAACCCCGTAATGCCCGGTTAAGAATCTGATTTCACGCGCCATCAGCATACGGGGGTCTATGCCGCCCAACGTTACAAATCTCAGAAAGCCGCCCTCATGTCCGCTTACCATAACCCCGATTTCGTCTATATGCGCGTCAATTAAGAGTGTTTTCACTCCTGTTGGGGACGGTATCATGCCGATGACGTTACCGAGCGTGTCAATTTGAACGTCATTGGTAAATTGACGCAGGTATTCGGCGGCAAGCTCCGCCGCTTTTGATTCGTATCCCGATGGGGCAATGGTATTTGACAATTTTGCCAGTTTATCCCACATGGTTATCTCCTTGAATATCGTTATCATATGTTACAGAGAATCCTCTGACAGAGTCAAGCCCAAATAATACAGTGCCATCTTTTTTGCCGGGTAAGGAATTGACGCATTTTTTGAAAAGATTTCCGCGATCCTCAAAGTTTCTGAATTGATCGAAGGATGTGCAGGCAGGAGAGAGCAGAACAATATCCCCGGATTTTGCGATTTCATACGCCGTTTTTACGGCGGAGACTATGTCGCCGCAGTCTATTAGCTTGGTCTTGCCTTCCAACGCGGCGCGAATCGAGCCGGACGCTTCGCCAACGAGCAGAGCCGTCTTTATATGCTTCTCCGCCGCTTCGGCAAGCGGTTCAAATCCAACCTTGGGGCGGCCTCCTGCTATTAGTATAACCTTTTTATCGAAAACACGCAAGCCCGCGAGAGTTCGGGTCGGGCTTGAAGCAATGGAATCATTGTAATATTTCACGCCGTCCAGTTCTGTCACGAGTTCCAGACGGTGTTCAACTCCCCCGAATGTATTCGCCACGGTCTTTGCCGCTTCGGGAGCGGGCAGGCAGGCGGCTATAGCAGCCGCAAAATTTTCGATATTATGTTCCCCCGGTAATAATATGTCGTTTGTATCAAGAACTTTCTGCTCGCCGACATAAATGCCGCCATCGCGGATAAGGATTTGGCAAGCCTCGTTTCTTCCGAAAAATACAGGATTATCGCATTCCAACTCACGGCAAATATTATTCTCGTAATTGAGAATAATTCGCTCTGAACTGTACTTGAAGACATTGGTTTTAGCTGAAATATATTCTTTCATGCTTCTGTGCCAGTCGAGATGGTTGGGTGAGACATTAGTTATGACAGCGGTTCGCGGACTTTTTTTCATCGTCATTAACTGAAACGATGACAGCTCAAGCACGGCGGCATCTTCGGGTTTTATGTCATCCAGTTTATCAAGCAGCGGCGTTCCTATGTTGCCGCCAACGTGTGTTGTGCGTCCCATAGCTGTCAGCATTTTTCCGAGTATGGTTGTGGTTGTAGTCTTGCCGTCACTGCCCGTGACACCGAAAATTTCACATGGGCTATTCTCAATAAACAGCTCGATTTCAGACGTTAGAACCGCGCCGTTTTCAACGGCTTTTACTATCTGAGGCTCAAAGGGTTTCACACCCGGTGAGCGGAAGATTATGTCTGCAGACAGATTGTCAAGATAGTTCTCGCCGCTATGCGCGGGGAGGTGCGCGAACTCGGTCGGCGGCGTATTTTTATCATACAGCGTTATGTCGGCTTCGGCATTTTCCAAAAGCCGTACTAACGGCTTATTGGAAACACCGATACCGATAACCGCGATTTTTTTTCCTCTAAAACAGTCAAATGTCAATAAAATCAATCCTCACATTGTTAATTAAATAATTACCATTGTTAATTGTTATCTGTTAATTGTTAATTGCCCGTCATAGACCCATTTTTACGGGAAGACGTATTGTCACCGTTGTCCCCTGCCCCGTTTCGCTTGATATTTCAAGCTGTCCATCGTGCATGGATACAATTTCATCACTGATGGCAAGCCCGATGCCTGTGCCGCGAGCGTTGGTTTTGCCGCGATAGAACTTGCGTTTGACAAGCGGCAGTTCGTCTTCGGCTATACCCTCTCCGTAATCGCGGATGACGACACAAACCTCATTTTCCATTCTGTAAAGCATAAGGTCTATGCGTTTGCCCGTGCCGCCGTGTTTGATGGCATTATCCAGTATATTCAGAAAAACCTGCCTTAATCTCGAGCGGTCGCCGACTATTTCAATTATGTCGTCCGGCGGTATGTAATGCAATGTTACCCCTTCTTTTACAAGACTGTCGGTATACATGAACACAACTTCCTCAAACTCCGCGCCGATTTCAAACTGCTCCATGAGCATAGTCATACGGCTGTCTTTCACTTGCGTGAAGTCTAACAATTCCTCAACGAGTTTTGAGAGCCGTAAGGTTTCTTTCACTATAATGCCCGCGCCCTTATGGATTTCCGCAATGCCGGATGCCGGGGTTGCAAGCAGAACCTCGCCCCAACCTGTTATGGCGGTAAGGGGTGTCCTCAGCTCATGTGACACCGAGGATATAAACTCCGCTTTCATCCTCTCAGCACCCGCTATTTCTGCGGACATATTGTTAATGGTATCTACTAACTCGCCGATTTCATCATCGTATTTTTTATCAATTTTAACGCCGAAGCTGCCATCGGATATCTTTTTCGCTATGTGGTTAATTTCTTTTATGGGGCGGGTTATAGTGCCGATAAAATAAAGATTGGTTATGATTATGAAAGCGATAATCACAATCCCGATCGAAACCGCCGATGCCATTGCGATAAATATTCGCCTGTTTGCCTCTTTTAGGCTTGTGACGTAACGCATAACGCCGATGATTTCTTGATTTGTGAAAAGCAGCGGCGCGGACACTGATAATATATGTTCGCCGGTCAGAGGATCAATGCCAATCCATGACGACACACGGTTACTGCGGATAGCGTCTTGGATATCGGCAGTCTGCGGCGAGTATCCAACCGTCTGGCTTGCGGTTGACACCTCAACACGCCCGGATGTACTAATAAATTGCACTTCTAATTTGTCGTTGTCTTCAAAGTCGCGCACAAAACGGGTCGCCGAGTTATAATAGTTGTCGTAACCTGTGGTCACATATCTGGAAAAGTAGTTGGCGGTCGCCATCGCGCGGTTTTGAAGCGCGCTTTGCAGCCCGCCGTAATAGTAGTTTGCAAGTCCCGCCGAATATCCGGCTATACCGACAAAAACCAGAATCAGCGACAGTATAAGACTGTTTAGAAGCCAGCGTTTTTTTATGCCGCTTATATTAATTTTTTGCTTTATGCCGTTAATCAGTCGTCCCATTTATACCCATAACCCCATACCGTGCCGATGTACTTCGGCTTTGTGGCATCATCTTCGATTTTCATTCTGAGGCGGCGGATATTGACATCCACTATTTTCAAGTCTCCGGCGTAATTGCGTCCCCATACACTGGAAAGTATCTCTTCTCGTGACATCGCCTTACCGGGATTTCCCATAAACAGTTTCATTATGGAATACTCTACCTGTGTTACTCGAATAAGTTTCTCATTTTTGGTAATAGTTCTGTTGCGGTTGTTCAGCACAAAAGGACCGCGGCGCATATCGGAAGATGTTTCGCGCTCACCGCCGCCTATGCGGCGGAACAGCGCGTCAACACGGGCGATAAGTTCGGTCGGTGAAAACGGCTTGGTTATATAGTCATCCGCGCCCGTCATAAGCCCCGTTACCTTATCCACTTCCTGAGTTCGAGCCGTGAGCATTATTATGCCGATATCGTGTTTTGCCGCGCGTATCTGCCGGCACAGCTCAAACCCATCCATGCCCGGCAGCATTAAATCCAGAAGCGCAAGCCTTATACCCGGCTTTTTGGTTAACAATTCCAATGCTTCCTCGCCGCTTTCAGCTTCAATGACATCGTATCCGGCGCGTTTCATATTTATGACTACAAATCCGCGGATACTGGGTTCATCTTCTACAATCAATATGCTTTTCATTCTATCTCTCCTGTTATCCATCTGTTGCTTATCAGCCTAAAAATATCGGCAAAAGTGTTTTCATCAAAACCGAGCGTATCCTCGTTACCCGGCAATAGTTTAACGGCATAGACCGTATCGGCTTTCTCTCCTACACGAAATCTGTCGGGCGGCTGCAAGGAGCGGCTGTCTCCTGTAGTGCAGTAAACTATACAAATATCAATAAGATTCTCATTATCGGGAATATAAGCGAGGGTCGTTGCGCTGACCGTTCCGCTAACTTCGCGGGATGTGACGGTAAAGCACCCGAGCCACTCATCGGGCAATCGTATATACCAACCATCGGTTTGGCAGTAATATGTTGTCATTTTATGCTCCGTATAGCCGTATGCGTCATAAGCGCGCCAGTCGGTCAACCAATAAACATCGTTGTCTGCCGTATCGCCGTAACCGGGTAGAGGAGATACCGCAGGCATCTCTATTACCCCGTCCAAGTCTATGTCAGCCGCGTAAATCGCTGCGTTTCTTATAGTTCCATTGCTGACCTCTGATTCGGGATTAAGCGATACATTAAATAAATGTCCGTCCCTAAACGCAAAAATGTCGGTGACAATCGTGTTTTGGTCAAGTTTGGATGCGACATAAAGCGCGGGTATATTATCGGACAGAAATCCGGTAAGAGTTCGTGAAATAAGCTGAACGCCGTTTGAAAAGGGCGCGGCGGGCAGCGGCAGCATCCTCTTGTCCTCATAATAATAAAGCTGTGCCGTCCCTGTAAAATTAACTTCATCATGGTTGAAAACAATGAGGTCGTCTCGTCTTGTGCCGCGCAGATCAAACACGATTAATTCATCGTAGCTTACTGATAATATCTCGGTCATAATTCCGTCTGTGAGTTTATAGACCGATAATGTCTTTAGCGTTCCAACGCACCATCCGACAAGAAGTTCGGGCAATCCATCGCCATCGAGATCGGCATAGTAAATGGCATCGATGCTTTCAGCATCGCCGGAAATCATGTCCATCTCTTTGTAGTCGTCACCTTCAAGCTGATATATGTAAATACGCAGCGGTTTTTCACCGGGGAAACGCAAAAAGACAAGGGCTTCGGGAACTCCGTTGCCCGTAAAATCCACAGTTTGCTGCGACTGCCTGTGACTGCCGGATACCGGGGGACTGTATTCGCCGCCGTTCAAGATTAAAACGTCAATTTTCTGTTGAAGTTTTAGAAAATCCTTTGGTTGTCTGGGCAAGCGCAGAAGGTCGTCTCCGACTGCGCCGCAGGCGGACAAAAGAAGCAGCAGAACCGAGAAAACGGCGAGTTTCTTCATTTTTTCCCCTATCTTTTGTAAAACAACACCTTGAATATCTTTATTATATTATATGTCAGTGCATTACGTCAAGCGAAAAGAACGTGATTCTTAACTCCGCGTTACCATTTCGATATACATAAAAACAAGTTGCAATACGCGCGGGTAAATGTTACAATAGCGTCAATGCAATTATATATTTAAGAAATGAGGTATTCATTATGTCAGGTATTCTCGAAACTAATGTGGTTACCCAAGTAGGCTTTATTGTTAGGGACATCGAAGCCGCAAAGAAAAAATTCGCCGCTTTCCTCGGCGTTGAGCCTCCTCCCCACTATGACTGCGGCAAATATGAAACCACACAAACCGTCTACAACGGCAAGCCCGCACCCGAAGCCAACAGCTTCTTGGCGTTTTTCAACGCGGGACCAAATCTTCAAATCGAGCTGATTCAGCCAAACGGCGTTCAAAGCACTTGGCAGGATTTTTTGGACAAGCACGGCGAAGGAATACATCACATCGCGTTTAACGTCAAGGGCATGGACAAGATAATTATGAACTGCGAAGATTTCGGTATGAAGCTAGTTCAAAGGGCTAAGTACGGCGATGGCAGCGGCGAATACGCCTATCTCGATGCCGAAAAAGATTTGAAATGTATCGTTGAACTGCTGGAAAGTTATTAATGTTGGTGGTTTATTCATGTAGGGGCGACCTTTGGTCGTCCGCCAAAAGCAGTGTGTTTTATATCTGCGGCGCGATGAGGGCATCGCGCCCTACAGGGCGACAATATATTTTGATGTAATTAGGAGGAATATTTATGAGGCTCGGAGGCGGAATCATACGCCCGTACAGTAACCCGGACGAATGGATGGAGCGCGTGAGAGAGCTTGGCTACAGCGCGGTTGTATCACCGATTAACACCGGAGCAACGGCGGACGAAATAGCCGCCTATTGTGACATAGCAAAGGCTAACAACGTGGTTATCGCCGAGATAGGCGTGTGGCGCAACGCGATTTCTCCCGATGATAAGGAACGCGCCTGGGTGATGGAGTATGCCAAAGGGCAGCTCGCGTTGGCGGATGAAATGGAGATTAACTGCTGCGTCAATGTATCAGGCTCAAGGGGCGAAGTCTGGGACGGTTGCTACGCCGATAACTACTCCCCCGACACATATACCCTGATTGTAGATTCCGTGCGGGAAATCATTGACGCGGTAAAACCGTCACGCACATTCTATACTTTAGAGCCAATGCCATGGATGCGCCCCGACTCGCCGGAAGATTACCTCAAAATGATAAAAGACATAGACCGCCCGGCGTTCGCCGTACATCTCGACTTTGCGAACATGATTAACAGTATCGAAAAATATATAAACTCGTCAAAATTCATCGAGCATTGCTACGAGCTTCTCGGACCGCATATTAAAAGTATTCACGCCAAGGACGTTACGCTGTCCGACAAACTGCCGTGCAATATCAGTGAAGCCGCACCCGGTAAAGGAACGGTGGATTTTGCTCATGTACTGCGCCTGACACAGGCGTTGGGTGACGATATGCCGCTATTTGCCGAGCATTTGCACACGCACGAAGAATACCGCGATGCCACAAACTACATCCGCTCTGTCGGCAAACAATCCGGCGTACATATCCTGTAGGGTCGGTCGTTGCCAATATCATTTGTTTAACGGTGCGGCATGGAAGCCGCACCCTACAAATCCGCGTTTTCCGTAGGGTCGGGTTTCCATGCCCGACCGCGTTAACACACAGAAATTTCTATTATGGAGGTTAAATCATCTTGAGCCGAATAACAATTTCACAATTACAAAAATACATAAAAGCACAAGACCATAACCCGGAATTAAAGCAAGGATATTTTATGAAACTTGCCGAAGAGGTTGGAGAACTTTCCCGCGCAATGCGTAAAAATGCCACGCCTGCAACCGAATCGGAATTTAAGGGTACGATAGAAGAAGAAATATACGATGTTATTTACTACGCGCTTGCAATCGCAAATTGTTATGACATCGATGTTGACAAATGGATTTATGTTAAAGAAAAACTCAACGATGAAAAATACGGCAGAAATCATGCCGATTCGTTATTGTCTGCCGACTAAGTGCAATCTGCATTTGACGCGCCCTACTATTGCCCAACATACATCTTCTGTGCTATAATAATCCCATGAAATATTTTTACAGGGCGCAGCCCTTCCGCAACAATTTCATACGCGCCTTGATAACAGTGGGCATACTTTCGGCAGTGACGGCTCTTGGGGTCTTGTTCAACGATGCCGATTTTATCGAAACCGCCGTTGTTTTGGCGTACTTTTTCGCGGTCATAGTCATAGCGTGGCTTACCGACAGTTTTATTTTCAGCCTTGCCGCAACGGCTTTATCCACACTCTTATATAACTTTGTCTTCACCGACCCCTATTACAGATTCATCGTTTACGACATGAATTTTATAACTATCTTTATAATAATGTCAATCGCGGCATTGATTTCCGGTTCTCTGACATTACTCGCCCGCCGCAGTGCGCTTATTGCCCGCCAAAAAGAGGAGGAAACCGAAAAAGAACGTTATAATACAAATCTTCTAAGGTCTATATCCCACGATATACGCACGCCCCTATCGGCGGTAATCGGCGCGGCGGAAATGCTTGACGGCATGACCGAACCGGATGATTCCCGCCGCGAACTTATCAAAGGCATACGCGATGAAGCTGATTGGTTGCGTTCGCTTGTTGAGAATATCCTCAATCTGACCCGTTTGCAAGATGATTCTGTCGCGCTCTCTAAACAACCGGAAGTTTTAGAGGAAATTGTCGGCGGCGCGATACACCGCGTCTCACAGCGTTCTCCGAATCATCAAATCACCGTAAATATGCCGGATGAGCTGCTGTTTGTTCCCATGGACGCGAAACTAATCGAGCAAGTGCTGATAAATCTGCTTGATAACGCCGTCCGCCATACACCTCCCGGAAAAGGAATCAGCGTAACGGTGGAAAAAGAAGCTGAAATTGTACGGATTACCGTTCTTGACGAGGGCGAAGGTATCGGCGCGGAACATTTGGAAAACCTTTTCCAATCGTTTTATACAACCCGCGAAAAGCACAGTGACGCAAGCCACGGAATCGGTCTGGGGCTTGCCATTTGCAAAACAATTATTAACGCCCACGGCGGCGATATTCTGGCGCGTAACCGCAAAGATATAAGCGGCGCGGAGTTCACTTTCACATTACCGATGGAGGGATAAATATGAGCTTAAAAATTCTTGTGGTCGAGGACGACAGGCAGATTTCAAATTTTATATGCTACGCTCTGAAAAACGAGGGTTTTTCTTGTGCCGCAGCATATACGGGGCAGGATGCCATGAGCAAGCTCGTTTCGGCTTCCGCCGACATTTTGCTTTTGGATCTCGGGCTTCCCGACATGGACGGTATCGAGATAATAAAGAAGGTGCGCGAATGGTCGGAAATGCCGATTATAATTGTGTCGGCGCGTGACAGGGACATGGAGAAAGCCAACGCTCTGGACAGCGGAGCGGACGACTACCTTACAAAACCGTTTTCGGCGACCGAACTCTCCGCGCGTGTAAGGGTCGCCGCGCGGCACTTGAATAAACTGAGCGGACACGCGGGAGCTGCGGCAAAAACTGTCGGCGGTCTTCAACTTGATTTTGAAAAACGGCTGGTATACCTTGACGGCGCGGAACTGCACACAACCCCGATGGAGTATAACCTGCTCGCGATGTTCTTTAAGAACATCGGAAAAGTACTTACAACAAGCTATATCATAAAGGAAATATGGGGCATTGGTTACGGCACGGACACACAGGCTCTCCGCGCGTTAATGGCGGGATTGCGGCGCAAAATTGAGAAGACTCCGGCAGCTCCGCGCTACATTTTAACCGAAATAGGGGTCGGATATCGGCTTGTGGACGAATAATCTCACAGGATTCTCACAGTTGATATTTAATTTCTCACACACATCTAACAAAAAACGTGGTATATTTAACATAGATACACGA
>WRJE01000052.1 GCA_009782385.1 Oscillospiraceae bacterium | reverse complement strand
CTTTGCCGCTTGACGGCAGGCTTCACAACTGCGTGGCGGCAATAATGAACGGTAGTGTTATAGGAATTGTACCGGAGACGAAAGGCATTGAACGCACGATTCTGACAATCGAGGGTGTCAACATACCGTTCGGGTCGGATTTGCTGTTCTCATGCGCCAACATTCCCGCCTTAACTATAGGTATCGCTTTTTCAAACGCGGATACCGCCCGACTTGCGGACATGGGCGCGACCCTCATACTGTACCCTTCCGTTAAAACCGCAATGGCGGGCGAGTATGTCAAACAGCGCGAGCAATACTGCCAAAACTCCGAGACTTATCACACCGCCGCGCTGCACGTCGGCAACGGGCTTATAATTGAAAACGGCGTTGTACTTGCCGAGGCGCGGCGATTTGAGCCGTCGCTCGCCGTATCCGAGATTGACGTTGATTTAATTGACGCTGTGCGGCGAACTGATACACGGCGGTGCGCCGATGGTGTCGCACCCTACGGAAACGCGGCGATACCGTTCACTCTCACCGAGCGCGAAACGGAACTGACGCGGCGCGTTGACCCGAACCCATTTATACCGCACGATTTAGACGAGGTGTTTCTGATAACCGCTCACGCCCTTGCTAACAGACTGCGCGGCACGGACGCAAAGCACGCCGTTCTGGGGCTTTCCGGAGGGTTGGATTCCGCGCTTGCCGCGCTCACGGCGCGAAACGCGCTGGCACTGCTCGAGCGTCCGCCGTCAGATGTGTTTGCGGTGCTTATGCCCGGATTCGCAACGGGTTCGCGCACAAGCTCCAACGCCCGCGAACTGGCGGAGCTTCTTGGTTTTACGGTACGGGAGATTGACATACGCCGCTCAGTAACGCTTCATCTCGAGGAAATCGGACACGGCGGCGAAAAAGACATCACATATGAGAACGCTCAGGCGCGGGAGCGCACGCAAATACTGCTCGACTTGGCAAACGCCGAGGGCGGTATCGTTCTGGGTACGGGCGATATGTCGGAACTGGCGTTAGGGTTCTGCACATACGGCGGCGACAGCATATCGCATTTCGGCGTGAACGCCGATATACCGAAGACACTAGCGCGAGCATTGGTTCGCCGCGCCGCGTATACATCGGACGACTCGCACATAACAACTCTCCTGCTCGACATCGTTGACACTCCTGTGTCGCCGGAACTGCTGCCGGGTGGGCAGTTAACCGAAAGCATTGTCGGCGCGTATGAACTCAACGACTTTTTCATGTACCACACTTTACGTTACGGCTTCACCCGTGATAAGATAATAAGGCTCGCGGAGCGGGCGTTCGAGGGTAAATATGACAAATTACCCGAAGCGTTGGACAGATTCCGAAAACGTTTCGCCGCGTCACAATTTAAGCGCGCCTGCTCCCCCGACATAGCGAGGGTGAGCAGGGTATCATTGGCGGACTACACATTCCCGTCAGAAAATTATATTTTCAACCTGTAGGGGCGGCCGTTCGTCCGCCCGTCCGTTGCCCCGTTCGTCCGCCCGTTCGTCCGCCCGTCCGCCGCCCATTCGTCCGCCCGTTAGCGCAACAATGCGCCCATATAAACAGCAATGTTAATCGTTGGAGGATTTTATGACCGACCCGAAATTTATACGCAACTTTTGCATTATCGCGCACATCGACCACGGCAAAAGCACCCTTGCCGACAGAATGATTGAAATGACCAAGGCCGTGCAGAAACGCGATATGTCCGACCAAGTGCTTGACAGCATGGACATTGAACGTGAACGCGGCATTACAATTAAGGCGCGCGCGGTCAGGCTGAAATACACGGCGCGTGACGGCATGGAATACGCGCTGAATCTTATAGACACCCCCGGACACGTTGACTTTAATTACGAGGTGTCGCGTTCGCTTGCCGCGTGTGAGGGCGCGTTGCTTATCGTTGACTGCACGCAGGGAATCGAGGCGCAGACGCTCGCGAACACATATCTCGCGTTGGAGCATAATCTTGAGGTTCTGCCCGTAATCAATAAAATCGACCTCCCCGCCGCCGACCCCGACCGCGCCGTGCATGAGATTGAGGACATTATCGGACTTCCCGCCGAGGACGCGCCGCGTATTTCGGCAAAACAGGGCGTTAACATTGAAGACGTTTTAGAGCTTGTCGTGAAGTCCGTACCCGCTCCGAAAGCGGAGAGAGACAAGCCGCTCAGGGCGTTGATTTTCGACAGCCAGTATGATTCTTACAAAGGCGTTGTCGTATATATCAGGATGTTTGACGGCGTTATAAAGACCGGTATGGAGATTAAAATGATGGCAACCGGCGCGGTATTTAACGTTGTGGAAGTCGGATACCTCAACCCGATTGGGGTAGAGCAGACGGACGAACTGCAAGCCGGAGAAGTCGGATATTTTACCGCGTCGATAAAAACCGTGCGTGATACACGGGTGGGCGACACCGTTACAGGTACGGAAGAACCCTCTGAAGACGCATTGCCCGGCTATCGCAAGGTCAATCCTATGGTGTACTCCGGTATTTATCCGGCGGACGGGCAGAAGTATCCCGATTTGCGCGAGGCTTTAGAAAAACTTCAGCTAAACGACGCGTCGCTGACCTTTGAGCTTGAAAGCTCGGTGTCGCTTGGATATGGCTTCCGCTGTGGATTTTTAGGACTTCTGCATATGGAAATAATAGGAGAACGGATTGAGCGCGAATACGGACTTGACATCATAATGACCGCGCCGAGCGTTATCTACAAGGTTGTTTTGACGAACGGCGAGACGCAGATGATAGACAACCCGCTGAGATACCCATCGCCAACGGTTATTGACTATACCGAAGAGCCGTTTGTTAAGGCAACCGTCATAACCCCCACTGAATATGTGGGAAATATCATGGATTTGTGTCAGGAGCGGCGCGGCGTTTATATCGACATGAAATATATTGACGAGGGGCGGGCGGAACTGCATTACGAGCTGCCTCTGGGTGAGATTATCTATGACTTTTTTGACGCGCTTAAATCGCGGACGCGCGGTTATGCCTCACTGGACTATGAGCTATCGGACTACCGCCGCTCGCCCATGGTAAAACTGGATGTGCTTCTCAACGGCGACCCGGTTGACGCGCTGTCGTTTATTATCCATACGGACAGGGCATACGGGCGGGCGCGGCGTATCGCGGAAAATCTTAAAGAACACATCCCGCGCCAGATGTTTGAAGTACCGATACAGGTTGCTATCGGCGGTAAAATAATCGCCCGCGAAACAGTCGGCGCAATGCGTAAGGACGTGTTGGCGAAGTGTTACGGCGGCGATATTACCCGCAAGAAAAAGCTCTTAGAAAAACAGAAAGAGGGAAAGAAGAAAATGCGGGCTTTAGGCAGTGTCGAAGTGCCGCAGGAGGCGTTTATGGCGGTGCTGAAACTGGATGAATAGGTTTCTCTTTGCAACGCACGCATAAACACGTCCTACACATTTTCCCTGCAATAATGCTCCCTCAACTCCTCCAACGCTTTCTTCTCAATCCGTGACACATAACTGCGGCTGATACCGAGCAATGTCGCAACCTCGCGCTGGGGCAGCGGCTGCCCGCCGTCAAAGCCGTAGCGCATCTCGATTATCCGGCGTTCACGCGCCGGAAGTTTTGTCAGAAGTCTCCTTAGCTGCTTCTTTGTTTCCACGATTTCCAACAGCTCCGCCGGAGTTTCTTCATCTGACACTATATCCATATATTCAAGCGGATTGCCGTCTTTATCAGTATTCAAAGCGTCGTTAAGGGATTGTTCTCCCTGACGGCGTTTTTGCACGCGAAAGTACATGAATATTTCATTTTGTATACACTTTCCGGCATATGTAGGCAGTTTTACGTGCTTTTCCGGGTTAAATGTCGTTATCCCCTTTATAAGCCCTATTGTTCCGATGGAAATTAAGTCGTCCTGATCCGAAGCGGTTGTGTAAAACTTTTTTATTACATGGGCGACAAGCCTCAGATTGTGTTCGATGAGCTTGTCACGCGCCGCCGCGTCGCCGTTACGCATACGCAGAAGAGCCTTTGTCTCCTCTTCGGGTGACAGCGGCGGCGGGAATGAGCCCGTGCGTCCGGACAGTCTTAATGTGACGGCAAAACTTTGAAGCAATAACGCGATTGTCAATGACAGCATAAAAAAACCCCCTACTGGGGATTATATGCACAGTGCAAATTGTCCCATAATTCAATTATTCGCGTGGCGGTTAATAATTGCCCGCAGTGTGAAAGGAAACTACATGGAAAGCAAAAAACGCGATGAACCGTATGTCGGTATTTTTGACGATAATTTTTTCGGCGCGGCATCCTCTACGGATCTTACAGGATTGATTCCCGCAAATCCCGCGTCTGAAAACGAAATCAACTCGTATAAAGATGTCTATAATTTGGGCAACGAGGCGGACAGATTGACCGGCAAGAAAGGCGGCAAGAGTAAATGAAGATTAAAGTAAAACGCGCCGCCGCGCTGCTTCTGGCGGCTTGCGTTATCAGCGTCAGCACCGCCGCTCTCGCGGCGAACGGCAGCTGGGGTCTCAGCTTCAAGGGCAAAGGACAAACCCCGGTGGGTGACGCGACACCTGAATATCTCAAGCAGTTTGACGCTCTCTACTTGGGCGACACAAGTCAAGACACCGTTTACCTCACCTTTGACGCGGGCTATGAAAACGGTTACACGCCTCAGATTCTCGATGCGTTAAAAAAGCACGAGGTCAGCGCGACGTTCTTTTTGGTGGGGCATTATCTGGAATCTCAGCCGGAACTTGTGCGGCGTATGCGCGATGAGGGGCATACGGTCGCAAACCACAGCTATCGTCACCCGGATATGTCCTCGCTGAACATCGAGCGGTTCAAGAAAGAGCTTAACTCGTTAGAGGGGCTTTTCAAAGAGATTACCGGAGAAGATATGCCGAAATTATACCGCCCCCCCTCGGGTATGTATAACGAGCAAAGTCTGAAATTCGCCAAAGACTTGGGGTATAAGACGGTCTTCTGGAGCGTTGCCTACAAAGACTGGATAAACGATAAACAGCCCGGCAGGGAAGAATCTCTCGGCAAGTTAATGTCGCGCATACACCCCGGAGCTATTATACTGCTTCACAGCACATCTAAAACGAACGCCGAAATATTGGACGAATTTCTGACAAGATGCAAATCGGAAGGCTACACGTTCGGACGTTTGGAGGATATACCTATCACCTGATAGGGCTATCAGTTGATAGGTTCGTAGGGCGCGATGTCTTCATCGCGCCGCCAAACAACAGATTCACCGTAACACACGGCGCGGTGAGGACACCGCGCCCTACAGGGGAACGGACGGGACGATTACCATCGTCCCCTACAATCACCCGAATATTGCCTTGCCGATTTCA
Source organism: Oscillospiraceae bacterium (assembly GCA_009782385.1). GTDB lineage: Bacteria > Bacillota > Clostridia > Oscillospirales > UBA929 > WRMG01. Next base: position 12,674 of record WRJE01000052.1, on the reverse strand, counting down.
AGCGGCTCTAATTTTTTGCCGTCTTTGTAAACTCTCATACTGCCGCCGGAAACTTCATCCACGAGCATAAGTTTACCGTTGTTCGCGCCGAACTCCAGCTTTATGTCGTAGAGTTCAATACCATATTTCTTCAAGTCGTCACGCAGAAGTATTGAAATATCGCGTGTCATCTTCTCCAGCGTGTCGTAGTCAGTTCCGCTGATAATTCCTAGAGCAACTAAGGCTTGGCGCGTTATCAGCGGGTCGCCGCGTTCATCGTCTTTCAGCGTCACTTCAACAACCGCGTCTAAGTCCATACCCTCCTTGGCGTATAAGCCATAGCGGCGCATAAAACTCCCGGTGGACTTGAAGCGGCAGATAAATTCCAAGCCCTTACCGTACATCTGCGCCTGAAGCACTTCCATCTCGCATTTGTCAATGTCCGAGCTTACATAGTGCGTTGGGATGCCCGCTTTCTCAATGAGTTTGAAAAAATATTCGGTAAGGCGCAGCCACTCCCTGCCGACCCCGCTGATAGACAGCGCGACTTCATTCGCGCCGGGGTCGAATTTGCCGTCCGCGCCCGTCACATCATCCTTGAATTTCAATAGATAATTGCCGTTGTCCAGTGCGTAAACATCCTTTGTTTTTCCGTTGTAAATCAGTTTCATAAGTCCCTCCTATATTTAATTCCCTCATATGTAATATTTTCCAAAGCATTATACACCGCGCACCGTGCCGCGTCAAGGCTCTCCGCCATCGCGCTCACCGCAAACACTCGCCCGCCGGAGGTCACGGTCTTGCCGTCTTTCAACGCCGTACCCGCGTGGAACACTTGAACGCCGTCCGTATCGCCTATTTCAATGGGCAATCCTGTCTTGTACTTGCCCGGATAACCGTCCAACGCGGCGACAACGCATATCGCGGGATTGTCCGACCATTCGATATCTACTTTGTCAAGTTCCCCGGCGCAAACGGCCTCGATAATATCCAGAAGCGGGGTTTTCAACCTCAGAAGCACCGCTTCTGTCTCCGGGTCGCCGAATCTCGCGTTAAACTCCACAACTCTGACATCGCTCCCGTTAATCATCAGCCCGAAGTACAGAACGCCCTTGTAATCCATATTCGCAATCCCGGCAAGTGTTGGGTTCATGACGGTTTTTATGAAAACCGATTCCGCCGCTTCCGTGAAGGCGAACGCGGGGGAGACAGACCCCATGCCGCCCGTGTTCAGTCCCAAATCGCCGTCCAACGCGCGTTTGTAGTCCTGCGCCGCAACCATGGGCTTCATCGTTTTTCCGTCCGTAAAGCAGAGGACGGATGCCTCTGTGCCGCGCATGAACTCCTCGATAACGACCGTATTCCCCGCCGCGCCGAAGCGTTTAGCGTTCATCATTCCCTCGAGCGCGTCACGCGCCAGCGCGTAATTTTCGCAGATGATAACGCCCTTGCCCGCCGCTATGCCGTCCGCTTTGACGACAAGCGGATATTTCGCGTTCTCAGCGGCTCTAAGAGCTTCTTCCGCGTCTGTATACACATTATAATCGGCGGTCGGGATACCGTGCTTCCGCATAAAATCTTTTGCGAACGCTTTACTGCCCTCAAGCTGTGCGGCGTGTTGTGAAGGACCGAAGATACGCCTGTCCGCCGCCTTGAACTTATCGGCGATACCCAGTGTCAGCGGCAGTTCCGGACCGACTATCGTGAGGTCGATGTTGTTTTTTTCAGCGAACGCCAGCAAATCGTCAATGCTATCAACTGATAGGTTGACGTTTTCGCCGATTGCGGCTGTGCCGCCGTTCCCCGGCGCAAAGTACATCTTTTTAACGCGGCTGTCTTGGGACAGCTTCCACCCGATGGCGTGTTCGCGTCCGCCGCTTCCGACAATAAGAATTTTCATTGAATCACATCCGAATTATTAAATGTTTTTATGTAGGGGCGGCCTTTGGTCGTCCGCCCGTCCAACCGTCCGTATTACGGCGCACCGAGGGCGTTGCGCCCTACAACGCATATATTATTAACGGCGCGTCAGGGATGCCGCGCCCTACGATATATTATTTTTCATCTCTGTTTTTTAATGCCGTTAACTCTTGCTCCAAACTAATTACCCTCTTTTTTAACTTTTTGCAGTCTGCCTCTACACATAATAGTCCTATTCCAAATAGGACAAGCGGGATCGCCCAAATAGCCTCCATAATGTCACCTCACAATTTTTATCACGGTCGGTCGGGATGACCGCCCGTCCAACCGTCCCATTACGGCGCGTCGAGGGCGTTGCGCCCTACGATATATTTTCACGGCGCGTCAGGGATGCCTTGCCCTACGGGAGATTTCATAAAATGGTTGTATAATTCCTCAAATGTATCGAATTTCCTGACTTTTAACCCAATTTTGTTATACTCGTCTAAATATTCGTCCATCGCTCGTAAAAACGCCTCTTTGAATAACTGCAAATTGTCCGCGTCAAAGTATTGCATTAAGTTGAATTTCTTTGTGCCTATCGTATCCGTCATCTCGTCAAGATAATTCTGCGCGTCCATAGCGGCATGATAAGCATATGACATATTGCCCGAATCACAGCTTGCTATAACTTTATTGCGGCAGTTACACCACAATTCTTCGTATGTACCCCTTGCGTTATCATGCATCGGCTTTGGTTTCTCAACAAATTTTTCGCGCATTTCATCATACAGCCGAACAACGCTTTTTAACATATCACGCGATGTATCTCGCATTTCGCCGATGGTTTTCGCTTCGATTACGGACATATACATCTTGTCAAAATTCTCGGGCAAATATTTATACGATGTAATTTGTTCGCGGTATCTTTTTATCCCCAGCTTAATATATGTATTATTCATCCTCACAAGCGCGTTTAATAAATAATACACAACCCCGCACGAAGAATATCTCACCGTTCCCATATCATCGGAAATTATTGTCTCGGCATAGTGTTGTTTTGCCTTTTCGATATATTTTTTTGCCAAATCCAGACATTCTCTTCCGATGGGTTTAGCGAGCGAGTCAAGGGCTTTTTGTTTATATGCGTTAAATCTGTCCATATATTCCGGTTTCGCGCAGTACACGATTTTAAGGTCTGTCAGGCATGAAATCATTTGGCTGTTAAGATTCGACTGGTCTTCTATTCTGCCTTCCCATGGTGTGCAATAAATATCGTAACCGACATCGTTAAAAATAAAACAATCGGAAATTTCCCACGCATTCTCCGTATTATTTATGATAATCAAGTCGAGGTCGCTCTTCTCATGGTAATCGCCCGTGCTGAAAGACCCTGACAATCCGATTATGGCAATATCATCAAGGAAATCTCTCTTGACCCGTTCAATAACCATATTAAGTATTTTTTCGTTTTTATTCAATAATTTTTCTTTTATTGTTTCATTCATGCCTTTATCCTCTGGAATAGAAATTATCCGCATTACGGCGCACCGAGGGCGTTGCGCCCTACAACGCATATATTATTAACGGCGCGTCAGGGATGCCGCGCCCTACAAGGAAAAATCCGTGTGCCGTTCATAAAAATCATTTCGTGACATCGAGAAAGTCAGCGCGTCATAACGCCCGCCCCTAACCTTTCGTATGCCTTTAATCCGCCCTATTTCAGTAAAACCTATGACCTCCGCCAGTTTTATCATCGGAAAATTACCCGACCATGTCTGGGTGTACAGTTCTTCCACATCTTTCCGCGAGAAGATATAATCCATATAGCAAAGAAGAGCGTTCTTGCCATAACCTTTACGTCTCGCGTCCGGCGGCGGTATATTTATCCCTACCGCTATTACATCGTCAATGTCTATGGTGTAACAAGTTACCCATCCTATATGCCGGCCTTCATCCGTGTCCATGTCCAAAAAGCCATAAAATTTAGGAGGAGTGTCGGCATTTTTCTTTAATACGTTTCTTCTCCATTCCAGACGTTCTTCAACCGTGGAATTTTCCTCCCAAGGCGCGTCCCATTCGCCCCATTCCGTTTCAACGGAAAACCATTTTTCATCATCCGGAATGTCGCTTTCACACATGGGACGCAATGCAATGTTGTTATAACGCAAAGGGAATAAATTGTTCATAAAAACTCCTTGTTATGTATAATTAATGCTTAAAATGTCTAATGCCCGTGAAGACCATCGGGATTCCGTTTTTGTCGCATTCCTCGATGGAACGGGTGTCGTTTACCGAGCCGCCGGGCTGTATAATCGCCGCGATACCAGCCTTGGCGCACTCTTGTACGACATCCTCAAACGGGAAGAACGCATCGGATGCCATAACCGCGCCGTTTACCTTATCGCCCGCTCTGGCGATTGCCGCCTGAGCCGCCCATATGCGGCTGACACTGCCGCCGCCGATACCGAGCGTGCTTCCGTCCTTTGCAATCACTATGGCGTTGGACTTGACGTGCTTGCACACCTTCATGGCAAACTCCATGTCGCGCGTGAGTTCCGGCGCGGGCTGCGTTTTGGTGACAGTCTTTACCTCGTCCCACATTACGTTGTCGGCATCCTGCGCCAGCAGACCGCCGCCGACTTTCTTGTACTCGATTTGCGACACGCTCGCCGCCGCCACTCCCGGCATAAGCAGAACCCTCATATTTTTCTTTGTTTTAAGGATTTCCAACGCTTCCGCCGTATACTCGGGGGCTATGACAATTTCGATGAATGTCTTGATAATGTCCGCCGCGCATTCGGCGTTGACCGCGCTGTTGAACGCCAGTATGCCGCCGAAAATCGAAACGGGGTCGGCGGCGAACGCCATCGCGTATGCCTCAGCCGAATCCTTGCCGACCGCAACGGCGCAGGGGTTGGCGTGTTTCACCGCCACACAGCAGGGTTCGGTGAACTCCTTAACGGCGGCAATCGCGCCGTCCGCGTCGCCGATGTTGTTGTATGAGAGTTCCTTGCCGCTCAGACACTCGGCTGATGTGATACACGCAGGGTCATTCGATAACTCCGTGTAATACGCCGCTTCCTGATGACCGTTTTCGCCGTAGCGCAACGCTTGTTTTTTCTCAAATGTAAGCGTTAACTGGTTGGGGAACTTCTCAAGCTCGGCGGCTTTTGCCAAATATTGGCTTATGTAAGCGTCATACGCCGCCGTGTGCTGAAACGCTTTCGCGGCGAGCTTGAAGCGCGTGTCAACCGAAACGCCGCCGTCCGCGTCCATGTTTTCAATGACAAGATTATAATCTTCGGCATCGGTGACGACCGTGACGAACTTGTAATTCTTCGAGCCGGCGCGGATGAGAGACGGCCCGCCAATGTCGATATTTTCGACCGCCTCGGCGAGTGTATGCCCGGGCTTTGCCACCGTGTTCTTGAACGGGTAGAGATTGACGCAAATCAAGTCGATTGTGCCGACATCAAGTTTTTCAAGTGTCGCCATGTGTTCGGAGTTGTCCCTGATTGCCAGAATGCCGCCGTGGATTTTGGGGTGCAGGGTTTTAACGCGCCCGTCAAGGCATTCGGGAAAGCCCGTGACCTGTTCCGCCTCAAGCGTCGGAACGCCCTCGGCGGCTAGGAGCGATGCCGTGCCGCCCGTCGAGATAATTTCGTAACCCTTGGCGAGCAGGGCTTTGGCGAAGTCCGCAACACCCGTTTTGTCGCTGACGCTGATAATTGCACGTTTCATAGGTAATCTCCTTTGTATATTTGTAATATTTTCACGGCGCGTCAGGGATGCCGCGCCCTACAACAACATTTTTACCGCCGTTACAATTAGGTTGTGTTCGGTTTCAAGCACCCGCGCGGCAAGTGTTTCGGCGGTGTCGCCCGGCATGACCGGCACGCGCTCCTGCACGATAATGCCGCCTGTGTCCACGCCCTCGTCCACATAGTGGACGGTCGCGCCCGATTCCGTTTCGCCCGCCGCGATAACGGCCTCATGCACCTTGCGCCCATAGAACCCCATGCCGCCGAATTTCGGCAGTAATGACGGGTGTATGTTGATAACGCGGTATCTCGTCACCGTTTCACGCGGCAGTATGGACAGATACCCCGCAAGCACTATCAAATCCGGGGCGTGAGCGTCTATTGAATCCGCAACGGCGCGGTCGAAGTCGTCACGGACGGCAAACCGCGCTTTATCGAAACGGTCATGCTCATATGACGGAATACCCGCGCTTTTCGCGCGTTCAAGCGCGAACGCGCCGCGCCTGTCGGATATGACCGCCGCGATTCGGGCGTTTATCGCGCCGTTTTCCGCCGCGTCAATCAGCGACTGCAAATTTGAGCCGCCGCCCGAAGCCAGAACAACAATTTTTTTTACTGCCATTTCAAATTACCCGTTGTAACAACATTTCCGTTCCCATTGGTTATCTTCCCGATAATATTACATTCGATTGAATGTTTTGAAAAATGTTCAATAAGCGAATTGACGGAATCACTTTTGCAGACGACCGCAAGACCGCAGCCGAGGTTGAACGTCCTCAGCATTTCACTGTCGCTTATATCCCCGAATTTTTTCAGCGTTTTGAATATCGCCGGGATTGAGTAAGCCGAAAGGTCAATCTCCGCGTTGGTATCCGGCGGCAGAATACGGTTGAGATTTTCGCAAATGCCGCCGCCCGTGATGTGCGCCATACCAGTTACCTGTCCGGTTTTGAAGGTGTCCTTCAGCGCGATATAGTAACAGCGGTGCGGCTCGAGAACAGCGTCAATAAATGTCCGCCCGTCAACCGTTTCACCCATGACAGACGGGTTATCTTTCATTATTTTTCTTACCAATGTGTACCCATTTGTGTGAATGCCGCTCGATTGCAGGGACAGCACGGTATCGCCGCAGGTTATTGACGAGCCGTCAATAATTTCGTCCCTTTCAGCAACCCCGACAATGCTTGAGGTTAAAATATACGAGCCTTCGGGGATAACCCCCGGCTGCTCCGATGTCTCGCCGCCTGTCAGCACACATTCCTGTTCCGCCGCCGCCGCCGCCAGAGCTTTTACCATGCGGGTCACGGTGTTTTTTTCGAGTTTGCCGCAAATAATCGCGTCCTGTATGGAGAGGGGTGTCGCGCCCATAACGATACAGTCGTTGATTAAGTGGTTTATCATGTCATAGCAGACATTCTCAATTTTGTCGTATTGTACCGCGATTAGCTGTTTTGAGCCGGGTTCTTCCGTTTTCAGCACCAAAACGGGTTTTTTATACGGCAAATCGGAAAAGTCGTACAGTGACGCGAAAGCCCCGACTTTATTCATGACCCTTCTGTTTTCGGAGCTGAGAATGTCTTTCATCTGCGCTTTCGTTTCGTTCGCTATGTCGATGTTGACTTCGTATTTGTTTTGCATATTGATTCTCCTCATTATATAACGGACGGCGCGCCGGGGGCGTCGCGCCCTACGGGTATTTGCGGGCGGGGTAATCATTTGTTGTAGGGACGCACTGTGTGCGTCCGCGGACGACCAAAGGTCGTCCCTACGGGGCTTCCAAACATTCCGAGCAATAACCGCCGGAGCCGCCGCGCAATGTTCCGAGCAAACCATCGAGGCTGATGAATCCGAGGCTGTCCGCGCCGATGTTGCGGCGTATTTCCTCCGTGGTATATCTGTTGGAGATTAAATCCGCCCTGTCGCTGATGTCAATACCGCCGAACCTGCACAGTTCCTTTATCTGCGGCGAAAGCACGCGCATATGCACCTCTCTCGCGCCCGAAATTTTCAGCAGCTCGATTATTCTCAGCGTGGTCGTCCCCCTAACGATACTGTCATCAACAAGCACAATGCGTTTACCTTGAACAATATTGGTTATCGGGTTTAGCTTCAGTTTGACTGCAAGCTCGCGCAGCCGCGTTGTCGGTTCAATAAAACTGCGCCCTATGTAGCGGTTTTTGATAAGCCCCAATGAATACGGGATACCGCTCTCCGCCGCGAACCCGATAGCTCCCGGAATACCCGAATCAGGCACGCCGATAACGCAGTCAGCCTCGGCGGGAAACTCAGCCGCAAGCCGCCTGCCCGCGAGTTCGCGTGACTCGTATACGCTGATACCGTTGATATTCGAGTCGGGACGCGCGAAGTAGACGAACTCGAACGCGCAGAGCGAACCCTTTTCCGGCTCGGAGTGCCACTCCGTCCGCAGACCTTTATAGTCGATGACCGCCATCTGCCCGCGCTCGAGCTCATACAGGAACTCCGCGCCGATGATATCAAACGCGACATTCTCAGACGCGAAAGCGTAACCCCTGCCGTTGGTAAATCTGCCGATACTGAGCGGCCTTATGCCGTTTTTGTCGCGGGCCGCGATTAGCTTGTTGTCTACCATTATCCCAAGCGAAAACGCGCCCTCAAGCTCCGCCAGTGTCTCGCGCACCGCTTCGACAATATCGCGCTGAAATTTCCGCGAAATCATTACGGCTATAACCTCGCAGTCTGAACCATCGTCAAAAACCGCGCCCTCCCAGCTCAGTTTTTCCTTGAGCATGGGGGCGTTTGTTATACTGCCGTTCAGCGCGACCGCAATCTGACCCTTTCTGTACTCGGAAATCAGCGGTTGGGGGCTGTTGTTGCGCCGCTCCGAGCCGCTTGAATACTTCACATGACCGAGACACATATCGCCCTTTAGGATACTCAGTATCCTCTGGTCGAAGACATCTTGAACAAGCCCCGCGTCAGCATAGTGCGTTATGAAGCCCGCGTTGTTGATCGCTATTCCCGCGCTCTCCTGACCCCTGTGCTGTAACGCCATCAGCCCGAAATACGCCAGATTCGCCGTATCTAAGTTGTTTTCGTCATAAATTCCGATGATGCCGCAATAATCTTTGACACCCTCGTTTCCCATCAGTTGCTACCAAACAGCTCGGTGTCTTTTGCAATAACCGCCGCCGCCATATCATCACGGTACTTCACCAGTTTGGCGTAAACATCGGGTTCAAACGCGCCGATAATTGATATTGCAAGCAGCGCGGCGTTAACCGCGCCGTCTATGGCGACCGTGGCAACGGGAAGCCCCGGCGGCATTTGAACCGTTGCCAACAGCGCGTCCATACCGTCAAGATGTGTCGCTGACACGGGAATCCCGATTATGGGCAGGACTGTACGCGCCGCCGCCGCACCCGCGAGGTGCGCCGCTTTGCCCGCCGCCGCTATGACGGCCTTGAAGCCCCTGTCATACAGGCCGCCGACAAATTCGGCGACAATGTCGGGCGTTCTGTGCGCGGACATAACCCGCGCTTCGTAAGTTATACCGAATTTCTCCAAGGTGTCGAGCGCGGGCCGGACGACCTTTATATCGTTGTGACTGCCCATAATGACCGCCACAAGCGGCTTTGCGTTGTTCATGGCTGTATCCTCCTATATATTCTGATATAATCCTTTACCCAATCGTTCAAACGAACACATCCGCCCCATGATTCTGCCATCTGGATTTGTCATGCACTCTATCGCGTAGTCCGCGCCGCATGGGTTGTATGTTACGTCCATTGACGGCTCGCCGTTTTCATCAACGTATTGCGCCGCGATTTGACCGTTTTTCGACAACTCTCCGTATAATTCGGCACTGATGATTACTCTTCCTTCAAGAATCGAGAGCGGCGCGGTAAACATATCGCCCTCGCTGTAACCCTTGAACCATGGGGAATTGACGCTTGCAAGCCTGACATTCACCATCCTGCACATATATTTATTGACCGTGTTGCGCTCGATAACCGCGTCTGTCCGCTCCGTGTACCTGCCGTAGGGCAGTAAACCCGTTCGGATAAGGGCTGCAAAGCCCTCGCCTACGCCTAATATCAAGCCTTTTCGCGCAATCAAGCTCTCGATTGCGCGGCGCACCGGAGGTTTTTTCAGCACCGCCGCTATGAACTTCGCGCTTCCGCACGGTTCGCACCCCGCGCTCATGCCCGATGGGATGGCAAGTATATCTGCTTTACTTAGCTTGTCCGCCAGTTCGGCTATACTGTTTGCCATCCTATCAAGTGATAGGGTCTTAAATATGACCGTATTTACAGAAGCTCCCGCCTCTGCAAACCAATCCTCAAGCTCGTATTCGCCGTTAGTGCCGGGGAATATGGGGATGATAACTTTACGCCCCTTAACTTCATCGGGCAGTGAGAAGTTACCCCGCCGCGTACTGCCGCCTTTAGCGGCGGCGGGAAGCGGCTGTTTGCCGTGTGCCAACGGTTTTGACGGGAACACTTCGGCTAAAGTCCCCTCGTATGCTTCAAGTATTCTTCCCAAACATATTTCCGCGCCGTTGACTTTTATTATTTCAGCTTCGGTGGTAACGCCCAGTTCACGGTAATGCAGGCCGCTAAGGTCGACATTGTCCGTAACTTCAAGAATAACCGCTGTATAGTCTGGTGTAAAGAGTAATTCCTTGCCGATATTTTCATCTGTAAAGGAAAAGCCCAGACGGTTTCCAAAGCACATCTTGCTAACGGCGGCGGCAACGCCGCCAAAGCCGACAGCGGACGAAGCAAGAACCATATCATTCTGTATCAACCAGTGTATTCCGCGCAGGTTTGAGCGCGTCTGTTCCCAGTTCGGTAATTTGTCATCGGTCAAATCGCTGTAAACCATAACTACTTTACTGCTTGTCCCCTTGAACGCCGAGGAGACGATTTTGCCTGTGTCCGCAGTGCCGACCGCAAAGGAAATCAGTGACGGCGGCACGTCAATATCCGTAAATGTGCCGGACATACTGTCTTTGCCGCCGATTGACGGTATTTTCAGCTCGTCCTGCGCCAAAAACGCGCCCATAAGCGCGGCGTAAGGCTTGCCCCAACGGTAAGGGTCGTTACCCAATTTCTCAAAATACTCTTGGAATGTCAGTCTGGCTTTCGAGGCATCGCCGCCCATGGCGGCAAGTTTCATAACGGACTCCAACACAGCGTAAACGGCTTGATGGAACGGGCTGAAATATCCCAGTTTGGGGTTGTAACCCAACGTCATTAAAGACGCTGTGCCGCACTTGCCCAAACGCGCGGGGAATTTAATGCAAAGCCCCTGTTCCGGGGTTTTTTGATACTTGCCGCCGAACGGCATGAGTATCGTATTTCCCGCCGATGTAGTGTCGAACCTGTCGGCAATCCCCTCTTTTGAGCAAGTATTCAAGTCTGAAATGTTGGCGAGCCAGTTCTCTGTTATGGTTTTGCCGTCTGAAACGCCCTCCGCCGCAAGTCTGAGATTTTCAGTTTTGGGCGCGGCAACCTTGACGGAGGCGTGTTTTCTAACGCCGCCGCTGTTCAGCATTTCAGCCGCTATGTCCACGATTACATTGTTTTTCCAACGCATGATTACTCGCTTGTCATCCGTAACGTCCGCAACCTTTACACATTGGAGATTCTCATTTTCCGCCATCGCGGCAAAGGTTTTAAGGTCGGCGGCATCGAGCAGAACCGCCATACGCTCCTGCGATTCTGAGATTGCGATTTCCGTGCCGTCTAGGCCGCCGTATTTCAGCGGCACGGTGTCGAGGTTTATAACAAGGCTGTCCGCAAGCTCGCACACCGCAACGGAAACGCCGCCCGCGCCGAAGTCGTTGCATTTCTTTATTAGTTTTGACGCTTTGGGGTCGCGGAACAGGCGCACGATGTTACGCTCGATGGCGGGGTTGCCCTTTTGGACTTCCGCGCCGCCTTTCTCCAGTGAGCTTTCGTCATGCTCTTTGGACGACCCTGTCGCGCCGCCGATACCGTCACGCCCCGTATTGCCGCCGATAAGCACTATGACATCGCCTTTTACGGGTTGCAGCCGCGTTACATCCTCTTTCTTAACGCCCGCGACAAGCGCGCCGCATTCCATACGTTTTGCCCTAAAGCCCGGGTCGTAAATCTCGGAGAGATGTCCCGAAGCCAGTCCGATTTGATTGGAGTAGGAGCTGTAACCCTCGGCGGCGGTTTTGGTTATCTTGCGTTGGGGCAGTTTGCCGCGCAGGGTTTCGGCATATGGCTCGCGCGGGTCGCCGCTGCCCGTAAGGCGTATCGCGCCGTGGACAAAGGCGCGTCCCGACAGCGGGTCGCGTATGCCGCCGCCAAGGCAGGTTGACGCGCCGCCGAACGGTTCAATCTCCGTGGGGTGGTTGTGCGTCTCGTTTTTGAACATGAACAGCCACTTCTCGGGCTTGCCGTCAACGGTGACATCGACCTCGATACTGCAAGCGTTGACCTCGTCTGTGTCTTCCATGTCGTCAATCAGTCCGATATGCCGCATTTTTTTCATGCCCATAACCGCGACATCCATAAGGCAATGCGGCGCGGACGATCCGATTTGCTCTTTCGCGGCGTAATATCTCGCCGCCGCGTCTTTTATCGCGGGAGAGTATATACTTTCGTCAATTTCAACGCTGTCGAGTATTGTCATGAATGTACTGTGGCGGCAGTGATCGGACCAATATGTGTCGAACACGCGCATTTCGGTTATTGTGGGGTCGCGGTTTTCTTTTTTAAAATATTGTTGGCAGAACAGCGCGTCATCCATATCCATATTTATAGAGTGCCGCTCGCAAAAGTCCTTCATTTCATCGGCATTGAGCGTGCGGAAATCGGACAGCGTTTCGACAGTTTCGGGGTCGGAGGGTATGTCGCCCATACGATTGGACAAATCCAAATCGGACGGCAGGTTGCCGCCCCTACAGGGGGATTCCGTTCGGGCGGACGGCCAAAGGCCGCCCCTACATTCGACCGGGTTAATTAAATATGATTTTATTACGGCAAATTCGTCATCGGAAATATCGCCGTAAAAAAG
>WRJE01000051.1 GCA_009782385.1 Oscillospiraceae bacterium | reverse complement strand
TCGTGTTTTGCCTTGACAAAATCGAACATATCGGCTATAATAATAATGCGGAGGCACTTCGGGAGCATTATGCTCTTGACAGGGCGTCCGCTAAAATATTTTAAGGAGGTCGGCGTTTTGAGAGTAAAAAATTCCAACGTCAAGAAGCCCAACGCTATCCCGGACGACGCTCTCGAAGCGTTGACCCGATGCCTGTACCCCGCGATGGTTGCTTTCTTTGAAAGTGACGAGGGGCAACGCGAGTTTGCCGAATGGCAACAGGAGCGGAAAGGCATCGAAAATCTATCCGGTGTCATCCGTCACCTATTTACTAATAACACAGTGTTTTCAATTAAAACTCATCCTATACTCACCGGGGCTTTGCCCTGTTGCCTTGCGGAACATATCACCGAAATGGCTCGGCGAACTAAACCCGAGACGTTCGCTTACATCCGATACGCTCAAATTTTTCTCATTCAATAACTCTTTTGCCCTCTGTATTCGCTGTTTCATGGCAAATTCATTTACAGTCGTGCCGACTTCGCGCTTAAATTTTTTGGTAAAGTAATAATCGGAATAACCCAACCGCTGTGCCAGTGCGTGTATATCGAGTTTCCCTTCGGGATGTAGGCTGATATAGTCACACGCCTGCCGCATTTTGGGAGATATTCCGCTGTCTGTTTTTAACTTGAAAACACGGTGGATATAGTCATCCCGCATGGCTCGGCTTATTTCTGTGAGAGATGAAACGGACTCCGAGGACTCCGCGCTTTGGATATAGCGGTCACTCAGTGACAGCGCGATTTCAGGGGGTAGACCGCCCGCGATAGCCGCGCGGGAACATAATGTTACGAATACAATTACGGAATTTTTCGCCTGACGCAGAGAATCTTTATCGGCAAGTTTACCAATATCACCGAAGGAAATTAGCTTATCCATTTCTTTTTTATATTGCAGGTTTCCTTCCTGTATAAACCGCAGCATTCTCTGCTCCGCCAAAAAAGTGCCGTGGCTTACAGGCTTCGGCTTTTCCGTATGCTCGCTGACGCGTTTTTCCGTGAACTCCGGATAACTAAAATCGCTTATACCGATTTTCTCGCCGGACAAACAGTAGTGCAGCATAAGACCGTACTCATAGAATCGAACGGTAGAAATAACGGGCAGTTGGTTGATGAAGTCCATAAATTCACTTTTTACCCTCACGGACAGATTCCTCTCATCCAACTTCTGCTCAATATTCCTTACGGAAAAATCATCTGTGAACGCAGGGCCAATCACATGAATCTTGTAAGGCACACTCTCGCGTAGCTCCAAATCGCAGATCCAAGTCATTCCTAAAGTATTAGCTTGCACAATCGGCTTACCCAATTTGACATTTCCTAAGAGCGATTCATTCGGATTGACAAGGCTTTCGTTGATAATATCCATCGACAGCAAAAAGTAGACCGCGCTCTCATGCGGCGCGTTATTGTATATTGGTGTGAAATCATCGGCATCGTATTCAGAGAAGTACAGATTGTGCGCGCAGGACACAATCTCGCGGAGTAACGCGATTCGTCCGTCAATAGAATCCATAAGTTACGCCCTTTCAAATGATACTCTTTAGGAACGGTTTCAATAACACCAAATCTCCCCCATGTTCGTAATTCAGCTTATATATATTATACATCAAATTTACTGAAAGAAAAGCTATTTTTTAATAACGCCCGCGCTTTTATCATGCTATTCTGGTATCATAAATCTAAAGTGGGGTGTTGTAATGAACGTTGATAAAATTCTTTCCGAAATGACCTTAGAAGAAAAGGCGGCTATTTGCTCCGGCAAAAATTTCTGGCAAACCAAGGGTTTTGAGCGACCGGGCATACCAATGATTAACCTCTGCGACGGGCCGCACGGGTTACGAAAGCAAGTTGGCGAAGCAGACCATTTGGGCTTGAACGAGAGCATAAAAGCAATCTGTTTTCCTGCGGGGTCTGCAATCGCGTCTTCCTTTGACGAAGCGGTGGCATGGAAAGTAGGCGAGACGCTGGGTGCGGAATGTCAGGCGGAAAATGTCGCCGTATCGCTCGGTCCCGCCGTTAATATCAAGAGAAGCCCCCTGTGCGGGCGCAATTTTGAGTATTTGTCCGAAGACCCGTACCTCGCGGGAAAAATCGGCGTGGCGATGGTAAAAGGATTACAAAGTCAAGATGTTTTACCGTGCGTAAAGCACTACGCGGCAAACAATCAGGAAACACTGCGTATGACAGGCGATTCGGTTGTCGATGAGCGGACACTGCATGAACTTTATTTGTCTGTCTTTGAAACAATAGTTAAAGAAGCGAAGCCGCGTTCGATTATGACGGCGTACAACCGCATAAACGGGTCATCCTGCTCGGAGAACAAAGAACTGCTTACCGATATTCTGCGTGACAAATGGGGGTTTGACGGCGCAACGGTCACGGATTGGGGTGCGGTTAAAGACCCTGTCGAGGGTGTAAGAGCCGGGCTTGACCTTGTTATGCCGGGCGGTAACGATTCATACGCGAAGAAAATTATCGCCGCCGTCAAAGACGGCACGCTGCCCGAAACGGATTTGGATAAGTCTGTCCGCAATGTATTGAACCTTATTGCCTACGCGGTATCACATAAAAAAGAAAACGCGGTCTTCGACCGTGATGCCGATTACCGCATAGCGGCGGAACTGGCGAAAGAGTGCGCCGTACTGCTTAAAAATGACGGCGGCTTGCTGCCGTTGAAAAAAGACGCGAAAGCGGCGTTCATCGGTGAGTTTGCAGAAGCACCGCGTTATCAGGGTTCGGGTTCAAGTCATGTCAACAGCGCGAAAGTTGTTGCGGCGAAAGATGCCGCCGCCGGGCTGAGTGTCACATATGCGCGTGGTTACCGTTCCGAAACTGATAAAACGGACGATGCCCTTCTTAAAGAAGCTGTGGAAGCGGCGAAAAATGCTGATATTGCCGTGTTATTTGTCGGGTTGCCCGATGAGTTTGAGACTGAGGGCGCGGACAGGGAGACAATGGATATGCCGAACAAACAGAATGAGCTGATTGCCGCTGTTGCCGCCGTACAGCAGAACACAGTCGTTGTGCTTCACAACGGATCGCCTGTGGCGATGCCGTGGATTGATAAAGTGCCTGCGGTTTTGGAGATGTATCTTGCCGGAGATGGTTGTGGCGAAGCAACCGTTGCGTTGCTGTACGGCGATGCGAACCCGTCCGGGAAATTGGCGGAGACATTCCCCGTCCGGCTTGCCGACACGCCCGCATATCTGAACTTCCCCGGCGAGCGCGGTATAGTAGAATACCGTGAGGGTGTCTTTGTAGGTTATCGCTATTATGACAAGAAGGAAATTGACGTGTTGTTCCCGTTCGGTCACGGCTTGAGCTATACCGCATTTACATACAGCGATATACGGCTTGACAAAAACGAAATGGACGATACCGATACGCTTACAGTAACCGCAACAGTGAAAAACACGGGGAATCGTTACGGCAAGGAAGTTGTGCAGTTATACGTCCGCGATGTTGAAAGTACACCGAACCGTCCTATCCGTGAGTTAAAAGCCTTTGCCAAGGTCGCGTTGGACGCGGGTGAGAGCAAGGATGTAGAGTTTAAGCTGGGAAAACGCGCCTTTGCCTACTATGAAACGCGCATCCATGACTTCGCGGTAGAAACGGGAGAATTTATCATTGAGGTTGGCGCATCGTCCCGTGACATACGTCTCCGCGCTCCTGTAACCGTCCGCTCCACAACGGTTATCCCCGTTATATTCACCCGCCATTCTACTGTCGGAGATATTGCCGCACACCCGAAAGGACAGGCGTTCATGGCTTCCATGCAGGGTCAGATGAAAACCCCGCCGAGCCAAGGAGAAGAGAACGTTATGGGGTCAGGCACATCTAAAATGATTGAAAAAATGCGGACTGAAATGCCGTTGAGCGGTCTCGCTTCTTTCATGGGATTGACAGACGAGCAGTTAGACGGAATGGTTGCAATGCTGAACACGGAGATATAATCATATGAAAAAGATTGATTTCAATGCAGGATGGTCGGTTAACGGCAAATCGGTTACGCTTCCCCACGACGCGATGATTGGCGAGTCGCGTTCCGCCGAAAAAAGCACTCAGGGACACGGTTATTTCCATGGCGGTGTTTATGAGTATATTAAAACTTTTGCCGTACCCGATGATTGGGTCGGAAAGCCCGTACTACTGGAGTTTGAGGGTGTTTACCGCAACGCGGAGGTTTATATCAACGGGCGGCTTGCGGGTGGCAGACCGTATGGTTATATTCCGTTCTTCATAGACACCGCGCCGTTTTTGCAATTCGGCAAGGACAACACGGTAAAAGTTGTGGCTGATAACAGCGAGCTACCAAACAGCCGTTGGTATTCCGGCAGTGGTATCTATCGCCCGGTATGGCTGCACATAGGCGAAAAGGATTATATTCCCGCAGAAAGTATAAAAATTACAACACTGTCTTATTCGCCTACCCGTATTCTTGTGGAAACCGAGCATATCGGCGGCAATGTAAGCGTTGAAATATCAGATGGCGGCAATATTATCGCCAAAGGTTCGGGCAGTTCGGTTGAGTTGGATATACCAAACGCAAAACTGTGGAGCGATGAAACGCCGTATCTATACACCGCTAAAGTTACTTTAGACAGCGGAGATGAAACGACCGTTACATTCGGTATCCGAAAAATTGAATGGAGCAATAAAGGGTTATTCATCAACGGCAAGGAAACTCTTTTGCGCGGCGGCTGTGTTCACCACGACAACGGTATATTAGGCGCGTGTTGTTACGCCGAAAGCGAGGAGCGGCGCGTCCGCATTTTGAAGGAGACAGGGTTTAACGCTATCCGCTCGGCACACAATCCTATATCTAAAGCCATGCTAAACGCCTGTGATAAATACGGCGTATATGTTATGGACGAGGCATGGGATATGTGGTATAAAGCTAAGTCAAAGAACGATTACGCATCGGAATTTGAGGCGAATTATCATGAGGACATAAAAGCTATCGTCCGGCGTGATTATAATCACCCGTCCGTCATTATGTATTCTATCGGTAATGAGGTTACCGAACCGCATGACGAACGCGGCTTGGCTATGTGTCGAACATTGACGGACACAGTACATAAATTGGATAATACGCGCCCGGTCACTATGGGATTGAACCCGATGCTTCTGTTTATGGCGGCGCAGGGTAACGCGACCAGTATAGCCGATGCCGAGGCGGGCAAAGCGGAGTCATTCAAAATGCCTGAGAAGATGGACAGCACCGCTTTCAATCAGATGGCGCAAATGATAGGTGTCGGGATGAATCAACGCACGGCTCATCCTGATGTAGACGCTGTGAGTAGTCCCTGTTTAGATATGCTGGACATAGCGGGTTATAATTACGCTTCGGCGCGATACCCTTTGGACGGCGAGGCGCATCCCGATCGTGTTATTATAGGTGCGGAGACATTTCCGCAGGATATAGCGAAAAACTGGGCAATGGTAAAGAGGTATCCGTACTTAATCGGCGACTTTATGTGGACGGCATGGGACTATCTGGGTGAGGCGGGAATCGGCGCGTGGGCATATACCGAGGATGCCAACACATTCGACAAACCCTACCCGTGGCTGCTCGCCGATGTTGGCGCGATTGACATCTTAGGGCATATCGGCGCGGAAGCGGAGTACGCGGCTGCCGTTTGGGGACTGCGCGATACGCCGTATATCGGAGTACAGCCGGTAAATCACCCGGGTGTGACACCTTATAAGGGTACATGGCGCAGTACAAATGCCATAGCAAGCTGGGCGTGGCAGGGCTGCGAAGGCAACGACGCAATTATTGAGGTATATTCCGATGCGGATACTGTGGAACTTATGCTTGACGGCAACTCGCTCGGTAAAGAATCGGTGAATGAGTACAAAGCGGTTTTCACAACGAAATATAATCCGGGAACATTAACAGCGGTTGCGTATGGCAAAGACGGCGCGGAAGTTTCGCGTTCATGCCTTACCGCGCCGAAGGGTGCGCTCGGCATACAGATGATTCCTGAAAAGACATCGGTTACAACGGGGGAGATTGCGTATGTCAACATTGATTTGGCATATGAAAACGGCGTAATTGAATCAAACGCGGATTGCAAACTGACTGTAACCGTCACAGGCGGCGAACTGTTGGCGTTCGGAAGTGCGAACCCGCGCACGGAAGAAAACTATCTCGATGGAGCGCATACTACGTATTACGGGCGGTCGCAAGCGGTTGTACGCTCAGATACGGCGGGTGAAATAACTCTTGCGGTTGAGGGAGAAGGCTTACATATGGCTCGCGCAAAAATTATAATAGAGTAGGAGACCGTTATGAAAAAATATATTTGCAACCCGTTGAATTTGGAGTACCGTTATCAAATCAAGCAGACGGTAATGTGCGAGGCGGGGGTATTCCGCGAGGCCGCCGACCCGACAATGCTGCTGTTCAATGACACATACTATATGTTTGCGTCTATGAGCGGCGGGTTTTGGTACTCGGATGATTTATACGACTGGAATTTCAAGGAGACACCGGAATTGCCGATTTTTGACTACGCGCCCGATGTATGCGCGGTAAACGGAAAAGTAATCTTCTCCGCGTCAAGAGCGGGTGAGCCGTGTACATTTTATGTCAGCGCGAACCCTTTAACAGAGCCGTTTGCCGCCGTATCGACACCGTTTCAGTTTTGGGATCCACACACATTTCAGGATGATGACGGGCGCGTTTACTTCTATTGGGGCTGCACAAACCAAGAGCCTATTTGGGGGCTTGAAATGAATCCCGAAACATTTCTGCCTATCGGTGAAAAGGTTGCCATAATCGGTGAGAATGAAGCGGCACACGGTTGGGAACGCGGCGGCGAAAACAATCGGCTCGCCCCGCCGAAAACAGAAATGGACAAGAAAATCCGCGAGCATTTAGGCACAAAACCGTTTATAGAGGGCGCGTTTATGAATAAGCATAACGGCAAATATTATATGCAATATGCCGCGCCCGCCACGGAATGCAATGTCTACGCGGACGGCGTGTATGTCGGCGACAGTCCTCTCGGTCCGTTTACATATCAGGCGCACAACCCATTTTCATATAGACCGGGCGGATTTATCACGGGCGCGGGACACGGCAGTACATTTCGGGATAAATCCGGTAGTTGGTGGCACGCATCCACCATGCGAATTAGCGTCAACGAGGGATTTGAGCGGAGGATTGGCCTATTCCCCTGTGATTTCGATACTAACGGTATTATGTGGTGCAATCAGCATTTCGCGGATTACCCTTATGCTTTGCCGGAGGGGGTGCGCCGTGATATAGACCGCACCGCACCCGATTGGGCGTTGCTGTCATATAACAAGAGGGTGTCCGCGTCATCATATCAAACGGATTATGAGCCGGGGAACGGCGCAAATGAAGACATCCGCACATGGTGGGCGGCGGATGAAACTGACAAAGACGCTTGGTATCAGATGGACTTGGGCAGTATCTGTGATGTCAACGCGGTGCAGTTGAATTTCGCCGACCACAAATTACCTTTGCCCGAGGGTTGGCAGGACAACGCGCATTCAACAATGATGGAAAAGCGGGTCATTCTCACAAAACCGCAAAGGACAGTCTTTCTGCTTGAAGGTTCGGCGGACGGTGAGACATGGCAGACGCTTAAAGACCGCCGCGGCGGCGAAACAGATTACACTCACGATTTCATCTGTTTTGACGCGCCGCTGAAACTGCGGTATCTGCGGGTGAGCTATATGTCATTGGCGATGAACGGCGTACCCGCCATCAGCGGGTTGCGTGTTTTCGGCAAGGGTAACGGTTCTGCTCCCGAAGCGGTAACGTCAATTAAAGCCATTCGCACGGAGGAAGGCTTGGACGCGAAACTGTGTTGGGACAGCATATCGGGCGCGGACGGTTACAATGTCCGTTTCGGGATTGCAGAGGATAAGTTGTACAATAGCTGGCAGGTGTTCGGCAAGAATGAGCTGATACTTTCCGCGCTGAACAAGGACAGCGGCTATTTCATCGCCGTTGACAGCTTTAACGAAAACGGCGTTACGGAGGGAAAGATAAATTTCATTAAGTAATATTTTGTCAATCGCCGAGCAGAAATGCGTTAATATGCGCCGCCTGCTCGGCGTTCAGATTAAACCCATGCTCCCCTCCGGAAACGGAAACAAATGCGGCTTGCTGAAACTCTTTGGCGGCTTTTTCACCATAAGAGACGGGGACAAGTTTATCCTCCGTGCCGTGAATGATGTACACAGGTTTTGTGAAATCGCTGACGGACTGGGCGATAGGTGCTTTCAGCGCATCGGTGAAAAATATTCGCCCGAGATTAAGCCCCGGAATGCCTAAAAAGTTTTCCGTGACATCGGGAATCGCGGAACGGTCGGGGAACATTGCGTTGAACGTATCCGCGATGTGCATCGCGGGGTACATGAGTATCATTCCCGCCAGTACGTCTTGCTTTCTTGCGCCGGCAAGAACGGAAACCAATCCGCCCATACTCTGCCCGAGCAAGTATACCCGCGCCGGGTCGGCAAAATCCTGTTCGCGCATCCAATCGACAACGGCGCACAGTTCGTCCGCCTCCGTCAGAACGGAGCAATTCTGCAAATCCCCGCCGCTTTTCCGCGAGTATGAGCATCCGCGAAAATCAAAACAATAACAGGCATAACCTAATTTCGCCAATTCCATAGCGGACGGCGCGGTCATTTGGTGACTGGAATAGATTCCATGGCTCAATATAACGCACGGCAGCTTTTCGGTATCCGTCTCAGGGCGGTATAGTATCCCGAACAAGTCACCCTCATGATACGGACACATCATTTCTTGCTCAATGACTTCAAACATAATCGTCTTCTCCTTTTAACTATTTTAGTGCAAGTATATCAGAATCGTTGGTTATGCGATATAAAAAATTGGTCTTTTCTATCGAAATATTGACAATGTGTTTGGCGTAAAGTCATTGTATTTTCAGTATAACGGAAGCGGACGGCTCTATTTCAGGGAATTTGAAATCGCGTAATATTTGAGGGAGGGGCAGTTTAATCAGTTGGATCTTCGTCTGCAAACCGTGCGGGAAAGGTAATTTCACATACGGCACCGTCAGTATTATATAAACGCAAACTTGATTTATTCTCGAACAGTAGATTCAGCCGTCTGAATGAATTTTGTATTCCTATATGGGTGCTGTCCGTTTCGGATATTTCCACGCCCTTGTTCAGAGCGGGCAGTATATCCGGCGGAAATCCCGCTCCGTTATCGGTTACAATAATCCGCGCGTATGGGTAGAATTCAACTTCAAACGCCGTAACGGTAACGGTGATGTGTAAATGTTCATCCATCCGCATAGCATACTTTATTGAGTTTTCGACCAAATTCTGCAGCAGTGCCGGAGGAATCAGCATATCGGATACAAGCCGATCGACCGTAATATCATATGTGATACGGTTAGGATAACGAATCTGCTGTATCTGCAAGTAAGTCTCCACGTGGCGAATTTCATCGTTAAGCGGTACGAGGTCATCGTCAATTTTTATCAAATACCGCAGATACTCAGTTGAATGTAAAATGAGTTTTCGGGCTAATTCGTGTTCCCCGGTTTGCAGAAGCGAGTGAATAATATTCATTGAGTTAATCAGAAAATGCGGTCTGAGCTGTTGTTTAAGATTGAGAAGATGGGAACGTTGTAACATCAGCTCCCGCTCGTAAACGTCGATTTTTAATCCCTGTATCTGTCCCGCCATCGAATTAAAAGTTTCGTTCACCAGTTCAATCTCCGCCGAATCCTTTCCGGACGGCAGGCGGAACGTAAAATCACCGCTGTGGAGTCTCCGCATAGCGGCGGACAAACGCCCCAACGGTTGAGCGACAATACGCCGCGTCAGCAGCAACAGCAGCGGTATCGTCATGGCTAACAGTGCGGAAATCAGTACGGTATACCTCTGTACAAACGGCAAAGCCCGCATAATCTCCCTTTGAGACAGTATAACGGCAAGATTTACCGGAACTCTTTCCAACTCGGATGTAATCAGCATAACATCCGATGAAAGGCTCTCTCTGTAATCATCTAACGTCTCCGTTGGCAGATACAGAAGCTCCGCGTTTTCTCCGGCAGGGGGAAGCGAATGAATCAAATTTTCCATATGCACATACGCGCCAACGGCGATTTGGTCGGACGATGCGTGAACTTGCAACAGATAATCGTTATAAATACGCCATGTCGCCGCGTCACTGAATAAATTAGCTTGTATCAACTCGGGATTTAGTGATAAAATTACTTGTATGATACCCCGGTTGACGGTAATCCCGAACAGGTTGCCGCCGTGCAGGAAAAGCTCCTCGTCCATGCTAATTAACCGAATAACATATCCGTCAATTAGGTTCAGCGCAACCGATTGTTCCGACAAATTATTGAGCAGCCTTACCCGTGCATATTGCGTCTCCGCCACTGCCGGATCACCGGACGCAAGCAAACAGTCCAAACTGTCGAACGCCATACGGAAAGTATAACTCGATGCCGCGCTTAACTGCGCGCTGACTTGACCGACATATGTGTCTAGCATATTCTGATAGGTTTGCCGTACTTCCAGAAGCAGCTTTTGGCGCGATTGAAAATTATTGTATACCAATAGCAGAACAAGCGGCGTTACAACCAACAGGATGCTGATGACTAGCTTCCAAGAAATAGAGTTTATCCGCCGTTTTCCGCTCATACTGATTTCACCTCGCATATACCGCTTTCTATACATTATAAATCATGGGGGTATTTTGTCAATGGTAGCCGCTTCCTTGAACTTATTGATTGTGGACGACGAGGAAAACATGATTAAGACGATTCTCAACGGTATCGACTGGGGTGAGTTGGGCTTTGCCGCTGTCTCATACGCCTATGACACGATACAGGCGAAAGAATGGATTGCTAACAATCCTGTCGATTTGTTATTGAGCGATATCGAAATGCCGGGCGGAACGGGCTTGGATTTACTGGAATGGATTAACGCGAACGGTTATGACATCCGCTGTATCTTTATGACCTGCCACGCGGATTTCTCATACGCGCAGAAAGCCGTGAAGCTCGGCGGCGTTGATTATATCCTTAAACCTTTGGACTTTTCCGCTCTCACGGAAGCATTCAGGCAGACTTGCCTTCAAATCCATGTGTCGCGCAAGACAAAGCAGACGGTCACTTTTTGGGAGGAGAGCAGGCAGGACATCATACGGCAATTTTGGAACGATTTGTTCATAGGCGATATTGCCCCGAACATGGAAAGCATAACCGCATACAAGCAGAAAAAACACATCTCATATGACACATCAAAACGTTTTTGCCCGATTTTTATTAAGATACAGGCAATGCCCGAAGATGTGCAACGAAAAGATTGGAATTTGCTTGCGTATGGCCTGCGGAATATGGCTTCCGAACTTTTTGAGACAGAGCATATACGGCATGAGGTTATGGCTTTCGGCGGAACTGATACGCTGATTATGCTGAGTTTTGAAATAGGTATGGATGAAGCCGCCGTTGAGGCACGGGCAAGAGAGTGTTCAAATCAGCTAATCGATGCCGCTTTAAGGCATATCCATATACAGATTTGCGCCTATGTAGGAAAACCGTCCGGTATATGCGATGTTCCCGATCAGATTGCGTTGTTGCAGTTAGAAGACTATGAGAAAGCAAAAACAACAAAGGAAAACCCGGTGGATCAGGTTATGAAATATATAGACACGCACATAGCCGATGATTTTACCATGGAGGATATAGCCGAGAGTATACATTTGAGCGTAAACTACCTTAACCGCGCGTTCAAGCAGAAAGCGGGGATTTCACTTGGTCAGTATGCCATAAAAAAGAAAATGGAGCGCGCGGCGTGGCTGCTGCGGAACACGGATTTGCCGGTCGGTGATATAGCCGAGCAGGTGGGGTATAGCAATTACTCCAGTTTCTATCGTATTTTCGGCAGGGTAACGGGTATGTCGCCGCAGAAATATAAATCAGAAAGCACGAAAAGGTAATCAAATTGGGCTGAAAACGTATACCGCTTGCGAAACGCTATGCGGTATACTGTTTTTGTAAGATTATTATGAGGAGGATTCCCATGAAACGGTTTTTGTCCATACTGTTGTCCGTCTTGCTCTTGACGGCACTGCTCTCAGCCTGTTCCGACACCTCATCTCCTTCAAATACACCGAACCAACCCAATAATAACACAAGCAGCACAAATTCCGGTGACAGCGGGCAAAGCGGCGGCGATGGCAATGACCCGGAAAACACAGACTCGAACTACGGAAAAATCGACATGGACGAAGCCCCTTATACATTAAATGTCTGCTTCCCGGCGGTAGGCTCAGTACCGCAGGATTTGCCGTTGATACAGGAAAAACTGAATGAGATTACCATGCGGGAGATAAATGTCAAAGTCGAGCTTGAAGCGGTCGCGCTGTTCAGTATGGCAAATATATATTCATTAAAAGCGTCCAGCCGCGAGAAGATGGATTTAATTTGCATGATGCCGGGCGCGAACCATATGGTTAACTTCGCCAACTCAAATCTAATACAGCCCGTAGACAGCTACCTAGCCGAATGGGGTTCGGAATTGATTGAGGTAACCAAAAAATACTTACCGACAGGGCAGCTGAGAGGATTGCAGTATGCAATCCCGGCGAACGGCAGATATCGTTCGATGGCTACCGGTTTCGGTTTTTCTGTCCCTCTCGCCGATAAACACGGTATTAACATAGACAGCATAAAAACAATAGCGGATATTGAAGCCGCGTTTGAAGTCATCAAGACTAACGAACCGGATATGAAAGTGATTGTCGCTCCCGAAACAGCCGGAGGCGGTGTCATATACTCGTTGTATCCCAAAGTGGACAGCGCGGGAATCAACGGCGTTGAGGTCTATACCGACACGGACGGCAGTATAAAAGTTCGCCTGTCCGCGGAACAGCCGGAGTATATGGAAGCCGCCAAAACAATCCGCAGATGGTTTGAAAAAGGGTATATTCCAAAGGATGTTACCATTATGCTTGACGGAGCTACAGCCTTGATTGAGAACGGAGCCGCTTTCGCCACCTCCGTGGCTTCGATCGGTCCGGCGGGGAGGTCAATCAACAACGGGGTAGAAATAAGACATATGATGTTGGATAACGCTAACCTCATGACTACCACCGCTGACTGCCAGTTAATTCTGTGGGGCATTCCAACGACTGCGGAGCGTCCCGATAAATCCATGCAATTCCTGAACCTTGCCGCCGGAAGTGAAGAAATCTCGAATCTGTTTGTGTTCGGCATCGAGGGTAAACACTATGAGTTCGCGGATAACGGCGGCGTAAACAGAATCAGCGGCGGCGGCTGGGAATATTACTGGATGGTCTTAGGCGATTCGTTTAAGCTGCATATGTTTGATTCGGATATTGCCGTTGCAGGCGGTTCACTCCCGAATCTTGTCGCAATGGAAGCCGCGTGGGAAGCGGACACAAAGGAATCGCCCGCGTTTGGGTTTGTGTTTGACCCGGAGAGTGTTGCAACGGAAATAGCGTCAACGAATGCGGTCGGGCAGGAATATACAACGGCTATCGGCAACGGAGCCGTAGATCCCGAAACCGAGATTCCAAAGATGGTGCAGAGAGTGTATGACGCGGGAATGCAGAAAATACTTGACGAAATGCAGCGTCAGCTTGACGAGTGGTTAGCGCGTAAAAACGGATAAAGGGGGAACCGGCAATGGATACGGCAGTTACAGTACCCAAAAAAAAGAACGGTAAATACAATTTGCGTCGTTTTATTCCGTTTTATCTGATGGCTCTCCCGGGACTTGCTTACATATTCATCAACAACTATATGCCCCTGTACGGAATGCAGATTGCGTTTAGGAAACTCGATTACAGCGCGGGAGTGTTCAACGGTCCGTGGGTATGGTTCGATAACTTCAAGTTCCTGTTTCAAACACAGGAAGCATGGGTAATGACGCGCAACACCGTACTGTATAACTTGCTCTTTATAATAGTAGGTACGGTTGTGGGCATGACAGTGGCGGTTTTGTTCAATGAGATTCGCACCCGTTTGGCGCAAAGGATTTATCAGTCATTAGCTCTTATACCGTATTTCATGTCCATGGTTATAGTCAGTTACTTGTGTTTTGCTTTCTTGAGCAGCGATACGGGATTCATAAATAATACCGTTCTTAAAACACTGGGCATAGAACCCGTATCATGGTATACAACAGCGAAGCATTGGCCGATTATTCTCTTAATTGTCAGCCAGTGGAAGGGTATAGGCTTCAGTATCCTGATGTATACCGCCCGACTTCTGACTATCAGTGATGAGTATTACGAGGCGGCAACGCTTGACGGTGCTTCCAAGTGGCAAAAAGTATGGCATATCATGCTCCCGATGCTGAAACCCGCAATTATTTTAATGGTGATATTGTCGTTAGGCTGTATGTTCTATTCCGATTTCGGGCTGTTCTATCAAATCCCGATGAACTCCGGCGCGTTGTATCAAGTTACGACAACCATTGACGTATACGCTTTCCGTGCCTTAATGGGATTGGGTGACATCACCATGTCGTCTGCCGTAGGTGTCTATCAGTCGGCGGTTGGTTTTATACTAATAATTATCTCCAATTTAATTATTCGCAAAGTCAGCAAAGAAAACGCATTGTTTTAGCGGCGGGGGGATGATTGATTATGATTACTAAGAGTGATAAACGCTGGGCTTTCAGCGGACACGTTGTTTTAGGTTTTATTGCCGTATGTTCCGTAGCCCCTTTCATCCTGCTGATTATCGCATCGTTCACCGATGAAGCCGCATCGCTTCGTAACGGGTACAGCTTCACACCGGAAAAATGGTCAAAAGCGGCGTATGAGTATATACTGCTCCAGTGGGACACGATTGGACGCGCCTATATGATAACGATTTTTATAACCGTTGTCGGAACATTCAGCGGCGTTATGATGGCGGGGATGCTTGGTTACTCTCTGGCTCAGAAGGATTTGCCCGGACGGAACATTATTACATTTCTCATAATGTTCACTATGCTTTTCAACGGCGGTCTGACCGCTACATACATCGTGTACACACAAGTGTTCCATATCAAGAACACGATATTCGGGTTACTTGTGCCGAACCTTTTACTTAATGCTTTCAGTATCGTTTTATTCCGCAACTATTTTGAGTTTACTATGGAAAAGGCGTTGCTGGAGGCGGCACGAATTGACGGAGCTTCGGAAATGCGTACATTTTGGTCTATAGTGCTTCCGCTGTCTCTGCCGATGATTGCCACCGTTGGGCTGATGTCCGCCTTAATGTACTGGAACGACTGGATTAACGGCATATATTATCTGTCGCCCAACAGCAAAATGCAGAGCATACAGACGCTGCTGAACAGGATAAACGAGGATATAAGGTTTCTTCAGCAAAACAGTACAGTGTTCGTCCCCGGAGATGCCATACCGTCAACAACCGTGCGAATGGCAATAGCCGTTGTCGGTATTCTTCCGATTCTGCTTTTATATCCTTTCTTCCAGAAATGGTTTGTAAGGGGCGTGGCAACAGGAGCTGTCAAAGGATAACAATGGTAGTATGAGGCAGTATGTGCTTCTAACTATATATTAAAAAAGGAGTGTAAGTTATGAAAAAGGTTCTTTCTCTTTCTCTGGTGTTGATTCTCTCGGTATCACTGTTTGCGATTCCGGCACTGGCCGGGATAACCAACGCTAACACAACAGCATGGGACGGCAATCCGGGATATGAAGTAAGCGCAAAAACCGACCTTGGCGACAAATTTACAGAGGTCTACGGCTTTAGATTTACCGTAAAGAGCGATGCGCTGGCTTTTGGCGGCGAAGGTAAAGTCAACGGCGAGACCGACTATTTCGCGTTTATGAGCACACAACAGGCCGCTCAGGCGTTCGGCGCACCTAACAAGGTACTCGCGCAAATCGAACAGGGTGAAACAGGATACGTTGAATTTGTTGACACAAAACCCCTCTTTTCCGCCGGATCAAAAGGTACAATGGTGTTCAATGAATGGATTGCTCAGTTCGGCGAGGGCGGCGATATAACAATCAGCAAATTTGTCTGGTTAGACGCGAGCGGCAATGTGCTGACGGCAGGCGGCGGCAGTTCCGGTGACAATACGGACGCAGCCCCGAGTAACCCGAAGACAGGCGACAACGCATTTATTTTCATTGCCCTTGTCTTTGTGAGTGCTTGCGTCATTATCATTTCAAAGCGCGTAAAAAAGAATACAATCTAACATTTGTGTTACGCTCTATGCTCCTTTAACGGCCCTCATCTGACGATTGTGATGGGGGCTGTTAAAACTATAATATTTGGATGGTGTTTATAATGCTGGAACGAATTATTTTCAGGTATATATGCAAAAGAGGTGAAAAGGGCCGCCGAAACCTCTCGAAAAATCCTGATGGAATCGAGCGCAAAGACAATATTACATACGGCAAACACGGAAAATGGAACTTGCTTGATGTTTACTTTCCAAAAGACACAACAAAACCATTGCCCGCGATTATAAATGTCCACGGCGGCGGTTATGTTTACGGCACGAAAGAGCAAAGCCAATATTACTGCATGGACTTGGCACGGCGCGGCTTTGCGGTCGTCAATTTCAGTTACCGCCTCGTACCGAAAATAAAATATCCAGTTCCGGTTGAGGAAACGAATCAGGTGATGCAATGGGTGTGCGCCAACGCGGCGGATTATCATATTGATTTGGACAACATCTTTTTTACAGGGGATTCCGCCGGGGCGCAGATTGCCGCCCAGTATTGCGCGGCTGCAGCAAACCCCGAATATGCAAAGCTGTTTAATTTCAAAATACCGGCGTTCAAAATCAGAGCCGTTGCACTAAACTGCGGGATGTATGACAGTTTTCACGAGATTAAAGGACCGTTACCCGGTCTGCTGAGAGATTATTTCGGAAAAGACCCGGCACAGCATGGAGAACAGTTGCAAATATTCAAACACATGACGAAAGATTTCCCCCCGGCATATATCATGTCGGCGGCAAACGATTTCCTTTTGCCCTGCGCCGAGCCGCTGCATGAGCATTTGCAAGCCTTAGGGGTGGAGAGTGTGCTGAAGATTTACGGAACTAAAGAACAAACGGAGATTACTCATGTTTTTCATTTGAATTTCTTATCGCTTATCGCGCGGGAATGCAATGACGCAGAGTGTGATTTTTTTAAGGAGCATATTAAAATTTCTGTTGAAAAGGGGTAACGATAATGAATCCGGCGGATTTGAAAACACAGAACCGAAAAAATCCCATCGGCGTTGGAAGCAGCATTTATTTCTCATGGATACTGGAAAGCAATATTAAAAATACGAAACAGACATTCTATCATTTGACTGTATACGATGAATCGCAAAAACCTGTTTGGGACACCGGCAAAATATTGTCTAAACAGTCTGTGTATATCCGATATGAAGGGCAGATGCTTTCAGACTGCAGTATATATAATTGGGAAGTAACTGTGTGGGATAATCACGGTAATGAAGCCACTGCAACAGCTGTTTTTGAGACATCAATTCTTCAGCCGAGCCGTTGGTCGGCAAAATGGGTTGCAGCGATGAAAAATAAAAAGAGAGCCAAAAAAGGCAATCCTGCTTCTTATTTCCGTAAATCCTTTACTCTGCGTAACAATCCGGTAAAGGCGCGAGTGTATGCTACCTGCCATGGTATATATTACTTAACCTTGAATAATTTACGCGCAGACGACCGCGAACTTGCGCCTGAGTTTACTGTTTACAAGGATTACCTCTGCGTGCAGACCTATGATGTGACCAAGCTGCTGAAGCAAGGCGATAATATTCTGGATATGACTGTCGGCGACGGATGGTATCACGGCGGTACCACAAAACAAACTTATAAGTGCTTTGACGACCGGCACGCCTGCCTTTGGCAGTTAGAAGTAACCTATGCAGATGGTTCGATGGAAACAGTATGTTCAGACGGGGAGGTAAAAACAGCCTCGGGACCTATAACGGCATCCGATTTGTTTCACGGCGAGAGCTATGATGCAAACATAAAGATTGAAAACTGGACACCTGCCGTAATCGCAGATTTTGGATATGACAATCTTGTACCGCAGGACGGCGAACCGGTACGCCCGGTTATTACATTACCGATTAAGGAAATCATACGCACACCTAAAGATGAAACCATACTTGATTTAGGACAGAACATAGCCGGACGGTTACGGGCAAAAATTAATATACCTAAAGGAGAGACTGTGACATTTGAGCATAGCGAAACTTTAGACGGGCAGGGCAACTATTTCAACAAC
>WRJE01000050.1 GCA_009782385.1 Oscillospiraceae bacterium | reverse complement strand
ATCCAACACTGAACGCCGTGCCGGGAGATTTATCGCTCTGTATCCCCAAACGTCAGTTGGATAACATAGTCGAGACATTGTTCGCTCTGGATAAAATCGCGCCCGGAACAGCGAACCATGACACGCTGCTATACGGAATAGAGTGCAAGTATTACTCATCGCGCCCCGATTGCGATGACTTTGAGCTTGCGGGTTTCAAAAACATTTATATGGCGGGCGATGGTTCGGGATTTACCCGCTCACTCAGTCACGCCGCCGCAAACGGTTTATATGTGGCGGATAAGATAATATCGAAGGGATAAATGCGGTGCTGCGTATATTTGTTGTTATGCTGACGGTCGTTTTATTGACGGCCTGTATGACAACGCCCGGAACTATGCCGACACCTGAGCCTACACCAACGCCTGAACCGGATGTTCAGCAAACTCCCGTACCTACTCCAACTCCGACACCAACGCCAACGCCTACCCCGACACCTACACCTACTCCAACGCCCACTCCGACACCTGAGCCTACACCAACGCCGAAGCCATACAGATGGGCGGCGGAAGAAACATTTGACGCTGATTTAATTTACGAACCGTCGGAAGACGGTGTCAAATACGCTTTTCTTACTATTGACGACGGACCGAACGAGAACACGCCGTTAATACTGGATATCCTTGACGAGTACGATGTTCCCGCCACATTCTTTGCTTTGGGTTCAAATGTGTTGAAGTTTCCGGATGAACTTATTCAAATCTCCGAAGCGGGACACACTATAGCGAATCACAGTCACACACACGTATATAAGCAGATTTACTCGAGTGAGAGAGCTTTCCATAAAGACTATGAGCAGGCTGCCGCAGTTTTGGAGGAAGTGCTGGGCGAGTATTTCAACAAGCGGCTTATACGTATGCCGGGCGGCGGTTCTATGTACGGCGGTTCACACGCCAATGTTAAAAAAACGATTGAGAATAATCTTGACAAGTACGAGCTTATCAGTGTAAACTGGAACGTGACTAACGGTGACGGAGAAATCAAGTCTCCTACTGCGGAAGACTGTCTCGAAGCCTTTATAAGAACGCTTGACAAACTGGGTTCAAACAGCAACGCGATTATACTGATTCATGACAAAGCGGGCGCAACGGTGGAATCACTTCCGGATATAATAACGGAGCTGCGGGAACGGGGTTATATATTTAAGGCTTTGACATAAAGGAAGGTTATATTATGCGGTCTCAATGCACTGCTCTTATTGTTGATGATAATTTAATAAGCCGCTCGATAATTGAGGAAATGCTTGCCGATTTCGGTATTAAATGTATTAGTACCGACAACGGCGTAAGTGCGCTTGAACTCCTCTCGGATGAAATTCCCGATATTATTTTTACCGATCATGTCATGCCGATTATGGACGGCATTGAGCTGTGCGGGCGTATTCGCGACATGAAAGGCGAGTATGCGGAAATTCCGATTATACTTATGACCGGCAATAATATTGATGATTACAAAGAACTTTACATTAAAGCGGGTTTTAACGACTGGTTGGTGAAGCCTGTAGAGCCGCGCGAGCTTGAGAGTGTTTTACCGGCGAGAAAAACCGTAGTAAAAAAAGGTGTCAGTTCGGGTGTAATGGGCGTGTTTGTCGAGCATACGCGCGAGGTTATACCAAAGATGGATAAATACCTGAGCAGTAACGAGCTGAAACTTTACTCCATTGAGGCGCACAGCTTGAAAAGCAATCTTAAATGCCTTGGTTCGGATGATTTGGCGGATTGCGCGAGAGAACTTGAAAAATTGGCGGACAGCGGAGCAACCGATGAGCTTATACTTAAACATAGTGATTTCAAAGAAAATGTGCTGATATTTACGGATAAAGTAGCCGACAGCATGATTGAGGAAAGCCAAGTATATATGGAGTACGGGAAAAAGAAGCGGACGATATTGGCGGTTGACGACAATCCCGTAAATCTGCATATGCTGACCGAAACGCTTAGAGACGATTATAACATAGCGACTGAACCTTCGGGGGCGCGCGCGTTGGAATATTTATCAAAAACGCTGCCCGACTTGATTTTGATTGATATAAAGATGCCCGTTATGGACGGTTATGACGTTGTTGATATATTAAAGAGAGATTTGCGTTTCCAAAGCATTCCGATAATTTTCCTTACCGGAAGCGAGAGCGTTAAAGATGAAGCCCGCGCTTTTGAAGTAGGAGCGGTAGACTTTATTAAAAAACCCATAGAACCCGTAATCGTTTTGGCGCGTGTCAAACTGCATTTGGAACTGGAATTATACCGCAAAAGCCTTGAAAAGGTAGTGCTTGAGCGTACTAGGAAACTGGAGCATACATCCGATGCCATATTAAGGCTTTTAGCGAATGTCGCTTCACATCGTGACGAGGAGACCGGAACGCACATACAGCGAACTACCGATTATGTTGAGTTATTGATTTATCTTATACAAAGAGCCAATCTTCCGGGGTACGGCATTAGCAAGAGTTACGGTGAGTCAATCATAAAGTCCGCAAAACTGCATGATATTGGCAAAGTAGCGATTTCAGACAATATACTGCTGAAACCGGGTAAGTTAACGCCTGAAGAATTTGACACAATGAAATTTCATACAACGGAAGGCGCGCATATGATAGACGATGCCATTAAAGATTTGCATGACAACTCGATGCTGCGTGTCGGGCGTGAAATAATCATCGGACACCATGAGAGATGGGACGGCACAGGCTACCCCCATGGCATAAAAGGCGACGCGATACCTATTTCGGCGCGTATTATGGCTATCGCCGATGTTTATGACGCGCTTATATCCGAAAGACCTTATAAAAAGGCTTTTTCACATGAAAAAGCGTCGGAGATTATAATCAGTGAGATTGGGACACATTTTGACCCTGTAATTATCGGTTTGCTGAAAGACCATATGGACGAGTTGGAGAAAATTCTAAAAAGGCATAGGGATGATTCAAATGATAACCAAGGAAACGATAATTGATGGGTTGGACGTTAAGGCCGCGCTGGCTCGTATGGGCGGGAAAGAGAATCTTTATACGCGGCTTATGATAAGTTTTCTCGGCGGCACGGAGATTGACGCGCTGAGCAGGAGTATGCGTGAAGGCAATGCTGTGGAAGCGGCGATTAACGCGCACACGTTAAAAGGCACGGCGGCGAACCTCTCGGCATACGATGTGCAGGCGGCAGCCGCTGAACTTGATATTGCGTTGAAAGAAAAAGGTGAAATTGACGCGCGGACGATGAATATGTTTGCAATAGTTGAAGAGCGGTTCAGGGATTTGATTTCATCCTGCGCCCCGTATATTCAGTGATAAGTGTTAAGTGATAAGTGTTAAGTTATAGAGGTTATTATGATACTGGCTGTTGACTGCTCGTCAAAAACCGCGTCCGCCGCGATTGTGGATGAAGGCGGGCGGTTGCTCGCGCAGTCGTTTATTAACGTTGGGCTGACACATTCCGAAACGCTTATGCCGATGATTGCGGAACTACTGAATCGGACAGAACAACCAACGCATATTGCCGTAACAAACGGACCGGGATCTTTCACAGGTCTGCGTATCGGCGCGGCGTGCGCTCTAGGGCTTGCCGAATCTTTGGACATACCCGTTTGCGGCGTATCATCACTCGAGGCCGCCGCGTGGAATGCCGCCCACATGAGCGGTTATATACGCGCGGTTATGGACGCGCGGCGCGGGCAGGTATATACCGCGCTGTTTTACGCGGATAACGGAAAGATTGAGAGGCTGACACCCGATTTGGCATTGCCTGTCGGTGAAATTTTTGAGAAAAAAGGTATTCTTGTTGGCGATGGAGCGGAAATGTGTTATAATATATCGGATGGATTTACACTCGCGCCGCCGCATTTGAGATACCCGACAGGGTACAGCGTGGCGATGGCGGCGGCGGGACGCGAGTTTACATCGGATTTGAAAATAAACTATCTGAGAATCCCGCAGGCTGAAAGGGAGAGAGAGGAACGATTATGAGTAATTTGCACATTGTTGACCACCCGCTTGTGCAGCACAAGCTGAGTATGCTGCGCGATGAAAATACGGGTTCAAAGGATTTCCGCGAGATTGTTTCTGAGATTGCCATGCTGATGTGTTATGAGGCAACGCGCGATTTGCCGCTTGTGGAGATTGAGATTAAAACGCCTGTAGCGGTTGCGAAAGTCAAGGAGGTAAAGGGTAAAAAGCTCGCTATTGTACCCATACTCCGCGCGGGATTGGGTATGGTTGACGGTATCCTTAATATTATGCCGCCCACGAAAGTAGGGCATATAGGTATGTACCGTGACCCCGAAACGCTGAAGCCCGTGGAATATTTCTGCAAGCTGCCGCCGGATATTTCGGAGAGGGATATTATAGTTCTCGACCCGTTGCTGGCAACGGGCGGGACTGTTTCCGCCGCAGTTAGTGGGCTGAAAAAGCTGGGCTGCAAAAACATTAAGCTTATGTGTATTATCGGTGCGCCGGAAGGCGTTAAGGTCATGCAGGAAGCGCACCCCGATGTGGATATTTATTTAGGCGCATTGGACAACCATCTGAACGACCACGGCTATGTTGTGCCGGGGTTGGGTGACGCGGGGGACAGAATATTCGGGACGAAGTGAAGCTCCCTTGTGTTTTCGTCAACAACGTTTATCTTTACACGAACGGTATGTTCGGGCAGGGCTTGGGGTATGCGTTCGCTCCATTCCACAACGCACAGACCGCGCTCGAGGTATTCGTGCCAGCCGATGTCGTACAGCTCGTCCTCTGATGACAGCCTGTACCAGTCAAAATGAAAGATTTTACCGTACTCATTGACAATCGCGTAGGTAGGGCTTGCGATTGCGCCATTTACGCCCAACGCGGCTATAAAACCTTGTGCGAACGCTGTTTTACCCGCGCCCAAGTCTCCGTCAAGCGCGACGACCTGTGTCTCAGGCGGCAGGACTAGCGCGAGTTCGGCGGCTATTTTTTTTGTTTCATTGGGTGAGTGTGAAAGCATATTAAGCTCCTTTGTATAGTCACGGCGCGTCAGGGATGCCGCGCCCTACGGGGCGGAGGATGCGCGGGCGGACGGGACGGCCGCCCCTACTAAAACGGGCGTTTTTTGAAGTATCCTTTTTCTTTCCATAATTCATAGGGAGCGTTGCCTTCGCCGACATAATTTTTAAGAATAAACTTGCTCATGTGATAAAAGAAAATCGTTGACAGATGAGGGTGTCTCTTTTTAGCGTTATAAAACTTATTTGCGGATTTACGCAATGCTCTCTCGTGCTTTGCTCTCTTCTCATTTGACATATTATCCCATTTACCTGTGAACAACCTAATGCCGCGCGAGTAGACACGGTTAATGCCCCAATGCAAAAGCAGGTTTTTAATGGGTCTGACAGCGGCGGTTGTACCCGCGCCTGTAGTTATTATAAACGCCTTCTTGGTAAAAATTTCTTCTCTGGGCGATACGTTCAGCACTAAAAAATCTAAATGGTCAAGCAAGGTTTTCATAGAAGCAGGAATACTGCAAGCACCGTAATGAGGGGCAGCGAATATGAGGGCATCGGCGTTAATTACAGCGTCAAAAATCGGAGTGACAAACTCCGCGTTAGGGCATTTTTCTCTCAGACCCTCCATACATAATGTACAGCCTGTACAAAATACAAGCAGGTCTTTTGGTAGAAAAAACTCTGAATATTCCACATCGCCGTTTTTTGACAATTCATCCATGAATATTTTTGTGGCGTGATAGGTATTACCTTTTCGTGGGCTTCCATGAAAAACTGTGGCTTTCATAAATAAATGCTCCTTGTATATCTCAATAACGCGGCGCGTCAGGGATGCCGCGCCCTACGGGGGATGGGGGATATATGCGGGCGGACGAAACGGCATTTGTAGGGTCGGGTTTCCATGCCCGACCGTGTATAGCCCACAAATTGTGTGTCATTTGTTTGACGTGAGATATTGCAATCTAATGTTTACTACCGATGTATTTTGTGGTAAAATATAAGCAGGGAAGGGTGTGACGAAATAAAAGAAGTTAAAAGACTGATAAAAGAATATTTCAAAAAAACCGATATATTTTTGCTCATCGTCTGCCTTATAAGTTCTGTATACGGTATTTTACTTATATCAACCTCTGCGGTGTCTAATCCCGCAGGGGCGCAGCCGTATATTAACAGGCAGATATTCGCGTTATGTATAGGTGTTGTGCTGTTTTTAGTGTTTACACTGATAGATATCCGTGTTTACGCAAGCCTGTGGAAATGGCTGGCGGGATTTAACATCGGGTTTGTTTTGTTGCTTTTTCCGTTCGGCAAAGGGGATAAGGGCAACACCAGCTGGCTTAGGTTCGATTGGCTTCCGTTTGATATTCAACCTGCCGAAATAGTAAAAATATCGTTTGTTGTTCTGTTAGGCTATCAGATGTATCTCCTGCGTGACAGAATAAACGGATTTTTGCCGATGTTAAGCATACTCGCGCACGTTGGGGCGATGGCGGGGCTTATTATGGTTGCGTCTATGGACTTAGGTGTTGTATTTATATACATTTTCGCGTTTTTTAGTATGGCGGTCGCCGCCGGAGTTAATATTATCTGGTTTTTAGCCGGGGGACTTGCGGTAGGCGCGTCTTTACCGATATTATGGAACTATGTGCTGAGTGATACGCTAAAGCAGCGGCTGATAATATTCTTTGACCCAGAGTCCGACCCGCTTGACAGGGGTTGGCAGGTAATACAGAGCAAGATTGCGCTAAACAGGGGAAATCTCTCGGGTACGGGGCTATACAAGGGGACACAGACACAGGCGGGTATGATTCCGGAACAGCACACAGACTCGATTTTTACCGCCGCCGGAGAGGAATTGGGATTTTTGGGCGCGATGGCGATAGTATTGCTTCTGGTGGTTATTATCGGGCGGTGTCTCTACACGGCGGTAAAAGCACCAACGCTTTACGGCTCGATAATCTGTGCCGGGATTGCGGGGACGCTGATATTCCAAGCGTTTGAGAATCTTTTTATGAATGTCGGGCTGACACCGATAATAGGTATTACATTACCGTTTTTCAGTTACGGCGGCTCTTCGCTTATCAGTATGTTCGCCGCTATGGGTATAGTGTCAAGCGTGAGGTTTCATCCGGTCTCACGTTGGGAACGGAATATCTAACGCCTGCGGCGTTTTTTGCCCCGGTAGTTGCCGCGCACACGTTGTGTGCGCCGCGCGTAGTTGTATATAATAACAACGGCGGCATACAGCAGGATGATACCTATAATCGCGGCAACGGCATATCTTATCCATTCTTGATTAACGGCTTCTCTCACGTTTTCCATAAAGTTCTCTTCGGCGGACAGTTCGACCTCAAAGCTCGCCACCAACGGCACAGTGCCGTAAACGGTGCCGTTATGGGAGAGTACCATTTGCCCCAGTATCTGTTCTTTGCCGACCGGAGCCGTCACTGAATCCGGGAGGGTTATCCTGCGCTCAATATCTTCCGGGTCTAAATCTTTAGGTATAAGGGCGGTCATAGACCGCTGAGGCACGACATTGACCTCGGAGTGGTCTTTGCCCAGTTCGACTTTTACGCTGTCGATAATGCTCACCCTATTAAGAATCTGGCGGTATGAAAACGAGTCGAAAGCCCATTCCATTAGTTTCTTTGTTTCGATAAAGCTCATGGTAACATCGTCAATTCTAGGACAGCCCAGCACAATAGTTATAAGGCTCATGCCGTCATTTACGGCCGATGAAGACAGGCAGTAGCCCGCCTTTGAGGTATATCCGGTTTTAACGCCCATTGCTAAGTGGTAAATGTAACCCGGTTGTATGCGTGTTGAAATCAGGTGGTTTGTTGTAAATAGGTCGCGTGTCCTGTCCGTTTTGTTGGTAGGGGGGATGGTCTTTGCGGTTGTGTTTGCTATTTCGGCAAATAACGGATGCTTCATGGCCTCTTGAGTGATAAGCATCATATCATAAGCAGAGGAATAGTGATTGTCGTCAGGCAATCCATGAGTATTGGCAAAGTTAGTATCAGTACAGCCCAACGCGCGTGCGCGTGCGTTCATCTCCTCCAAAAACACTTCAACACTGCCTGAGACATATTCCGCGAGGATATTTGACGATTCGTTCGCGGAGGATATCATCAAGCAGTAGAGCAGGTCTTCAACGCTCATGGTTTCCCCTGTAACTATGTTTTGGGTACTGCCATCGGATGTTATATCAAAAAACGCGGTTTCTTTCGCGGTGACAAGCTCGTCAAAACCTCCGTGTTCAATGACAAGCAGAGCCGTCATTATCTTCGTTAGGCTGGCTACAGGCACACGTTCGTGAATATTCTTTTCAAACAGGATTTGCCCTGATAACGTCTCGTAAACAACGGCGTTCCTCGCCGTCTCGGCGAGTTCCGGCGCGATTTCCTCAGATTCGGCGGCGGTCTCGGCATCGCTTTCGGGGTCAGTTAGTTCAGACGCATACGAGAAAATCTGAAAGGTAAACATAATTAAGATAAGTAAAAGGAAAAACAGCCGTTTCATCGCAAACTCCTTAGCGGGGCGCACAATGCGCGTCCTATGGAAATATTTATGGTTTACATATTACCATAGAAATGTGTTATAATCAAGTGGAAGTTTTGCGGTTTTGTTATAATGGTTCAATGTGTATAGTCGCGTCTATGCCGTATTTTTTGAGAATCATGTTCTCAACGCCTGTTGCTATATCATGCCCGTTTTTGATTGTTGTATCTCTGCCAAGCCTCATGTGCAGCGTCAGTTCCTTATGCGCGACATAATCGTGCAGGTGTAAATGATGGAGCATTAAATCAATGTCATAGAGTTTCTTCGCTTCGCTGTTCAGCTCATCTATAAAATCTTGTTTCGGTTCTTCGCCCAGAATTTTTGATATGGCTTCCATCATAATTTTATAAGCCGCGTAGAATATCGCCAACGCGCAAAGGATACCGAGAACGCTGTCCATCCACCACAGACCGTCCGCAAATTTGGTTATTATTATACCGATTAAAACGATTATGGACGACAATGAATCCGTGCGGTGATGCCAACCGTCCGCCGCTATGACCGGATTATTGTGTTTTCGCCCGAGATAGAACGCGCATTGCGCCAATCCTTCTTTAATAAGTATTGATACTACCGTTACTATGATAGCCATAGTGCCGTAGACAACAGATTCCCTGTTTTGAAATCTGTTTATGGAATTTGTAAGAAATTCATAGCCTATCACTCCCAGAAAAAAAGCAATTAGCAAAGAGGCGATAAGTTCCCATCGCCCGTGACCGAACGGATGTTTTTTGTCAGGTTTTTTTGCCGCGAGTTTCGCGGCTATTACAATGAACAGAGATGACAGAGAGTCAGACAATGTGTGCCATGCGTCAGCCATAAGAGCAACTGAGCCGGTTATTATTCCCGCCCAAAACTTTACGGCAAACAGAGCGGCATTAACAACAATGGCTAAAGCTCCTTCAAACACTTGCGCTTTCTGCGCTTTTTCTCTGCTCATAATTAACTCTCCTTATCTTTATTAACTTGCTTCTGGAAGTGCCTGTTCGAGTTCCATTCCAATGCTTTTTCTTTCTCTATTGCCGTATGCTCCACCCATGCGGGACGGAATCCGCTTTTTATTGCGTTTCTCACCGAGCCGAGATTCGACCACGCACAACAATAAAACGGAATTTTACCTCTGTTTATAACCTCGATTGCCAATCGGGAGGTCAGAGCGGTGGCAACACCTTGTCTGCGATATTCCGGCAGGACATCAATACCGATTTGCCACATGGAATCGCAGTCTGCGGAACAACCGGAAAGCCCAACTAATTTTCCGTTGTCATACGCGCCAACGCCAAGCATATCCAAATGCGGTCGTTTCGGGGATAGAGCGTTGCTCCATTCGGGCAAATAAAGTTCTGAAAAATCTTTTTGTTCCAATAATCGTGTTTCATATCGGCATGGAGTTTCTTTTAACACACCGACATCCGGCAGCCAGTATTCCGCTTGATAACACGGCATAAATCCGTATTTTATAAATTCGTTTGTAAGGTGATGAATTTGCGGCGTTTCAAAACAACCATGCGGATATTCCGTGTCTATATATTTTTTCACAAAATCATATATCCGCTCATCAACGGAAGCCACGATATTAGAACCGTATGTAATCAAGTTGCAAAAGAACGGCAGATTCAAATAACGCCGGGCGTTTTCGTTAGGACGTGAAATTACAACTACATTATCATCGCGGGTAAAATCGTTCGGGGAACAGTTCGCATCGATTGCGTGTTGTTCCATTGCTATACGTAAAATGTCTGCGTTTGTCATTTTCTTGTCCTACCCCCAATCGCTTAATCCGTTCGTACCCATCGGAAAAAACTGTTATCACAGGTATTATATTAGTTCATCGTATTTTGGTCAAGTAAATTTTACTAACCAATACATTGGCTGATGCCGTTAGAGGTATAACTGCGAAAGGATATATTAATTTGTCAATATTTTTTTCATAAGTACTGGAAAAAGCGGGCGGCAAAGTGTATAATTGATTTGATACTCGTTAAGGGTTTTGAAATAGTATAATTTTGAGAGGAGTAGCCATAATGCAAGCACAAGCATACGAAGGTTATTTTGAACAAGGTAACTTTTTTACGGCAGGCAAGCCATTACAAATACCGGAGTATCGAAAAGTTTATATAACCATTTTAGATGAACCGATAGAATCTCCGCAAATATCTCTACCAAACCGGACAACAAAACCTTATAAAGAGGCATTTCCAAATCCGCAAAGCGGAATGAAAAAACCCCCAAGAGAACTAATGTTTGGATATTTGCGTGGCGAATATGTAATTGCAAACGATTTTGACGCGCCGCTTGCAGATTTTAAGGAGTATATGGAATGAAAATACTCATTGATACTCATGTGGCTCTATGGCTATTTAATGACTACGAAAACCTTTCTCAAACAGCATCAGACCATTTGCACGATGATGAAAACGAGTTATATATTAGCATAGTTTCTGCTTGGGAGGTAGCTATAAAACATAGTTTGGGTAAACTGCCGACATTTAGTGGCGGAGTGAAGCGGTTTCTTCACGCAATACATGATAACCCCATTCAAATTGTTGGTGTTAATTCCGAATATATTAAAAAAGTCGAGGAATTACCATATATTCATCGTGACCCTTTCGACCGAATTATTATATCAACTGCTTTATGTGAAGAAATGGTAATTTTAACTGCTGACGAAAATATCCAAAAATATAGTGTTCCATGGGCTTGGTAACGTTTTTAATTATATGCTTTCCAAAGTCCCTTAATGGCATTCCAAATTGGCAGAGGTGTTTATCATAATGAAACTTAAAAAGATTGAGTTTGCGGCTATAATATGCACAGTCTTGCTGTTCGGGGTGACGGTTGGTTACTTGTTTGGCAGGATTCCCGTTGCGGGTACATTTGAGATAACTACTCCCGCGTTGATACCGCGCCCGACAATAGCTCCGGCGGTTACGCCGGAGGCGGAAGAAACAGGAATATTGCCTGAGGAAATGCCTCCATCTACCGACACCGAGATTTTTAATGAGGAGATATTAAGCGTGGACGGTGAGGATGAACCTCCCGCAATTAGTACAACGGAACAATATACGCCTAAGCCGATACCCGAGGGGAAAGTTAACGTCAATACGGCGGGACTTGAGGAATTACAGCAGCTTCCGGGGGTGGGACCGGCAATCGCACAACGCATACTTGACGAGAGGGAAGCCAACGGGGCTTATATATCGCTTGAAGATTTACTGCGTGTTAGGGGTATCGGCGAAAAGACGCTTGAAAATATGAAAGAATATGTAACGGTGGAGTAGATGAGAATACTTGTTGTTGACGATGAAAAGCACATTATCAAAGGAATAAAATTCAACTTGGAGCATGAGGGTTATCAAGTCGAGACGGCTTATGACGGAGAGGAAGCCGTTGACTTAGCGCGGACGGGGCGATATGATTTGATAATTCTCGATATTATGATGCCGAAAATTGACGGGCTTGAGGCTTGCCGCCGTATTCGAGAATTTTCCGCCGTGTCGATTATTATGTTGACGGCGCGTAGTGAGGATATGGACAAGCTGATAGGGTTTGATTACGGCGCGGACGATTATTTGACTAAACCGTTTAATATCCTCGAACTCAAGGCGCGTATACGCGCAATATTAAGACGTGCTTCACCTACCGCTCAGCAGGGCGACAGATTGGAGCTTGACGACCTTGCGCTTTCAGTTGGGGAGCGTATGGCGTATTTGAACGGCGAGCGCGTGGAGCTTACGGCGAAAGAGTTTGACCTTATGGAACTGCTGATGCGTAACAGGGGACGTGTCTATACGCGGGAAAATCTTCTGAATACCGTGTGGGGTTATGAATACCCGGGGGATATACGCACGGTGGATGTACACGTTCGCAGATTGCGGGAAAAACTGGAGAAGAATCCGGCAGAACCGCAAATCCTGTTGACAAGATGGGGTGTTGGCTATTACTGCAAATCGTAAGAGACCGCTGTTTTGGGAACGCTTTCAGTTTAAGATTGCGTTCACGTATCTGCTTGTCATCATTGCCATGCTGTTGATTATGAACACATATCCCGTGTGGGTGTCGCGGGACGCAATATACCAGTCAAAGTATACGGGTATGCACGAACACGCGCATACTATAGCGTCGGCTTTTGCGACGCTTGAGA
The DNA here is from genome assembly GCA_009782385.1 of Oscillospiraceae bacterium. Classification (GTDB taxonomy): domain Bacteria; phylum Bacillota; class Clostridia; order Oscillospirales; family UBA929; genus WRMG01. Next base: position 5,737 of record WRJE01000050.1, on the reverse strand, counting down.
CACTCAGCGTAGAGCAGGTCGGCGATATGATCTCCATGCTGAATGAACAGGGGCAGCTTATAATAACCGATGATAAAGGACGGGTGCTTTACAACACCGCGAGGGGCGTTGATGCCGCCGAAGAGTTGGAAACAGCACTAAAACCCTATAATGTGTTTACTTCATCGTACAGGCGGGATGCGTTTCGGAGCAAGGCCGCCGTTCCGATTATTTCCGGCGGGAACGTAATCGGCGCGTTACTGCTGTATGAATATGACAGCGAGCAGGCGGAACTGCTACAACAGTTTCAGCTTGATATGGGTAATTTATCAATGGCTATCGCCGCCATTGTCGGAGTTTTCAGCTTTGCTGCATCATCGGCTCTTACAAAGCGCGTCAGCGTGCTTCTTCGCGCGATTAAGCTGGCGAGGGAGGGGAGCTTCAACCATCTTGTACCCGTGCGTGGACGCGATGAACTCGCGGAACTGGCAGACGCTTTTAACAGTCTGACGCGGCGCATACAGGAGACGGACAATCTGCGGCGGCAGTTTGTCTCAGACGCTTCGCACGAGCTGAAAACACCGCTTGCGTCAATGCGTTTGCTTGCCGATTCGGTCATATTGACGAGTGATATGCCGCTGCCGGATGTGCGTGAGTTTGTAGGAGACATTGGTGACGAGATAGACAGGCTGACGCGCATGACCGAAAAACTTATGCTGTTGACGAAACTGGACGCAAAGATAACGCCCGCGATAAAACGTATAAGTTTAGCACCGCTGATACGTCGCGCCCAACATATGCTCAAGCCGTTGGCTGACGCGCGGAATGTGACACTGGGCTGCAGTTTGGAGGAGTCGTGCCGTATACTTGCCGAGGAGGACGATATCTATCAGGCGTTGTTTAACTTGATGGAGAACGCGATAAAGTACAACAAGCCGGGCGGCGAAGTGAATGTATATATGTTTACGGACGGGGAGCGTATAGTTGTACACGTTGACGATAACGGCATCGGCATTCCCGAGGAGGATATACCGAGATTGTATGAGCGTTTTTACCGCGTTGACAAGACACGCGCGAGGGAAGCGGGCGGCGCGGGTCTGGGATTGAGCATAGTCAGCGATATGACGGCGCGTTACGGTGGGACGATAACAGTACACAGCGCACAGGACAAAGGCACAAGGTTTACAATGAAATTTCCGGCTGTGCCGGGAGCGTGAAGCGGCGTTTTATGCGTTCGGAAACAAAAAAATGGAAATATTTTAAGAAAAGGCTTGACAACACATGAAAAAGCGCATATAATGTGCGTGGTGGCAAGGAATATTTCCCGAAAACCAAAATTAACTGCCCTGTGTAGCTTAAATCTCCAGAGCGCGCTTTGAGGTGTCGGTGAGAATCCGTCCAGGGGCAAAGTCAAAGAGAGGTATGAACCATGTACGAGGACAGGACCCTAAAGTGCAAGGAATGCGGAGAAGATTTCGTATTCACTGCCGGCGAGCAGGAGTTTTACAATGAGCGGGGCTTTATGAATGAACCCCAGCGTTGCAAGAACTGCCGTGACGCGCGTAAAAACGCTTCGAGATCACCCCGTGAGTTCTTCACGGCAACGTGCGCTTCTTGCGGAGCGGAGGCTAAAGTACCCTTCGAGCCCAAGACAGACCGCCCGGTCTATTGCAGCGATTGTTTTGCACGCATGAGAGAAAACGGCTAATAAGCCGAACATAAAACGTCCGCCTTTCGGCGGACGTTTTTGTCTGTTATTTTTTGTCGTCACCCGGTTGTTTGCGGTTTCCGGATTGTTTTTTCGTGTTACGGCTTTCGCCGTCCAAGGCACTCTCCGCCATGGTCGGACCGCCTTTGGATTTCCGCTTGCGAACGGGCTTGGGGTCTATTTGACTGTCTTTCGGCATGGTTTTCCTCCAAATTTTTATGATTTTATTATGTCCACATCTTCGGGTTTGATTTCGACAGTATATGGATTTATTGTGCTATTGACGAGTTCAAGGATTTTTTCCTTGTCAAGAAGCTCATAATACATCGGCAGACCGCTTGTACCGGTTGTTGGCATTGTGTATGTAGTCAGCGCGTCCGCGCCCGATATGTCTTTGGCTTGCCCGATGAACCATAACAAGTCGGTTGTGCTTAAATCCGTAACCACGTTATCGGAAAAAACTCTCACGAACTCGGGGTATTTCAGCCAGTTTGATGGCTTTATAACCTCAGACAGAAGCGACTTAATAACTTGTTGTTGGTTTTCTATGCGCTCATAGTCGGAGATTGTATTTTTGTTATTGCTGCCCCTTCTGTAACGCGCGAATTTCAGCGCGTCCGAGCCATCCAATTTTTGAGTGCCTTTGGGTATATCAATGCGTAGATTCTGTGTCGGGTCATAGTATTTCATATCCATTCTTGCGGTGACCTCAACGCCGCCGACCGCGTCAACTATTTCCTCGAACGCTTTAAGGTTAATTATCATGTAGAAATCCGGGATGAAACCTATGACGGTTTTTATCTCGCGCTTCAACTGCGCTATGCCGCCCTCATTGCCGCCGCCGTTTACCGCGCCCGCGCCGAACGCGGCGTTTATCTTTTTCACTTTTCGCTCCGCGTTAACGAGGCTGTCGCGCGGTATGCCGATAATATTCGCCTCTTTAGAAGCCGCGTCATACGATGCGACCATTATAGTATCCGTGTTCCAGCCTATATCAAGCCCGACAATTAAAAATGTGTAGAAATCTTTTCTTCTGTCATCGTCCGTAACGCCCGGAGGGGCAATAGATTCGGCTAATGAATCCGGACTATTTGCCAATCCGGGGCGTGACGAGCCGTTGCCGCCTATTTTAGGTATGCTTGGCGGTTTGATGAATATGTTCGCGGCAATCGCGCCCCCGGCTATGATTATAGCTATGACGGACAGTATTATGATTAGTTTACCAAATATTTTCATGACGACATAATATCACGGTTGACGTAACATTGTCAATCCATTGCGCTTAATGTCACGTTAAATGTCTTTGTTTCCTGATCGCGCTGTACGGTAACCTTGACAGTGTCGCCCGCTTTGCGGCTGTATAAAACGCCGAGAAGCTCATCGCGCGTGCTTATTTGCTTGCCGTCAATGTCGATGATATAGTCGCCCTCTCTGATGCCGGCTTTGTCCGCGCCGCCGCCGGGTGTTACTTCGGCAATTTGCAGTGCGGTCTGACCGAAGCCGTAACGCGCCATGCTGACGCTGATACCCATAATCGGTCTGCCCTTGACATAACCGTTTTCAATCAGTTGGTTAACGACATTCTCAGCCAGATTTGACGGGATGGCGAATCCTAAGCCTTCAACGCCCGAACCGGAGGATTTTGCGGATACCACACCTATTACATAACCGTATTCACTGAGCAGCGGACCGCCGGAGTTGCCGCGATTGACTGCGGCATCGGTTTGCATCATAGTGCGGGGGATGCCGTCAGCGTTTATTTCGCGGTCAAGAGAGCTGATATAGCCAACGGTGAACGTGTTAGCCAACTGACCGAGAGGGTTGCCGATTGCCGCCGCCAAATCACCGACAAGCACTTTATCGGAGTCACCGAATGTAAGGTGAGTTAGCCCTGAGGCCTCTATTTTGAGTACCGCGAGATCGGTATAGCTGTCTGAGCCGATTACCTTCGCGTCAAATGATCTGCCATCACTGAGATGGGCTTTTATAGCCGATACGCCATCGATAACATGGTTATTGGTTACTATATAACCATCGCTTGAGATGATGAAACCCGAACCTGACGACGGTAAGTTGACAACTTGCCCGAAAGCGTTTCTGCCAATGATTTCCGTGGAAATAGCCACAACCGCCGGATTGCATTTCGCGTAGATTTCTTGCAGTGTGAGCTTGTTATTTGCGATCATTGTCAGATTCTCTATTAATGAGGGCGATTGTTCTAGAATCTGCGTATTCGCGGTTTCAGCGGTATCTGAGGCGGCAGGGGAGCTGCTCATTAACAGATACGCTCCCAGTACCCCGCCAGAAGTTCCGATGAGCATACATGACAGTAGCAGCGCGGCAATTTTAATACCCATATGTTTTTTTCTCGGAGAGGGGGAGGTGTGAGGCTCAAAACCATAGGTATAGCGAGTGTTCTCGTTTAATTCGTTATTGTTCATGATAAAAATTCCTCTCATTCATTTTTGTATGCGGGGGATATCAGGGAAGACATCTCCTACAGTTATAATTACAGAATATAGGGTAAATATTGAATAAATATGAACAATAATCAGGTAAATTTTGAAAAGATTGTTGCCTGTTTATGAACGCGGCAAAAAAACACCAGACAACCTGATTTCGCATATCATAATGACATAAGGAGGAGGTTACAAATGCGATTTTTCTTAGGAACAAATGGGCCGAACGGCTTTTTCTCATATTTCGACCAATTAATTGACTATTCAAACGCTAAGGATGTTACCATAATTAAAGGCGGTCCGGGGTGCGGCAAATCAACTTACATGAACATCATTGATGAAGCGTTAAAAATGAGTGACGCAGAGTATATCTACTGTTCCGCCGACCCGAAGTCGCTTGACGCGATTGTATATCCCGAAGCGGGAATCGCCATGGTGGACGGCACTGCACCGCATATTTTTGAGCCGTCTTACCCCGGCGCGGTCGATTCATATGTTAATCTGGGTAATTATATCAAGCGAGATGAACTTTTCAAATTGCGCGGCGAAATAGAGCGTATTATGACTGATGCGAAAACTCGGTTCTGCGCGGCGGCGCGTTGGGTGAAGGCGGCGCGTCATATAGACGAGTCGATTTATGAAAGGGTCGCCGACAGCAATATTTTGTCCAGAATCACAAAGCGCGCGCGCGCTTTATGCGGAGCGGAAATCCCCATGCAAAAGGCACAGCCCGTACAGATTGTTAAAAGATTTTTAAGTTCAATGACACCGGATGGGCTTATCACGTTTTTTGATACGGTATCGGAGAATTTCGGGCGTGTAATCGCGTTGGACGACAATTACGGGTTATCATCTAATTATCTGAAATTTATAGTCAAACATTCAGTTAACAGCGGTTATAAAACATATGTTTGTTACTCACCGCTGCATCCGGAATCCGGCATTGAACACGTTTTGATTCCGGAACTAGACTTAGCGATTGTCACGAACAGCCGCGCCAGACTGTATTCCGGCGAGCCGACACGGCATATTCGCCTTGACGCGCTTGTACCAAAAGAAAAGCTCAGAGGCAGCCGGGCATATCTGAGGTTTTTAGCGCAGACTAGGACGGCTTTCATTGACGAGGCGGCGGAGCAGTTGTCGTTGGCTCGTGAATGTCACGGGAAACTGGAAAAGTTATATAACCCGTATATAGATTTTGAGGCTGTCAAGGCGATGGCGAAAGCTAAGGCTGAGAATTTGAAGTCAGTAGTAAAATACATATGATTAGAAACAACACAGGCGACCGGAACGGTCGCCCATAGAAATACTAATATATTACTGGACAAAATCTTTATTTTGTCCAGTTTTGCTTGTGACAGTTCATTATCTATAATTCAATATATGTACTGTCTGGGTAAGGCGTTTCTCATTTTTAACCGGGCATCTTCCATAATCTCGGTAATGCTTTTATCTTCTCTCGGTCTAGGCCACGCGCGTGACAACACACCCATAAGATTATACCAGTAGCAGGTGTGGTTGCAGGCAATCTGTGTTTGAGGATTATTACACTTTAAACAACCGCAAGCGGTTACAGTGCAATGTCTCGGAG
>WRJE01000049.1 GCA_009782385.1 Oscillospiraceae bacterium | reverse complement strand
TGTTTGTCCGGGTGAGCATATCCGTAATGTTAGCAACAAGAATGATACTTTTACTGTTGAGGGTGTCAACGCAGATTTGAGACATTACATCCCGATACTTGCGCGTCGAAGCCGATGTTTCCCGCGCAGTCTTGAAACACTAAAAGCAGTCCTTGATGTTTTTGTTGATGCTTACAACAAGTTCGGCATAGCAAAGATGAAGTTCAGGCAAAACCGTAACCCTAATTCCCGCGAATTACCTTTCTCTGTCTTGGATTTTCTTTAGTCAACGCGATTGTCCATTCCCCGATTCAGCTAGGTATTGCATTACGAAGGGATTTGGGGTATACTGGAATGTAAGGAGCTGAACAATATGGATGATGTAATACTAAACGTTAAAACATTGCCGGAATCGCTAAATCGCCGCTTTCGCAGCGACAGGGTGCGAGTGCGCGAAGAAAATGGAGTGGTTACTCTTACGCCGATTGCCAATACTGAACACACTGAGTTATGGGGGTTGTTGCCGAAAGGACTGTTCACGAAAGAGGAATATTTTGCGCAAAAGAGACATGATAAGGAATTAGAGCCGTGAAAAAATATTATTTAGACGCTTGCGCACTCTTAGCCGTCCTCAACGAAGAAGACGGCGGTGAATTTGTGAGAGACATCATCGGACAGGCTAAAGTCGGTTCGGTTAAAGTTTCCATGAATATCATTAACCTCTTTGAAGTCTATTACGGTATACTTCGTAAGGGTGGCAAGGAAATCGCAAACGACATTCTTTTGAAAATTAAAGAGAGCGACATCAACATCATCGAAACAATTTCGGAAGAAGTGCTGAAAGAAGCTGGACGGCTGAAGGCTTCATATAAAATGTCGGTTGCTGATTCGATGGCTGTAGCTGAGGCTTCCGTGAATAACGGTACACTGTTAACCTCAGACCACCATGAGCTTGGGGCAGTCGAAAAGTCTGAGAGCATAAAAATTCATTGGATAAGATAAAAGAAAAACGGTTAATAATGGCAGATAATAACCCCCGGACGTTTGTCGTCCGGGGTTGTTGCACGAAAGGTAAACAGAGTTATATAACTTGGTGAAGTTTCTCATCGCAGAACGACATAAAAATAAAACCGCATCCTCAAAACTGGAGGCGGTTTTTTCTAACAAAACTTCTAACAAAACCTGTTAGAAATGTAACCTTAGAGCTATAAGGGTTTCGATTAATAATGAATCGACACTACCATCAATCCCTTGCAATTCAAAGGTTTCCGCGATATTAGATAAGGTTAAAAGAGATTAGGTAATCAATGGTTGGCTAGAACCTGAATCTAGCGAGTCTGCCAATTCCACCACTCGCGCGTTTATCTGAAACGTATTGTAGCATAAGACTTTCAAGTTGTCAAGCGTTATTGCGTGGAACTCACGCCAAAAATGCGCCGTAAATTCCCGCTGTTTCAATCCGGCTCATCCGCCGGAAGCGGCCGCCGCGTTCTGTATGGCAAGGGCGCAGTCCACCGCCAGCGCAACGCACAGACACATTAACTCGTTCTGCGGGTCGGCGATGTCCAACTCGTAGCTGTCACCCCAACTAAACCATTTCTTTGACAGACGCATGATTTGCCGATTGTTTTCAACCAGTGAATACTCGTGCGCCCAAAAGTCGCCGTCCAAATGCCAAGGCAGTCCCTCCAAGCGGTATCGCTGCTTGAATAAGGTAAGCTCCTTGACAATCGTGCAGACCACGCGCCCGTTAACTTCCACAAAGAATCTGGGCAGCCAAGACATGACCTTCTGGCGGATAAACGCAACCTCCGTCCCGTTCATATCATAGACGTGCAGCTTCTTTCCCAGTGAGAGGATTTCACCCTCAACGGCATATCTGTCACTGCCGTTTTCGTCCTTGACGAAGAAGCGGTCGCGCCATGAGAACACTTTTTGTTTTACGTATAGTTTCATATTCATCTCCGATTAAATCTCACACTTTCCCGCTCCACCAGATGTACGGGCAGTATGACCTTGCTCTCCTTAATTGGTACTCCCTGCAGCTGATTCACTATCATTTCGGTGGCAATAGTTCCTTTCATTTCCACATCCTGATGGATGGTTGTAAGGCGCGGGTGTGTAATCTGACACAGATAGTTGTCGTCAAAGCCGACTATGGATTTATCATCCGGCACACTAACGTCCGCCTCGCGCAGACCCGCTATGATACCCGCCGCCAATATATCGGCCGAGGCAAATATTCCGGTTATTTCCTCCACTCCGCTCAAGTGCCGCCCCAGTTTCATGCCCTCATCGACCGAGATTTCCTGCTCAAAAACAAGTGTTGGGTCATAGGGAACGCCAAACTCCTCCAAGGCTTGCTTATATCCGTCCAACCGCCTTTCCACAACGCCGTCCTTGCGTATTATGGGTGAGGTGAATGCAATGACGCGGTGTCCGCGCTCAAGCAGATGCCGCGTGGCTATATACCCGCCTTTTTGATCCTCCAACCCCACGTTATGCACTTCGGGCAGGTCTATATAGCTGTCTATCAGGACGTATGGGATACCGATAGTGCGTACACGCTCAAAAAAATCATCGTTGAACATACCCGCAAGGATGATACCCGCAAAATTCCAGTTGCGGTGTATGGTTTCCAAGCCGTAAGAATCCTCTACCGTCCGCACCATGACAAAATAACCCTTCTCACGGGTACAGTTCTCGATGCTGCCGATGAAGGTGTTGTGAAACGGGTCTGCCATAAACCCGCCAACGCGCTGCGGCACCAAATGATTAATGAACCCGATAATCGGCGACGTATTTTTAGCCAAAGTACGCGCGGTCATACTGGGGACATAATTCTCATTGCTTATTATCTCTTGTATCTTCGCCACCAGTTCGGGGGAGACACGGTTTTTCCTGTTATGAATGACATTGGAAACCGTGGTAATGCTAACGCCGGCCTCTCGCGCTATATCTTTCAATGTTATCACAGTCTGCTCTCCCGCATCTAAATTATCTGTCTCTATTTTAATGAATAAATCGACTTTTGTCAACAACAAGGGGCAGACTCAAGTCCGCCCCTTGAAACGCTGATTGAATTTGATTAGCTTACCGCCGCGACATAGTCCTTAATGGGCAGGTCTGCGGGGTTCCCGATTGCTTCTACTGTGAAGCCGCCGAGGATTGTCTCTTGGCTTGTGGTGTCAATCGGAGCTATGGGGTCGGAGAAGTAAAGTTCATCGAGATTGACTGTGCATTCGGCAAACGCGCGGATGTGCATTCTGTTTGTCATGCCGGGGAAGCCCGAGGCCTGCAAGTCAATGACTATGTCCTGCATATCCGTAGTAATCTGCACATTGCCGCCGTCTTTCGTTACAAGGTCACTGAAACGCTTAACAAACGATGGACCGTCTTCCGGCTGGAAGTGGAGCATCAGTTTGCTCTCTTCGCCGCCGTCCGCGCCGCTCATGCGGATTGTGAAATACCTGCAATACGAGATTCCGTCAAGCGACCACATATCAATCGCCTCACCCCAGTTGCCCATCCAGTCGGCGGCTCTGGCGTAATAATCGTCCAAGTCGTCAAAGTCGTCGGGATCAAAGTCTCTGGGTCTGAATTGAATCTGAGCGATATTGTTGTCAACGCTTGCTCTCATGTTAGCCCAGTTGTCCCACCAAATCGGCGCGCCGTTGGGGGCTGTGTCGGGTTTGTTGTTCGGGTCACGGTCTGTGAAGTTATCCCACAGGAAAACATCGGGGATGACCGGGGCGGGGGGTTCGGGTTCAGGTGCGGGGGTCGCGGGTGCAGGGGTTGCGGGCGCGGGGGTTGCTTCCGGTGTCGCGCTGCCGGTATCGCAGGCGGCTGCGAAAGCGAGTACCATCAGAAACGCGAGAAATAAGCAGAGGTTTCTTTTCATGACATCTTTCTCCTTCATAATTTAAGTTGAACGCTAAACCTATATATACGCAGTCTATCAAAGAATTTGATTCTTGTCAAGACTTTCTGTTAATTTTTTTGTATAACATTCTTAAAACCACTTGCAATAATCCGATACATATTGTATACTATCAATAGTTTAGCGTTCAACCTGTAATAACCGACATAAATCTGTTGGGAGGTATCAATAGAATGGAATGGAATAAAAATCTTTCTGTCCCCGTAATTTGCCTTGGCGCGGCGGCGGTTCTGTGCGCGTCATTCGCCGTTTTTATGTTTGCGGCGGACAAAGCCCCGCGCTCAAAGACCGCTCCGGAACGCGAAGTCATTGAGATTCCCGTGTATGAGTATCAAGCCGAAGGACCGCCGTCAAAGCTAACGCTCTATGAAGGGCCGAAAACGATGACATCGTCAAAAACAGCCTCGATTTTCGCAAACGGCAACGAGCTGTTTGTCTATGATGTCATGGTAAACCACGAGCATATATGGAACGCGAATACCATACCCTCAGACACGCCGATGACATATTTTGACTTCGAGGGTAAAGTCACCGTTGAAATCGAAATGCCCGGATTGGGCAAGGCTGTCGAGAGTGCCGCCGTCCTGCCGTCAAGCCACGGCATCGTACCCGAGGTCAAAGACGGGCGCGTTACCTTTTCCGTCACCGAGCCGGGGTTCTATACCGTGATTTATAACAATCATGTCAACAAAGCCACACATATTTTCGCAAACCCCATCGAGACCGACATCCCCGACAAAAACGACCCGAATGTATTCTTTATCGAGCCGGGTCATTGGGCTATTGACGCTATCGCCCTAAAGAGCGACCAGACGCTGTATATATCGGGCGGCGCGGTGGTTAACTCGGTCGTTATAGTCGATAACGCCGTCAACGTAACCATACGCGGGCGCGGTATAATCGACGGCTCTGACTTCCCCGGTCATAATCAGCCCGGTTCGTATGCCCGTGTCCCCATAGACATCCGCAACAGTAAAAATATCACCGCCGAAGGCTTCATTATCGCCAACGCCAACTGTTGGAATTTCAATTCATACGCCACTGAAAACGCGCATATATCCAACGTAAAAATCATTTCTGCTCGTCAAAACGGCGATGGGTTCACATTCCAGTCCTGCAAAAACCATACCGTTACCGATTCCTTTGCCCGTACATGGGACGACAGTCTTGTGTTAAAGAACTATTCGGGCTCTACCAAGGATATTACCTTTGAGAGGATTCAAATCTGGACAGATTTGGCGCAGTCAATGGAAATCGGCTACGAGACTAACAAAGGGCTTACCATAAAGCCCGAAATTTCAGATGTGCTTTTCAAGGATATAACCGTACTCTATAATTTTCACAAGCCCGTCATTAGTATCCACAACAGCGATGATGCCTTTATACATGACATCACATATCGGAATATCATAGTTGAGAACGCCTTTATGCAGGGCGACAACGGCGTTAACAAAGAGCTGATTGAGTTTCATATGAACAAATCCGGTTGGACGGCTGTCCGCGACGAATGGGGTTCTATCCGTGACATACTCATTGACGGTTTAACCGTTTTGAACACCGAGGACGGAGCGATTCCCGAATCACGGTTCTTAGGGCATAACGAAAATCATGGCATCGAAAATGTCACCATACGCAATGTGACGATTCTCGGCGAAAAAATAACCGATTTGACGGCTCTGAGGGCAAATGTTAACGAATTTGTCCATAATATCGTTGTGGAATGAGGTGGATGGAATGAATAAGATTCTAACTATTGTATTCATCGCGGTAATCGCGGTTTCGCTGATTGTTGCCGCCATCGCGTTTTTTACCGAACCCGAAACGCTCGAACCCATAGAAAGAGAAGTGTTGATTGAGGGAACAGCCCCGCCTATCGTTGATTTAACGGTGCTTGAAGCTCCCGACCAAGCCGGAGCGGAACGCCCGGGTATCTTCCCCGACCCGGAAGAGGCTTGGGTAAAGCTGCCCGAGGGCGACAATCTCGCGGCGGGCAAATCCGTAAGTTCCGGCGAGTTCACCGAGGTCTACGACCCCGCCAACGTGACGGACGGCGATTTGACTTCTTATTGGGAGAGCAAGGGGCTTCCCGCCGTACTCACCATCGACTTAGAGGGGACATACACTATACAAACGGTCGGTGTACGCCTCAATCCCGCCCCGATATGGGAGGCTCGCACCCAAGGCTTCACCGTTCAAGTCAGCACTGACGGCGAAAACTTTACCGTTGTCGCGCCTGACGCGCGGCATGAGTTTAATCCCGATTCCGGTAATATTGTCCGCATAGACTTTGACCCTATTTCGGCGCGTTTCGTCAAATTTATATTCACGGAAAAGTCTTCGGGCCGCTCCAACGGAGCGCAGGCTTCCGAAATAGAGGTTTACGAATAATAACGTTGAAAAAACCACCCGAAAGGGTGGTTTTTTGCGTTTATTCGACCGTCCATCCGTCATGGGTGACGGTGACACACACCCTTTTCCCGCGCAACGTTACGGGAAAACGCAGTGATTTAATTTGTGACGGCAAACGTGGGTTCGCCGTTAACTCCCCGTTCAGCACCGACAGCCCTGCGAAACCCAACACGGCAATTATCCACGCGCCGCCGTTCGCCGCCGGGTGAGTGCCGCCGATGTAGATTTCGCCCGCCCAGTTTTTACCGCCGCCCTCCAAGTCGATGGACGCGGTCTTGATAAAATGCTCCCACGCCAAGTCGGGTTGCCCGAAACGGCAAGCCGTCAGCGCGTACATACACGAAGACAGGCTTGAGCCGTGTTCTGTGCGCGGTTCGTAAAAACGCCAGTTGCGCTCGACCGTTTTATCTGAGAATTGTGAGGGAAAGAGTGCCATCATGGCGATTACGTCTGCTTGCTTGATAATTCGCGTGTGCGCCGCCACGCCGTGATTTGTACCCCAATACTCCCGCTCGTCCAGCAAACGGCCTCGCACAGTTTCTAAATCGCAATCCTCTAATTCGAGATACCCGTCAAACTGCTCGATAATCTCACCCTCCTCAAAAGCGGGACGCAGTAAGGGGAGTAATTTCTTCAGCAAGTTAAAATCATCTTCATAGTCCAGTTTTTTTATAAGGTCATCGAAAAAACTCGAATCGGGGAACAGCTCTGGCAGTTCGAGCGAACAGGCGATACAGTGTGCCGCCATTTGATTGGTAAAAACGTTGTTGCCGACCCGCTCGTGATATTCATCCGGACCGATGACATCCAACAGCTCTACTTTATCCGTATCGAGGCGACTGTGGGCGCGTGACAGATAGAAGCGGGCGCACTGCAATATCACTTCCGCGCCGCCCTCGCGCATAAGGCTCAAATCCCCGGTAATCTCGTAATACCGCCAAAGAGCGTATGCTATGTCGCCGCTGATGTGAATTTGCTTATCGCGGAAATATGTGCGAACGGGACGGTGGGTGAATACATCCACCACGTTGTAGTCTGTACAACCTTCCGCGCCGCCCTCTTGGCTCTCCCACGGATAAAACGCGCCCCGATAACCGTATTCGGCGGCTTTCTTCAACGCGCCCGGCAGTGTTTCAATACGATAGCGCAACAGGGTTTTGGCTAGTTCGGGTTCGGTATGTACAAATACCGGGAAGAGAAATATCTCCGAATCCCAAAAAACCGCGCCTTTATACGTCTGCCCCGACAGTCCCCGTGCCGGGATTGACAGAGCGGAAGCGTGGCGCGGTGCAATGCTGTGCAGATGGTACAGGCTGGCATTGAGAGCGCGGGCGGCTTCGTCACATCCTTGCAGTTCCACGGCTGAGTTCTGCCAAAGCTCCTCCCACGCCGCCCGATGGGCGGACAAAAGGCTCTCAAAACCGCTCTCAGCCGCCTTTTGGCAGAGTGAATACGCCTGTTTTCCCGGCTCTTTATCATCAAGTCCGGTAAACACGGCGGAAAAGATGTCTATTACATAACTTTTCCCGGCTTCCGCGTTGAAAGAAAGACGGCGGTAAACTCCAGTCTCCGTACTCTCGCGCTTTTCCGCACAGTCAAAGCCGGCTTTCACAGACTGCGCGGCGGCGACAGGGATATTCAGCTCGCCCGTGCGGGCTTCCGCGAGCAGTATCGAATCGGCTTGATAGGTATAGTTAAATAAATGAGGACCGTTTATGTCCCATATGTCTGTCACAATTCCGGTCAGCAGTTCCGCTTGGCAATCCTCACTAAAAGTTAGCGTCAGGCGGGAGCAGAGAAGATGCTTCTCCGCCATCGAAACAAAACGCTCGCTCCGTATCCGCACAGGGGCAAACAGGGTATCGCGGCTGTGCGTACCTCTTCGGAAATGCACGGTTTGAGTATGTTTTTGCGCCGTGGTCTTTCCAAGCGCGACCGTCTCGCCGTTGACGCTGAGAACCGCGAACAGACCGTTGGGGGCGTTGACGGGTTCTCTCCATTTATCGCCGTTTTGGTCGTAGACACCCGCGAGGTTGACGGCGGCAAATTCGCTTTTGCCCCATTCGTCCATCGTACCCCGATACCCCATATATCCGTTGCCGACAAGGAAACGGTTGCCATTTGTTACCGTGTCTTCCTCTCTATATCCGCTCTGCGTATAACTCCAAATATCCAAACGGCTGACCTCCCGTATTTTGTCTATTTATCAATTTCTTCTGACAAAACCATTAGTTCCCATTCGTAAACCTCGCATTGGTAAAACCCTCTTTGAATAATCGGGTCATTCTGAGCAATTTTTTGTGCTTCTTCAAGATTATCCGATTCAAAAAGGCACAACCCGCCATTTATGTTTGAAAACGCGCCGCCTATGAAATACCGCTCTTCCGCAATATTCTTTACATAGGTCAAATGATCCTCGATGTCCTTAGGTGTCATATCTTTTTCTCCGGCTGTGTCAACCCTGACGTATAACCTGTTCCCCTTTTTCAAATACATAGTTCTCCTCCATATTTTTCTGTTACACGCCGACTGTTAAACCGTCCGCGCCGACCGTGTATCTCTTCTCATAGACTTCAAATTCCATTGTACCGCCCCGCGTTACGGTGAACAGGGTCTTTTCCTTTCGCATTTCGATTTCCAGTACCCTATCCTGCCACGCGAGAGAAAACCGCAGGGTTTTCCAACGAGTTGGCAGACGCGGCGCGAATCTCAAGATTTCGCCGTCACTTCGCAGTCCGGCAAAACCGTAGACGATGTTAATCCAAGCCATTGCGATTGACGTTGTGTGCAATCCCTCTCTCGTGTTGCGGTTGTAGTTATCAAGGTCAAGGCGCGTGGCATAGCCGAAAAACTCCGTTGCTTCCTCCATTTTATCAAGCTCCGCCGCCATTATGGAATGTATGGCGGGAGATAGAGACGACTCATGGATGGTACGCGGCTCATAAAACTCGTAGTTAATCCGTTTAATCTCGTGAGAAAACGAGGAGTTGTATAAGTATAAGAGCATCAGCACATCCGGCTGCTTAATCATATCCGTGCGGTATATGCGGTCATATGACCAGTGGTTATAGAGCGGGAACTCTGAAATGGGTATGGCGTGGATGTCTATGTGCGGCAGGTCAAAATACCCGTCATGCTGTTCGATAAGACCGTCCTCAGTCATCGGCAGTGCCATATGTCCCGCGATTTTCTTCCACGTCTCTGTTTCATCTTCCAAAAGTCCCGTTTTTTTAACGAGTGCCGCATATGCCTCCGGCTGTTCGGAACGCAGGGTTTGCAGTGTTTCGGCGGCATATTCGAGTGTGCGCTTGCTCATAGTGTTGGTATATGCGTTATTATTAACCATCATGTGAAACTCGTCAAGCCCCATAACGCCGTAGTAGCCATATTCTCCTGTGTGCGGGTTTTGCGCGGCGCGGCTGACAAGAAAACGTGAGATTTCTAAAAGAATCTCCGCACCGTATTCCCATAAAAATTCGGTGTCCCCGGTGATATGCGTGTAATGCCATATACCATACGCAACGGCGGTGTTGGGATGGAATTGCAGGCTGGCGTGCTGCCAGAGGTTGCACGCCTCGTCGCCGTTCAGCGTGGCGATTGGATAACAAGCACCCTTGCAATCAAGCATCTTTGCCCGCTCGATTGCCCGCTCGAGTGTATTATAACGGAACATGAGCAGGCTTTTTGCCGCCGCCGGGTTGGAAAAGAGGTAAAACGGCAGACAGCAGGCCTCCGTATCCCAAAAGGCGTGACCGTTATAGGCTTCGCCCGTCAAGCCTTTTGCGCCGATATTGTGGCGCACACTGCCGCCCTTATATGTCTGCGCCATTTGGAAGCTGCAAAAACGTATGCCCTGCTGTTCCTCCGCCACAGCGTCCGTAACATCCGCCCCAGAGGGTTCGATTACCACGTCCGAGAGCCGCCAGTATTCCGTCCAGTACGCCCTCTGCGCTTCAAGTGCTTCGTCAAAGGAAACGGCGGCGGTGTGCCGTAATGCCTCCTGTCCGGTCTGCCAAAGAGTTTCCTTATCCGTACCGTCAAAGAGAATAACCGCCCTTTTATCAACATTGACAGGCTTCCCCTGTGTGAGATTGAGCGTTATGCCGCTGGAAACCGACTTCTCGCCGCAAATTGGCTTTCCGGAATAATTCAACAGCGCGGCGGCAAATACTTCCTGCCCCGATGACAGCGTGCGGGATTGAACGGCGTAAGACGAATCCGTGGCTTCAGTATGGCATTCGCCCCAGAAACAGGCGTTGCGCCCTTCGTGTTTAACGTCAAAGGTAATGCCCGCCGACAGTTCGGCGATTCCCGAAAAGTTGAGCGGTTCAAGAGTAACGCGCAGATAGGCGCGTTCCCCATGGGTCATGTCCGCAAAACGGAGGAAATTCAGCTTTAGGTCTTTGCCTGACTTTGTGTGCCATATAAAACAACGCGAAAGCGTTCCCGAACGCATATCCAGTTCGCGGACAAACTCGCTGAACCGTACTTTTCCAAGGTCAAGCACTTCATTATCAACCGAAATTTCGGTTGCGAGCCAGTCCGCCGCCGGAATCATAAAGTGGGTTTTATCCACGATACCGCGATAGGAACGCGGCAAATCCTCAAGCTCATATACGCCGTTTACATACGCGCCCCTTAAGCTGTCGGTACTCCCGCCCTCGTCAAAACTGCCGCGTACGCCGATACTCTCGTTCGACAGCGCGAAAACAGACTCGCTGACACGCGCGTAAGCGGGGTCAAACCCATGTTCAATGATTTTCCATGGATCTGTTTGGAAATATTTATCGGCTGCTTTTGCCAAAATGTCTGCCCCCTTTTGTTTAGCCCTTTATGCCAACCGTCACGATATTTTCCGTTAGCTTTTTCTGGAAGATAAAGAAGATAATAATCGGCGGAATCATAGAAAACACGACCGCTCGCATCAAGTCGTCATAATTGATAGTTTGCTGAGTGCTGAATATAAACAGACGTACCATAACCGTCTGCCACTTACTGCCCCCCAGTACAAGATACGGCAGCAGGAAGTCCGACCACGCTCCGTTGATGGCGAAGATAGTCACAACCACGCAAATCGGCTTTGAGAGCGGCAGAACAATTTTGTAAAATGTCTGTAATTGCGAACAGCCGTCTATTCGCCCGGCCTCAATAATAGAAGACGGAAGGGATTGGAAAAACTGGCGGAACAGAATGACGAAAAAGGCGTTCGCGCCCGCCGCAAGCCACAGCGGCGTGAAAAAGCCGCCCAGTTTGAAGTTCTGTATATTCATAAAAAGCGGCACTAAGCTGATAGTGGCGGGAATCAGGAGCGAGACCATAACCAAACTGTTGACAATCTTGTGTCCTTTCGGCTTCAAGATGGCGAGACCGTAAGCTAAAAGGCCGTTGAAGATAAGAGCGCATAGTACGCAGCCTATGATGACATATAAGGAGTTGAGGTAATTCTGCGTGACACTGAGCTGCGTCCATGTCTTTGTATACCGCGAAAAATCAAAAGCGTTTGGGATGATAGCGGTACTCGACATATATTCCCGCAAATCCTTAAATCCCGCCAGCATGACCCAGATTATCGGAAAGAGCGAGACTATTACGATTAACGCGCAAGCTATGTAGATAAACGCCATCCCGACTTTAACGCCGACCGTATACCCGTCAAAATCGCGTATGACCCCCGTGCGGGGAGGCAAGCTATATTCTTCTTGTTTCATCTGATAACTCCTCCTATTCCCAGTCGGTCTTACGCCGATTGACTATGGAGTACAGGACGGTAAACGCGAGTAAAATCACTGAGATGATGACCGCCACGGCGGAAGCCCTGCCGAAGTCCATCGTCCCTCCGAAAGCGTAACGCCACATCAGCAGCATAAGCGAGAGGGATGCGTTATCGGGGCCGCCTTTGGTGAGAACGAGCGGCTCGTACATTATCTGGAAGATGGAAATGATTTGTAAAATCAGCATAGTGCTGCCCAAGCTGAAAATGGCGGGCAGTGTTATATGGCGGATACGTCTCCAGATACCCGCGCCGTCTATGGTGGCGGCCTCGTACAGCTCCGGGTTAATTCCGGCAAGCCCCGCCATGTAAATAAGCGCGGTCGCGCCCGCCCCTTTCCACGTTGCGGTGATTACTATAATCGGTATGACAAGGCTTGCCTCACTGAGGAACGCCATGCGCTCAATACCCAGCTTCCCAAGCAGAATGTTGATTACGCCCGTCCGCTCGGCTGAGAAAAACGCCGTCCACAAAATCACGGCGGCAAGCCCGGGCAGGATATTCGGTATATATGCGGCGGTACGGATAAACCCTTTGCCGCGCACCGTTTCCCCGATTACAAGAGCCATGAAGATTGGGATAAAGAACCCGAGAAGCAGAGACCAAAACGTATAGGAAAAAGTATTGAGCAACGCCTGATGAAATTCCTCGCGCTTAAAAACGCTTATGTAATTGTCGAACCATACAAAATTTACAAGCTCAATATTCCTTGTCCTGTACAGGCTCATGCGAACGCTTTGAAGCAGAGGACCCCATAGGAAAAACGCGAATAGCGCGATACCCGGCAGCATAATCAACCAGCTCGTAATCTGCTGCCTCCATCGCGCCGATATGCGGGTTCTGTTCACCAAATCATCTCCTCTCGGCATTATCGCGCAAAAGGGGATTATGAATAATCCCCTTAAGCGGCATAAATACTACCTGTTTATTTCATCGTCCAAGTATTCTTGAAACCTCTCCTGCGCCCTTTCAAGCTGTCTGTGAACATCGGACTCTTCTCTGGTAATGACATTCTGAACTACCGCGGTCAGTTCTCTGTAAAGCTGCTGCGCGAATACGGGTTCTTCGCCCTTTAGGGCAATCGAACCGTCTGTGAAAGAGTCGAAAAAGTCATTGTACAGGCGCATATCAACGTTGGCGTACTCCTCCGCGATTTGACGCTGCATAGCGGTAAATTCCGCATCGTTCCAAGCCGGGATTGGCGGCAGTACGGGTGCGCCGCGCTCGCGCTTGGCGGCCGACCCGGCTCGCATACCCGCAACGGTGTCGTCCGTCACATAGGGAAGCATTCCGATAAGTTTCAGAAAAGCCAGAGACGCAACGGCCTCATCAATAGTTGTATTCGGGGCGAACATAAAGCAAGTGCCGCCCGTGAGCGCGTAAGCCCCGCCCGGGCCGGCAGGGAACGGAATCAGCGCGAATTTATCAACCGCAAGACCCTTTCCGGCGGTCGGTTCTGCCACAGAGTCATCGGCGGCGAAGTTCATAGCCGCCTCGCCCGTACCGAGAGCCGAATGCGCGCCCGCCCAGTCGGTCGTTGTAGCATCGGCGTTGAGGATGTCATACTCCCAACGCAGGGATTTCAAGTATTCCATCGCGGCAACCGCCGCATCGGATGTGAAATTGGCAACCCAACGTCCATCGGCGTTTTGTATTTCCAAGGCGTTTTCGCCCACCGCGCCGAAGTTCCACGCTATATTGGTATAGAGCCATCCGCCGTATGTTTCGCTCGCCGGGAAGACAAGCCCCGCCTTGCCGGTCTTTTCACGGATGATTTGACCGTATTCCGCCATCTCTTGAAGGGTTTTCGGGAACATCGGAAGCCCGTCATCCGTCATAAGCCCCGCCTCTTCAAACAAGTTAATGTTGATGTGCAGTCCTAAAACGTATCCGTCACGCGGAAGTCCGTAAATCCGCCCGTTTTCATCGCCCAACAGCTCAATGAAACTGGGGCTGAATTTATCAAGCAGTCCGAACTGTTTCAACGCATCGGTCACATCGCCCGCAAGGTCTTGACCTATCAGCAGCTGAGGGTCTGTGAAAGGCGGTTGGAACAGGGTCGGCGCAGTGCCTCCCTTAGCCATCGGCACGTAGTTTGCCAATGTATAGGAGTAGTATGACGGGATAACGGTGACATTGGGATACTGTCTCTCCATAGCGGCCTTGTAGCCCTCAAACAGAGCCAGTTCCGCCGCGGGCGCGGTATCCGGCGGCCAGTTGCCCAACTGAATCGTGCAGGTCAAATCGGCATCGATGACATCGCCGGATATGTCCTCAAGCTCGGTCGGCGGCGCGGCGGACGTATTGGAGGTGTCCGGCGTTGGCGGCGAGCCTGTTACGCCGCCTGTATCTGCCGTCTCGGAAGAGCAAGCCGCGAGCAGAATACACAGAGCCGTGATAACGGATAAAAATCTGATGAACTTTTTCATTTCTAATCCCCCTTATAAATGTAAATATATAAGTAAAAACCGCCATTCATCGTCATATTACACAAATTGAGAGTTAAGTTTAGCGGTCAACTTTCTATATTTTAACCGATAATCGCGTTTTTGTCAAGTCCTATGAATCAAACTTCTCTCTCAAAATTTTCAAACGCCAATGACAGGACACAATCCACACAAAAAACAGCCGGAGACCTCCGACTGCTTTTGTGTGTATGTTTAGTTTGTTATACTGTAATCAGTTCCCCTGTACGCAGCACTTCATTGACAAAGCTGATACGCGCTTTTGATTTGTCCAGTAGAATAGGCTCAATTCGTGTATCTATGTCCCATGTTAAATAACTCAATCTAGCCGCTGCTTCCAAGCGGTCTCCTTCAAGCTCATTTACGATGACCGCAACATCAATATCACTGTCTTCTGTTGCAGTATCATTGGCATATGAGCCGAATAGAACAATAGCGTCAGGACGCAGCTCTTTTTGAACTTCTATCGCATAACGTTTTACGTTACTGATAATCTCTGCTTTATCCATGAATACAAATCCTCCGTTTCCTTGATTAGCTCGGCACATTTCTTTTCGGATAAGCCGGAAGCTATTTCCTCCTTGTAAGCCGTATATCGCGCCTCTACATTCATTGGGGCTAACATCGAAATGAATTTCTTTTGCTGAGGTGAAAGCTCCTCAGACAAAGCGGAACGTTCAGTCAACCTTACAAGGTTATGTATCTTTGGCGGTTCATTATTATCATCTGTTCCGGCTATTATGGCTTTCAGTGATTTTTCAATGGTTTGGTGACACATGAAGGCAACGTACAAATACCGTTTTGTTAAGAGCATGGCTCTTGCAGTTTCCAAGTCATACTCCGCCATATCAATCCAATATGTCACATTCTGATTCATCCCATACACCTCAATTACATTATAGCCTAATTCTACCGAAACATCAATGATGTTTTTAGCAGAGGTTAATGCAGCTCTCGAACCTCAAGGCAGATGCCGCCTTATCCGTTTTTCCAACGCGGCGTGATAATCGTCCTCATGTTGAAAAAGCACGGAGTAAATGCTGTCTTTGAAAACAGTTTTACCGTTCGCGTCTTTAGCCGACAGAATCAGCCCGTATGTTATATGCAGAACCTGACGCGCGTCATCGCTGTCCAGAAGCAACGGTAAATCTTCGTTGCCAATGGTTTCAACATCCGGAATGTTAGCCGTGTTTTCGGTGATATGATAGTATTTTTTCGCTTCGATTAGGTTTTCAAGCGCGAATCGCGTTATCTCCCTAAATAGCCGAGGATTGGTCTGAGAAACTACACGCAGAGCTTCAAGCCAGTTTGTACCTGCCGTTTTCAGGTGAACATTTCCTTTTGTCTCTCGAAAAATAACAGGAAATACTGAAAATTTATCACTGCCGGAGTGTATGCTCAATTTATAGCCCATGTCCCGCGCTATTTGCGCGTGAGCGGCAAAATCCTTTTCAAATCCGTTCAAATCACCCCTGTAGTCTATACCCTTCTGAAACTCGCCGCAGAAACGCGGCGCGAGGCTCGTCAACTCAACGCCCGCCTTTTCAAGTTCCCGCGCGACATAAATATGCGCTTCCGGCGTGGTGGCGAACGTTGTTTCGTCTATGGAGAGTTCAAAGTCAATCTCCCTGCCGCGCAGAAGCAGGTTATAGATGTCGATGGTATACTTTATCGCGCCGCCGTAAATTTCTTCGGGAGTTCCCCCCTCGATATGGCGTATATGCTCGGAACAGTCAAGAGTTATCATCGTAAATCCGCAGTCAAGCGCGTATTTAATCTCATCGGGTGTTTTCAAATGGTCGCCGTCCGCGCCGTAGCCGCCGCGCCAACCCTCCTGAAACACGGCCCACGCCGCCGCCGACAGCACATCTTCATATGTCCGCCCGGT
Organism: Oscillospiraceae bacterium; assembly: GCA_009782385.1. Lineage (GTDB taxonomy): Bacteria > Bacillota > Clostridia > Oscillospirales > UBA929 > WRMG01. Next base: position 2,093 of record WRJE01000049.1, on the reverse strand, counting down.
AAGATTCAATTCCCGCATGGATTGCTGCGCCAAGACGGGAAAGACATCCGTGCCTTGCAACAGGCGGATATGCCCGGCTGACGCTAATCCCAAGCGGTCGCCTAATCCGATGGTAAACGCCTTTCCTCTGTGGCGTGACGGCGCGGTGAACGGAAAAAGTTCCCGCAGGGTCTTAGCGTTCGCGTTTGACAGCGGACAGCGTTTGGCAGAGCCGTCCTCCGTCACATAACCCTCAAATGCCCTAAACGCCTTGCCGTTACCGCGCACAACAAGAAACTTTTCGCGGTTGTCTTTAGCAATATATAATGTATAGCCGTCATACTCGGTTTTTGAATTTTGATAAATGGTAACACCGTCCATCATAACACCCTCAATCCATTCTCCGCTTCTTCCAGTTCAATAAACACCGCCCGCTCGTTGGGCGTTTTGTTCGGGCGGTGAAGCGCGAGCAGCAAACGCCCGTCACACGCGCGGAAAACCATGCCGTGACCGCCGTCATCGGCAAACAGCGGCGTTTCCGTTTGTGTCCACTGCCCGCTTAGGCATCCCGTTTCCGACAAGGCATAGCCGAGACAGTAGCCGTTCTCGCCAACGCATGACCACAGCATAATCAGTTTTCCATTTGACAAACGGTGAAGAAAACACCCGTCTGTCACATACCCCCGGACATCATTTGTCGGGGAATACGCCTGACGGCTGTATGCCGCGTCCGATGACTTAAACAGCACGACCGGCTCAGAAACGGCGCGTGACAAATCATTATCTAAACGGACGGCGCATACTGTGCCGTCTCCGATTTGCACCCACTCATGACAGAATACCATCCACGGCGAACCGTCCATGTCTATATATAGTGTGCCGTCAAGGCACATCCAATCCTTCAGGGTAACCGCGCCGTTGCTCCAAGGCAGGAACGGACCTTTCGGGCATGACGCTTTCAGCACGGCTGTGCCGCGCATATACCCATCGCCGATAAATGACGCTAACATATAGAACGCGCCGTTGTACTCGTAGACCTCAGGTGCCCAGAAGTTACTCGTCCCCCAATACCCGGCGGGCGGGCGGAACGCCTGAAACGGACCGTCCCAGTGAATCAAGTCGGAACTTGAATAGGTGTCAAAGCCTATACCATCGCCGAACCATATGTTTTTATCTGTTGAGCCGTAAAGGTAATAAAGCCCGTCATGTTTCAGAACAAACGGGTCACGCAGCTGAATATCGCTTAGATTCATACATTACCTCCACCCGTCCGGCAATACGTCAAGCGTATTGCGTATCATATCATCGGCTAACTCGCGCAAATCCGCTTCCGGGCGGTTCAGCAGTGTGTCACGCGCAAACAGGCGGCGGACGGCTTCTATATCGCAGTCTAACGCCGCGCGTAAAATTTCTGTCTGCCGTTCCGCATGGGGCATTACAAGCTCTTTTATGCCGTCAGTCAGTTCACCCGCAATAACGGGTCTTACGTCATCGCGCGAAAACAGCGCGTTAGTTTCAACCACCGTTTCCTTGGGCAGATTGTTTATCTGTCCGGCAGTGTTCGGCAGATTTACATTGCTGACCACGCGGGTCAGACCGCATAATGCCTTTATAAGCAGAATCCCCTCTTCGCCCGATGCCTTCAGCTCTATTTTTTCTTTTCCGGCGGCAAGACGCGCCGTTGTTTCGGCTTTCTCCGCCCTGTCGGCAACGCGCCAATCAACGCTTGTAAGATGAAATCCCCATTTCTCAACGGTTTCGGGGTCTTTCGCGTACATATCGCAGGGCATGAACTCCGACAAATGACGGTCGCCGGCGGCGGCAATCTGTCCGTAACGGCGGAACAAGTCGAACTTTACACGGTTAGAGCATGAAAAATTCTTGTGAGGAACATTTTCGCCGCCGGAAAATCCATCGTCATAAAACTCATCGGCAAAACGCGCAAACATAGGCATGAGGTCATTCCCTTTATACGAAGCGCGGTCAAACCATGTGAAGTGATTGATTCCCAATACATTAACGTGGATGTCGCCGCGAGCGGCGGCATCTCCGTTTTCGCGCCGTACCATAGCCGCAAGCAGCTCCTGTGTGCCGAAAACCTCATGACAGCAGCC
>WRJE01000048.1 GCA_009782385.1 Oscillospiraceae bacterium | reverse complement strand
TGCCTTGCTAAAAGAACACGGAAAAGATTTTATTATTATTGGCAATACAAATGCTCTAACATATAAAGAAACTTTCAAATTGATAAAAGACGATGAAATGCGAACAGGATATACTAATTTTAATGTTGGAATGTATTTTATTGTCCCTGATTATTGGGAAAAATACCATAAAATAGAAAACGGACATAAGTTCGTTAGGGTTTCCACTTCCTGTTGGTTTACAAGTTTGGAAGTGAAGAAACATAAGGAATACATAACGCTATATAAAAATTATTCGCCGGATGAATATCCGCTCTATGATAATTATAATGCGATAAATGTTGACAAATATTCAGATATTCCGTGTGATTATGATGGTTGCATGGGTGTCCCTGTTACTTTTTTAGATAAATATAATCCTGAACAATTTGAAATATTAGGGTTTACTCATAGAAATGACCCCTATAACTTAAAAATAAAGATTTATACAAAAGATGACGGCGAAAACTTTAATGATTTGAACGGCAGTCCTATAATAAAGGATGGCGACAATACCAGATTTATTTATATGCGCGTTATTATCAGAAGGATAGGAGCGACACAATGAAAATTACGCTAAAAGAAGTTACCATACGTGAAATTGCGGAAAACTATGTCGATAATGCGGAAGAGGGAGTTGTCGGTTATAGCGGGCGGCTTGATATACGCCCAAAATATCAGCGTGAGTTTGTCTATGATGAAAAGAAGCGCAATGCCGTTATTGAAACTATCCGCAAAGTATTTCCCCTCAATGTTATGTATTGGGTTATTACCGATGACGGAAATTTTGAAGTGTTGGACGGGCAACAAAGAACAATCAGCTTTTGCCAATATGTAAATGGTGATTTCCCGGTAGAGTTTGACGGATTGCCTAAATTTTTTTCAAATCTAACTGTATCCGAACAAAATAGAATACTTGACTATACCTGCATGATTTATTTTTGTGAGGGAACAGACGATGAAAAATTAGCGTGGTTTGAGATTATAAATATTGCAGGCGAAAAACTAACTCCTCAAGAATTATTGAATGCTACATATACAGGAGCTTGGCTAACGAGTGCAAAATCAAAATTCAGCAAATCTAATGCGCCTGCTTATTTATTGGCGAAAGATTATGTAAATGGCTCACCTATTCGTCAAGAAATTTTAGAAACTGCTCTTAAATGGATTTCAGACGGCAACATTAAAGGTTATATGGCAACGCATTCAAAAAGTGACCCTAATGCGAATGAGCTTTTTACTTATTTTCAAAATGTAATAAATTGGATAAAACTCACTTTTACAACTTATCGCAGGGAAATGAAAGGGCTTGACTGGGGGACTTTGTACAAGGCGAATAAAGACAGATTGTTTGATACCGTCAATTTGGAACAGCAAATAAACAGTCTTATGAAAGATGACGATGTACAAAACAAAAAAGGCGTTTATCTTTATGTGTTAGGCGGTGATGACAAGCATTTGAATATTCGCGCTTTCAAAAACAGCGAAAAGCGCACAGCGTATGAACGGCAAAACGGTTTATGCGCTAAATGCGGAAAACACTTTGAAATTGAGGGGATGGAAGCAGACCATATAGACCCGTGGAATAAAGGCGGAAAAACCACACCCGAAAACTGTCAAATGCTTTGTCAAAAGTGCAATAGACGTAAAAGCGATATGTAGTTATACAAAACAGTCAAACAATGGTGTGTGGTCGTTGCGCCCTACAGATTATCATTCCAATTTGACAAAACACGCCGCCCGTTGTATAATCCCAACGGGTGGTTTTTTAATGCAAAAACGCAGGAAAACAATTTTAATGCTGTTCGACGCGCTCATTGTGCCGCTGACATATTTTTTGTCACTGTGGCTGCGCTTTGAGGGCGACTTCTCCATTGAACCGCGCTACGCGAACAACTTCTGGTTCATAGTTATCCCGCTGACGGTAATCACGCTGTTTATATTCCGGATGTCGGGGCTATACCGCAGTCTTTGGGAATTTGCCAGCGTGTCCGAGCTTATGCGGATAGCTTTCGCGTGTCTGCTGACAACCGGAATCAGCGCGGTCTTGGGGTTCATAGGCGAGCAAATCACATCGGAACGCCTTATACCGCACTCCGTGTACATCATATGGTTTCTGCTTTTGGCGGTCATAACGGGCGGCTCGCGCATGAGCTTCCGCGTTTACAGAAGATTCCGCTACGGTATTACATGGGGGGCAAGCCCGCTTCTGATTTTCTCGAAATATAAATCCGCGCCCGACATTAAGCGCGTGATGATTGTCGGCGCGGGCAGGGGCGGAAGCTCTGCGATTATTGAGCTTGCGAACAGCCCGGGTATAGAGGTCGTGTGCGCCGTTGACGACGACAAATCAAAGCGTGATATGCTCATAAACGGTGTGCGCGTCATGGGTGCGCGTGAGGATATTCCGCGTCTTGTTGAAGAAATGGCAATAGACGAGATTATCGTTGCCGTACCGTCGGCGAACAGGAAAGAACAGGCGGCGATACTTGAGATATGCAAAGAAACCGGAGCGAAGATGAAACTCCTGCCATCAACGGCGGAGCTTGTCGAGGGGCAGGTTACGGTGTCATCTATCCGCGATGTCGCCATCGAGGACTTGCTCGGGCGCGAATCTGTCAGCTTGAACACCGATACCGCGCGGCTCTCCGGTAAAACGGTGCTGATAACGGGCGGCGGCGGCTCGATAGGTTCTGAGCTGTGTCGCCAGATTGCGCGGTTGAAACCGGGTAAAGTAATAATGCTTGACATATACGAAAACAATATGTATATGCTTCAGCGCGAGCTGTCGGGGCTTGTGGAGATAGAAGCTCTTGTCGGTTCGGTGCGCGATGCCGGAAGGCTCGAGCGTGTGTTTGAGGAATACAAGCCGCACGTTGTCTTCCACGCCGCTGCCCATAAGCACGTCCCGACAATGGAGACAAGCCCGTGCGAGGGCGTGAAGAACAACATCATCGGAACATACAACACCGCGTTAGCGGCAATTAAGCACAAAACCGAACGTTTTATACTTATATCGACAGACAAGGCGGTCAACCCAACGAATATAATGGGCGCGACTAAGCGCATGGCGGAGAAAGTCATACAGGCATTGGCAAAACAGCAGTCCGGAACGCTGTTCGCCGCCGTGCGTTTCGGTAACGTGCTGATGTCGGCGGGCAGTATCATACCCATATGGAGCGAGCAGATAAAATCCGGCGGGCCGTTAACGCTCACACACGCTGAAATTACGCGCTTCTTTATGACAATCCCCGAGGCGGCACGCCTCGTTATTCACGCGGGCGCGATGGCACTCGGGGGCGAAGTATTTGTACTTGATATGGGCGAACCCGTAAAAATGATTGATTTAGCACACGACCTAGTGCGCCTGTCGGGCTTTAAGCCGGAGGATATTCCGATAGAGATAATCGGACTGCGGCCGGGAGAGAAACTTTACGAGGAATTGCTTCTGAACGAGGAGGGCGTTACGGAAACGTCACACGAGAAAATATTCGTCTCAAAGCTGCGCGAAGAAAATATAGACACATTAACTCCGATGCTCGAAACCCTGTCGGAAGCCGCGAATAACGAAAATGACGCAAGGGTAGGAGAGCTTTTAAGAGAGTATGTGCAATGGGCGGTCAATTCAAAATAGAATTTTCGCGTAACTAACCATAAAAAACACCGCCGCCAGAACCATTATAGAGCAGTTTACTATAATAGATGTTTTTAGCTTGGCTGTTTTATTGCGGTAACGAAGTATGTTTATAACCAACGCGGCGATGCCGGATGCCAACGACACGAGCATCAAACTAAACGCAATCCATAAAACACCAATATCCCAGTTACTCCTGAATGACTGTGCGCTGAAGCGGCTGTTCATGTTTTGGATATGAGTGAACATTGTAACACTGTCCGGTTTCGCCACAGATATTAAAACCCAAACAGAGAATAAAGCGACCCATGACAGCAGGCATAAAAGAGTCGGTATTTTAGCCACAAGCACAGGCATTTCTTTGTGTTCGGCGGCTCTTGGATGTTTGTTAAAGCGTCCGTCCAAATCGTCATCGCCATCATCATCGTCATAGTAGCGTCTTCTGTCTCTGTCGTCAAGGTTTTTATTATCGTTATCATTTTTATAACGCCTGCCGCTGTTACTGGGCATATTTAACCCTCCCGCCAAAATTATTTCTGATTCTGTATCTAATATATGTTATTTTATATAAAAAGTCAACCACGGGGGTCATTATGGACAAATTTTTTAAGCTGAAAGATAAAGGCACAAATATCCGCACCGAAGCCATCGCCGGGTTTACCACATTCTTCGCGATGGCATATGTCATTTTTGTAAACCCCGAAATACTCTCGGTCACGGGCATGAACAAGAGCGGCGTATTCGCCGCCACCGTTCTGGCAACTGTCATCGGAACGGCGTTGATCGGACTGCTGGCGAATATCCCATACGCGCTCGCGCCCGGGATGGGGCTTAACGCCTTCTTTGCATATACAATCTGTATAGGCATGGGCTTTGTGTGGCAGGAAGCTCTGGCTATGGTGTTTATTTCAGGTATCATCGGTATAATCATCACCGCCACGCGGCTGCGCTCGGCAATAATTGCCGCCGTACCCGAGCCGCTTAGACTGGCAATCGGCGCGGGAATAGGACTGTTTATAGCCTATATCGGGCTAAAACAGGGCGGTATCTTAAAATTCGCGAACACGCACGATGAATGGACAGCCGGCGCGGAAGCCATCCCCGGACTGGTTTCCTTCACCGACACGACCGCCCTTGTAACGCTCATAGGGCTTGCGGTAACCGCCGCGCTTGTCGTTCTGAAAGTAAGAGGCGCGCTGTTTATCAGCATAATCGCCTCGACCGTTGCCGCGCTGTCGCTTGGAGTTACGTCTCTGCCGGATACGTTGTTCTCCGTATCCGCCATCGGAGATATTGATAAAGTCGCTTTCAAGCTGTTCGGGAATCCGGGTCTCGGCTCGCTGTTCGGCGACACATCGCGCCTGTTCTCGATAATAGTAACGCTGACCGCGCTGGTGCTGACATCCATGTTCGATACGATAGGCACATTTCTCGGCACGGGAGCGCGTACAGGGATATTTACAGACGAAAACCTGAAAGAAATGAGAGAGAGCAAGCCGTTCAGCACACCGATAGAGAGGGGACTGTTCGCCGATGTGACCGCGACAACGGCGGGTTCGATGCTCGGAACATCGAATGTGACGACATATGTCGAGAGCGCGGCGGGTATAGGAGAGGGCGGCAAGACCGGGTTATCATCGCTGATAACCGCCGCGGCGTTCCTGCTCTGCCTGCCGTTCGCGTCACTGATAGATATTGTCCCGGCTCAGGCTACCGCGCCAATCCTTGTCATAGTCGGCGTTCTGATGGTCGGCAACGTCAGCAAGATTAAATGGGACGATTTCAGCGACGCGCTGCCCGCGTTTCTGACGATTATAATAATGCCGATGTCGTACAGCATAACAAACGGCGTGGCGTTCGGGTTTATGGCATACTGTCTGACAAAGGCAGCTAAGGGCGACGCGAAAAAAGTACATCCGCTGATTTATATTTTTGCCGCGCTCTTTCTGCTGAATCTTGTTATGTCGGGAAGGTAAATGCTGTGAAGGAAGTGACAACGCGGAAACACCCGCGAATGAAAGGATATGATTACAGCCGGAACGGCGCGTATTTTATTACGTTTTGTGTTAAAGACAGGCATGAAATATTATGGAATCACACGCCCGTAGGGGCGCGCATTGCGCGTCCGTTATTATCAGATGCGGGAACAATAATACAAACAGCCATTGAAAACATATCAAAGGTATACTTGGATATTAATATTGATAAATATGTGATTATGCCTAACCATGTGCATATGATTGTGGTAATTCAAGAAAACAACGGACGCGCAATGCGCGCCCCTACAATATCGCGGATTATAAATCAAATGAAAGGGTATGTAACAAAACAACTCGGTTATTCAATATGGCAAAAACTCTTTTACGACCGCGTAATCCGAGACGAAGCGGAATATCAGCGAATATGGCAATACATAGACGATAACCCGGCACGATGGGATGAAGATGAATATAATCCGAAGAAATAACCATTATGTAGGGCGCGGCATCCTTGTCTACACAAATCGTATAGTCAATTACTTGCTTTTTTCATCCAAGTATGGTAACATCTCTTAGTGTCATACAAACAAGATAGGGGAGTTTTTACTAATGGATTTATTACGGGCTGTCGCGCAGCCGCACATTAAGACCGATTTGGATGAAGTCAGAATCGGCAGCACAGTGCGCGTGCATATAAAAATCAAAGAGGGTACACGCGAGAGAATACAGGTTTTCGAGGGTACTGTCATAGCGCGTCAGCACGGCGGAATCAGCGAAACGATTACCGTTCGCCGCCTTTCACACGGCGTGGGCGTTGAAAAAGTCTTCCCGCTGCACTCGCCGCTGATTGCGAAATTTGAAACCATACGCAAGGGGCGCGTGCGCCGCGCCAAGCTCTATTATCTGCGCGGCCGCAAGGGTAAGAGAGCCAAAGTTAAAGAAGATATTTGATTTTTGTGTAGGGCGCGGTGTCCTCACCGCGCCGTTTATATCGTTAATCATCATGGCGCGGTGAAGACATCGCGCCCTACATATATCCGGAGGTATTTATATGAAAAAGAGTGATATTCGGGTCGAGCTGTTTGAGTGGGCGCAGGCGTTGGTATCCGCCATTTTAATATTCGTCTTCATCATGGTTTTCGCGGTGCGTATTATTGGGGTTGAGGGAACGTCAATGGAACCCACGCTTCAAAACCAAGACAGGATGCTTATATCAAAATTATTCTATAAACCAAGTAACGGCGATGTTATAATGTTTACAAAACATGGGCTGAGACTTGCGGGACATGATGACAGGGATTACCCGCTGGTCAAGCGCGTCATCGGCATTGCCGGGGACACAGTGGACATAAACTTCAGTACCGGCGATGTCTTTGTTAACGGCAGACTTATAGAAGAACCGTATGTCAAAGACCCGACCAGAAAGCAATATGACGTGAATTTCCCGCTTACAATACCCGAAGGTTATGTTTTCGTAATGGGCGACAACCGCAATGTCAGTCATGACAGCCGTTCGTCCGACATAGGACTGCTCGACAACCGCTATATCCTCGGAAAAGTGTATATGCGGCTGTTCCCGTTCAATAAAATCGGATTTATTAGCTGATGAACATCAACTGGTATCCCGGTCATATGGCGAAAACAATGCGCGTCATCAACGAGAGCCTAAAACTGGTTGACGCGGTGTGCGTTCTGCTCGATGCCCGCGTCCCGCAGTCGAGCATGAATCCGGGTCTGACAGGACTGAACAAACCACTGCTTTTCGTGCTTACGCGGGCGGATTTGGCGGATTCCGCCGTCACTAAACAATGGATTAGTTATTTCAAAGGACAGGGCATCTCCGCAATCGCGCTTGACGCTAAGTCCGGCGCGGGTTCGGAGCGTTTTCTGCCTGCCGTTAAAGAGCTGCTGTCGGAAAAACTGGAGGCGCGGGCGCGTAAAGGGCAGGAAGGCCGCGCCGTAAGGCTTATGATTGTCGGGATACCCAATGTGGGCAAATCATCGCTGATAAACCGCCTGTCAAAGAGGAAATCCGCGAAGGTCGAAGACCGCCCGGGCGTTACACGCGGAAAACAATGGATAGATGTCAGCGCGGACATACTTTTACTGGATATGCCGGGCGTTTTGCAGCCAAGACTGGAGGACGAGAGCGCGGCGTTGAATCTCGCGTTCACCGGAGCGATAAAGGATCAGGTTTTAGATACGGAAGAACTGTCTGTCAAGTTAATTGACACATTGGCGGCAATCGCGCCGTCCGCGCTTGCCGGACGCTGTAAATTTACGGCATTGCCCGAAGAGAGAGGATATGAACTCTTACAGCTCGCGGCGCGTTCGCGCGGATGTGTGATACGCGGGGGCGAACCGGACACGGAGCGTTTTTCCGCGTTGCTTCTCGATGAGTTCCGCGCCGGGAAAATGGGGAACATAACCCTTGAAAAACCAAATGTTAGCTGAGTGCAACATTTATTGCCGCCGCGATTGCGCTTCAGTATGCGGCGTTGACGAAGCGGGCCGCGGTCCGCTTGCGGGCGCGGTATTCGCCGCCGCCGTGATATTACATAAGCCGATTATCAGTCTTGACGACTCGAAGAAGCTGTCACCCAAGCGGCGCGATGAGCTTTATCAAGTGATAGTGTCGGCCGCCGCTTCTTACTGTGTGGACTCCGCGTCTGTAAAAGAGATAGAGGAGACAGATATACTGAGCGCGAGCCAGCTTGCTATGCGCCGCGCAGTTGACGGGCTTTCGGTGAAACCAGAGCTGGCGTTGATAGACGGAAATACCGCAAGGGGATATGCTTTACAGACAGAATGCGTCATAGGCGGCGACGGCAAATGCGCGTGCATAGCCGCCGCGTCGATACTGGCAAAGGTCGAGCGCGACAGATATATGCTTGAGCTCGCGGAGAAGTATCCGCAGTACGGATTTGAACGCCACAAGGGCTACGGCACAAAACTGCACATCGAACGCATACGTGAATATGGGTCATGCCCCGAACATAGGGCAAAGTTTTTGAGGAAGCTATGAGTACGACAATTAGCGTTGGAAACGCGGGAGAGACACGCGCCGCAGAATATCTCGAAAGCCTCGGGTACTCGATTATTGAGCGCAATTTTAGGGCAAAGGTCGGTGAGATTGACATCATCGCCCTAAAAGAGGACGTTGTTGTAATCGTTGAGGTGAAAACACGCGCTAGTGAAAAGTTCGCATCGGCATCGGATTATGTGACAAGGGCAAAACAGCGCAAGCTGAAAAACACCGCCCTAATGTGGATGAAAATCAGGCAATGCGAACCGCCGCTGAGGTTCGATGTAATTGAGGTCTACTCAACCGGGAAGATTAACCATATAACCGATGCGTTTAGGTGATTATCATTACACAGAAATGTTATAAGACGAGGTAAAATATGTTGTCGAATGACGAAATAACTGAGAAATATCTTCAGGCTTTTGCGTCAGATATACCAAAAGATATATTAAGATGCCGTGTAACAAAGTCGGGAAATTTCTTATGGCATATTTTCACTTGGGGACAAGTGCCGCATATTACAGGCGATGAAGCCCGTAAAGCTCTTAATGCTATTACATACAATGGAAAATGTATAATTTTCTATAACGGGTACTCAGTTGAAGATAAGACACAAATTGTAAACGTATCTCTATGCGATAAATTATCCTCTCATCAAGTAAGCGAATTATGGAAAAAACAAAAATTTGATAATAAAGATATATACTTAGTTGACGATGAATTTACATGGACATATGTTGTTACACATGAAAATGCTCTGGGACCATATTTCTGCTATCGCACCTAATTAAGTTGCAAAACGACCTCTGCACATCTTAATAAAATACATATTGATAATTGACCATAATTGTGGTACAATAAATCCCATGAAAGGGGGCGGTATTATGCCGCAGATTATTCCGATACGTGACCTAAAGAATACAAGCGCGATTTCTCAAATGTGCAATGAATCCAACGAGCCAATCTATGTTACCAAAAACGGGTACGGCGATATGGTTATTATGAGCATGAAAATGTACGAGGAAAACTTATTTATGCAGAGCGTATACAGCCGATTAGCTGAATCCGAACTCGATGTTGCCGCCGGGCGGAAGTCGAACGCGAAAGAATCCTTGAAGAAGTTAAGGGAGAAGTATAATGTATAAAGTTGATGTTTCCGACCGGGCGGAAACAGACTTGGACAGAATTATTGAATACATAACAGTAAAATTGTCCGCTCCTAAAGCCGCATCTGACCTGCTTGACAAGGTGTATGATTGCTACAGTAATTTAGAAAAAAACCCGTATGTATATGAGACGTGCCGTGATTCAAGACTGAAAAGTGAAGGGTATCGCCGTGCGGTTATCAATAACTACATCATGATTTATAAAGTCTACGAGGATACAAAGGATGTTATAGTACATGATTTCTTTTACGGCGGGCAGGATTATACAACATTGATTTTGTAGGGGACAGATGCGTTTTTGTGTCGGGGCGACCGCCCCACAGAAAGGATACGAAACCATGAAAAAAATCGCAGTCATTGTCATCTTAATACTACTGACCGCCTGTGCGCCAACGGAGAAATCCTACATCAACTACGACCCGATTGAACACAACTTCCTGCCTTATCAAACACCATTTAAGACTAACGAAAACGGATACCTCTATCTTACGCGCGAACAAGTGCTTGAGGACTATTACTATATGTGGAAAACACTTGAGGAGAACGCGCCGTATCTGTCTTTTATGCCCGACTATCCGCGTTGGGCTGACAACACACCCGAACAAATTAAGGAACGCCACGCGGAAATCATCAAAAATGCTCCCGAAAAGGTTCTGTTACATAAATATCACGGTTATATAAATGATACACTTTTGGAGTTAAATCCTGTGGGGCATATAGGTATAGCCGGCAATTATATCCATGAAATGATGCGAACAATATTTGCGGAAATGGCAGAAACGGCTCCTCAAGAGTGGCGTAATGTTCTTCATAACTTATCCGAACTGGCGAACAATGAAAAAACGAATGAGTTTTACAGGCTTGTATATGGCGCGACCGACAGTGGCTATGTAGATATAACTGATAATTATAGTTTTGAAGAGATATTTGACAGCGGTAATCAGCTCGGCATGGCAGAAGACAGCGTTCCGTATATAAGAATCAGTTCGTTCATAACTCCGGCAAAGTTCACTTTCGAGTATGAAGAATATTCGGTGGCGCGGTATAAAGCATTTTTAGAGCAAAATAAAAATGCAGAAAATATTATAATTGACATTCGCGGCAACGGGGGAGGAAGCACCAATATCTGGTCGAAATGTATTGTTGAACTTTTGATAGCGCAAGGTGAAAAACTGCCGAACTATGAATTTCTCGGAGTGCTAGACGGTGGGTTAAACACATATATACGCGGCGAAGATTACCCTTACAATTTGCGTGAAGATTGGCAGGATATTTTCCCGAATATTACAGACGTAACGCAGTTTGACAGACTGGTTTCCAACGATAATTATTCTGCTGATTCGGACAACAGTATTGGCTTTAACGGAAATATATGGCTGCTTGTGGACGGCGGCTGTTATTCGGCATCCGAAGCGTTTACGATTTTTTGTAAACAGACCGGATTTGCGACAGTCGTTGGTACGCAGACAGGTGGGTCGGGAGTCGGCGGGAATCCGTATGCTTTTCCGCTGCCCAATTCAGGCTTACTGATTCGCTATGAAGGGTGGTATGCTTTTAATGATGACGGTACTTGCAATCAAATTGTCGGCACAAAACCCGATATTGACGTTGGAAGACGCGACGCGCTTGAAGTGTGTTTGGAACTTATTGCGGCAGGTTGATTTTGTAGGGCGCGCCCTCCGGTCGCGCCGTGTGCAAAAATATAGACATTTGCGGTACGCCGAGGGCGGCGTACCCTACGAGACAAATCCGTTTTTGTGTAGGGACGACCTTTGGTCGTCCGCGGGCGCAGCGTGCGCCCCTACGCCAACGGCGCGTCAGGGATGCCGCGCCCTACAAACGGCAGGCGGTCGGGTCGTCCGCACCCTACAGGGAACATTTAGATAAACCTATTATGTTAGGAGATGTTTACCATGAAATACATCAGCACACGCGGCGGCTGCGCGGCGGTAACCGCGCCGGAAGCCATTCTTAAAGGCCTCGCGCCGGACGGCGGGTTGTACTGCCCGGAAAAATTTCCAACCCTATCACCTGATAGGTTGCCCGCGATGGTAAAAATGAACTACACACAGCGAGCGGCGGAAATTTTGGAAATGTTCATTCCCGATTTGAGCGGCGGGAGCTTGCGGCAAGCCGCCGAAAAGGCTTACGCAAAATTCCCCGTTCCCGTAAAACCGTTGGACGGCAAAATCTCCCTGCTCGAACTGTGGCACGGGCCGACTTGCGCGTTCAAAGACATAGCCCTGCAAATACTGCCGGAGCTGATGTCGCTGTCCGCAAAGAAACTGTCCGACAACCGCAAATTTCATATACTCGTGGCGACATCCGGCGATACGGGCAAAGCCGCGCTTGAGGGCTTCCGCGACCGTGAGGGTTTCTCGGTTCTGGTGTTCTACCCGCAAAACGGAGTTTCGGAAACTCAGCGGCTTCAAATGGTAACGCAAGAGGGCGGAAACGTCCGCGTCTGCGCCGTAAACGGCAATTTTGACGATTCGCAGACGGGTGTAAAAGCGATATTCGCGGACGATACGATTGAACTGAACAACACGGTGTTATCTTCCGCCAACTCTATAAATCTCGGACGTTTGCTGCCCCAAGTGGCATATTATGTATCGGCATACTGTGATATGCTGGCATCCGGCGCGATTAAAAACGGGCAAATGTTGGATATAACTGTTCCAACAGGGAATTTCGGCAACATATTGGCGGCGTTGTACGCTAAAATGATTGGGCTTCCAATCGGGAAGCTCATATGCGCGTCAAATTCCAATAATGTCTTAGCCGACTTCTTAGCGACAGGCGTGTATAATCGCCGCCGCGAACTGCGTCTAACCACATCGCCCGCGATGGATATACTGGTATCGAGCAACTTTGAACGCGCTCTGTTCCATCTGTCGGGCGGCGATGCGGAGCTTGTGCGCGATTTGATGAAAAATCTTGCGGAGAACGGGAGCTATACCGCGCCGGAATCACTGAAAAAAACATTTGACAACACACTGACGGGCGGGTGGTGTGACGAGAGCCGCGTGTCCGGCACAATTAAGTCGGTGTGGGAAAATGAGAAATATCTGCTCGACCCGCATACGGCGGTCGGCGTTGCCGTTGCCCGCGAAAATATTTCGGAAAATCCAATGCTGGTGGTATCGACAGCCAGTCCGTTCAAGTTTACGGAGGCGGTATGCGAGTCAATCGGAGCGGACGGCGATACAATAGAAGCACTGGGAAAAATTACAAAAATTACCGCCCCCGAACCGTTGAGGAATCTCGGCTCGAAGGCGATACGCTTTACGGATGTTGTGGAGAAAACGGAAATGAAAGACTACATGATATCGAACTTGTAGGGACGGCCTGTGGTCGTCCGCAGGCGGACGGGACGGTCGCCCCTGCACAATGCGGGCTACATCCCGGCTTGCAGTTTATACGTTGAGCATTTAGTCTCGTCCGTACTGTGCGCGGCGGGATTCCCAACGGTGATGTTAGAAGCGTGGCAGCAATTTGACGTATCGTGATAGGCGCATGACTTAACATCGCAGGAAACGCCCTGCAATACGCCGTTTTGTGTTGTTTCATTATATCCGAACATGAAAATTGTCCTCCTTTTACTTGTGTTACTTGATTATCTTTCCCCGTCATTGCAAGAAAATACGGAGATTTACGTTATGTCGTTATTTGTCATCGGAGATTTGCACCTGTCTCTGTCGGTCAATAAACCGATGGATGTTTTTGGCGGCGCGTGGGAAAATTATGTAGAAAAAATCAAAGACGGTTTCGCCGATATAAAATCGGACGATACCGTGATTTTGGCGGGCGACTTGTCGTGGGGACTGAACTTTGAGGAGTCTAAAGAAGATTTGCTGTTCATCGACAGATTACCGGGTAAAAAAATCATCATAAAAGGCAATCACGACTATTGGTGGGCGACCATTGGCAAAATGGAGAGGCTTTTTGCCGAAACAGGCATTTCAACAATAAAAATTCTGCACAACACGTCTTTTCTATACGGCAATACCGCGCTCTGCGGCACTCGCGGATGGTTCTATGAGGAGGACAAGACCTCCGGTAATGACGAAAAAATCTTTATGCGCGAGATGGGGCGGCTGCGCGCGTCACTCACGCACGGCGCGGCGTGTAACGCCGATGAAATTATTTGTTTTCTGCATTATCCGCCGCTGTATGAGGGGTATCGCTGCGATAAAATTGTTGATATGCTCAATGAATTTGGCGTGAAACGCTGCTACTACGCGCATTTGCACGGCAGAACGCACGAGAGGGCGATTGAGAGAATGTACAGGGGCATTGAGTATACACTGGTGTCGGCGGATCATGTCGGGTTTAAGCCTGTAATGATCACGGCAATTTAGTTTTGTAACTGTTTAATGCAAATCGTGGTGTAGGGGCGGCCATTGGCCGTCCGTATCGCGTAAGAATTCGTATTTTCAACAACGGACGCGCAATGCGCGCCCCTACAAGTTACAAAACTAAATCGCCGTGCTGTACAGATAGAACAACATTGACAAAATTCGATAAAATCGGTACAATTACAATACAATAAGGATAGGCATTTGTGGTGGTAAACTTTCGTAGCGACCACACGCCGATGGTACTGACAGGCGCAAGCCGAGAGATGCGGGAGACTGCTACGCCCGCCAAATGCCGAAAAAACCGCTCTTTACAGGGCGGTTTTTCTTTGCCCTGTTAAATTATTTACAAATAATTCATGTATAACCGTATTGGGTGTGTTATAATGCTTTTTGCAGGGGCTTTGTACCCCTGTTATTGCGGGAGGTTAAAATATGTTACAGTTGAAGGATATTGTTAAAACTTATGTGATGGGCGACACGCGCATTGAAGCGTTAAGGGGCGTTGGCATCCAGTTCCGTAAGAATGATTTTGTTTCTATCCTCGGCCCGTCGGGCTGCGGCAAGACTACAATGCTCAATATTATCGGCGGCTTGGATAAATATACAAGCGGCGACCTTGTGATAAACGGCATTTCGACAAAGGATTACAAAGACGTTGATTGGGACATCTATCGCAACAATTCCATCGGTTTTGTGTTCCAGAGTTATAACCTGATTTCGCACCAGACTGTTTACACGAATGTTGAGCTTGCGCTGACGCTTGCGGGCATATCTCCGGCTGAGAGGAAAAAGCGCGTTACCGAAGTCCTTGAAAAAGTGGGGCTTGGCGATCAGTTACATAAAAAACCCACCCAGATGTCGGGCGGGCAGATGCAGCGCGTGGCAATCGCGCGCGCGCTTGTCAACAATCCCGAAATATTGCTCGCGGACGAGCCGACCGGAGCGTTGGACTCCGCGACAAGCGTTCAGATAATGGAACTGCTCAAGGAGATTGCGAAAGACCGCCTTGTTATCATGGTGACGCACAACAGTGACTTGGCGGAGAAGTATTCAACGCGCATTATAAGGTTGCTTGACGGCAGTGTTATATCCGACACAAATCCGTTTACAGCGGATGAAGAGGCGGCTAAACCCACGGGAAAACGCAAGAAAATCTCGATGTCATTCCCCACGGCTCTGGCTCTGAGCTTCAAAAACCTTCTGACTAAGAAGACGCGCACGATTCTGACCGCGTTTGCGGGGAGCATAGGTATTATCGGTATCGCGCTGATATTATCCCTCTCAAGCGGTATGCAGTTGTATGTCAACGACCTTGAGCGCGATACGCTGTCCACCTACCCGCTCGAGCTGCAAAGTCAGACCATGGACATGGGCGGCATGATGGAAATTATGATGGGGAATAACCGCCCCGACCGCTCGGGACGTGAGACAGACAAGGTATATGCCAACAGGATTATGACGCGGATGATTGAGTCGATGACCGCGCAGGTTCAGAACAACGATTTGGGACTTTTCCGGGAATATCTGGAGGGTGACGGAAAGCGGCGGATTGAGGACGCGACAAACTCGATTCAGTACGGATATTCGGTTGAACTTCAAATTTTCGGTGCGGATACCGAAAATATCCTGCGCGTAAACCCGAGCGAAATGGTTACGAATCTTCTCTACGGCGGCGATTTTTACGGCGGCATGAGTTCGGGAATGGGCGGCATGGCTATGGGCGGCGTTGAGATATGGTCTGAGATGATTGACAACACCGAGCTGCTCAGGGCGCAGTATGATGTGCTTGCCGGAAGATGGCCGGAGGCGTTTAATGAAGTCGTGCTTTTTGTCAACGATCACAACGAAGTCAGTGATTTTGAGCTGTACGCGCTGGGGTTGCTCGACTCCGCTGAGTTTGACGAGCTTATGAAGCAGGCGATGAGAGGCGGCGAAATAACTAAAACTGAATCTGAGACGAGCTTTACCTATGATGACATTTTATCGCTGACTTATAAACTGCTGCTGAACACGGACTACTACGCCCGTGAGGGCGGAAACTGGGCTGACAAGCGTGACGATGACAAACACTTAAAAGCCGCGTTGGAGAACGCGCTTGACTTAAAAATAGTCGGTATTCTGAGGGCATCGGAACGCGCGGCGGCAACTGCTATGGGAAGCACAATCGGCTATACATCGGACTTGACGAAATATGTAATTGACGCGATACAGGATACGGAGATAGCGAAAGAACAGCTTGCCGACCCTGACATAAACATTCTGACGGGCTACGCTTTTGACATGGACGACTATATTGACAGCCTGACGATGGAAGATGTATACGCGGCGTTGGCGGAGCTGCCCGAAGACGAGCGGGCGCAGACGCAGATGATGCTCGGGCTTCTGCCCGAAGAGCAGATACTGTCGATGTTCGCGGAGCAGATGCGGGCAAACTCGACCAACGCGACATATGAGGAAAATCTTCAAGCGATGGGCATAGTTGACTTTGAAAAACCAAGTTATATCCGGCTCTATCCAAAGGATTTCGACTCGAAAAAGACAATAGAAACATTGATTGCGGATTATAACAGGGTTCACGAAGACGCGGGGAATGAAGAATACGTCATCAGCTATACGGATATTGTCGGGATTATGACCTCCTCAATATCGAATATAATTGACATCGTATCATATGTGCTGATAGCTTTTGTGGCGATTTCCCTTGTCGTATCCTCGATTATGATTGCGATTATAACATATATCTCTGTCCTAGAGCGCACGAAGGAGATTGGTATTCTCCGCAGTATCGGCGCGTCTAAGAAGGACATCACGCGGGTATTCAACGCTGAGACCGTAATCGAGGGATTTGTCGCGGGTACGCTGGGAATTGTTATAACGATTCTGCTTAATTTCCCGATAAACGCCGTGATAAAGTCGCTTACCAGAATTTCGGGCATATCGGCTCTTCCGGTCTGGGGAGCTGTGGGGCTGATTATTATCAGCGTGGTTCTAACGCTTATAGCGGGATTCATACCCTCGAAGATTGCAGCAAAGAAAGACCCGGTTGAGGCGTTGAGGGTGGAGTAGGGATAGATAACAGTTTACAGTGAACAGATAACAGATAGCACGTCTTCACTACAGCAGAAAGCTCTCAACATTATCTTTATGAACAACGGCAAATGAACTGCCGGGATACGCTGTCTGAAATGCTTTTGGCTGTTTAGTTTTCGCGGATGGATTCCACTTGAACTCAAAGGCTGACAAGCACCCGTCCTGTTCCTCAATATAGTCAATCTCCTGCTGCGCCTGTGTGCGCCAAAACCACGGATTTGCGTAACTTTCTGCGTATTCGTTACGTTTGAAACGCTCGCTTACAAGAAAATTCTCCCACAGCTTACCCACATCATCGCGCAATTCCACAGGTCGGAAATCAGCGATTAAAGCATTACGGATGCCGTTGTCGGTGAAGTAGATTTTGCGGCTTGCTTTAAGTTCGTTCCGCAGATTGCGCGAATATGAACCAAGGCGGAATATGACGAATGCCTGCTCCAAAATTCCGATGTATTTTTCGACCGTTTTATTATCCAACCCGCATAATTGACCCAATTCTGTGTATGACACTTGAGAACCGATTTGAAACGCTAACGCTCTGAGCAGACGTGTCAGCTGTTCCGATTTCTTTATCTTGTCAAAGGCGAGTATGTCCTTATACAAGTAGCTGTCTGACAATTCTTGCAATAAACGGCGTTCCTCACCGGGAGAGTTTACAATATCGGGATAGTAGCCGTATATAAGCCTGTGCGGAATTAAATTTTTCTCCGAGAGCAAACCGTGGTGTTCAACCATTTCATGAAAAGAAAAAGGAAACAACGTAAACTGCCGCTTTCGCCCGGTTAGCGGCTCATTGGTGCTGTTTGCCAAATCAAGCGATGAACTCCCGGTTGCAACGACTTTTACTCGCGGGATATTGTCTATTATAAGTTTCAGCACAATACCGATATCAGGCACACGCTGTGCCTCGTCAATGACCAGCACATCGTGTTTGCCGATTATTACTCGCAGTTGTTCTACACTCTGTGCCGTCAGCAACAGACGCGCGTTTGACGTATCGCCGTTTAACCACAGAACATCATCGCTATCCTCGAACATTGAGTTTAATAACGTTGTCTTTCCGACTTGCCGCGCTCCAAGTAAAACTACGGCCTTTCTGCCGGAGTTTATTTCCTTGCGAATACTCTCCTCAATCGTGCGGGTAATCATAATGTTTCACCTCAAAGAGAGTATATTATAAAAATCACAGGAAATCAATACCTAAATTTATAAATATTTAAGGAATTGATGGGAAAGTGTGGCGGAGGGAGGACGGGCGGACTAAAGGCCGCCCGGCAAGTTGTAAAATGAAATGCCCAACTGAATAAAAAAGAGACCCAAGACGGACGAAACCAGTTATACTTGAGTTGAGATACAAAAGAGAACTGGAGGGGGCCGAAATGGG
>WRJE01000047.1 GCA_009782385.1 Oscillospiraceae bacterium | reverse complement strand
ATAAATAGTTCGCCATTCCTCCATTTGGGCGGCAATCGCGCTTTTAGTCACAGGTACACCAAGAGTAAAGCCGTTCTTACTCTGCATTTCATGCGAGAGCATTATTTTGATAAAATTCCATGCATTTTGTACGTTCGGACTGCCCGCCCTTATGGCTGCCGCCCTATTGCTAGTCGCGTGAATTTTACCATCCATATCAGGTATAACCAACATCATATGATTGCTTCTTGCTTTCATTTCACTGGCTATGCCGGTAAACACATTCGGATCCTCTGTCTTGCAAAATATGATTGCGCCATCGACAAAAGCAGCGGCACTTAAACTGCCGAAACTGTTTGCGCTTGAATCGATTTGATAGTATGGCTTATAAGCGTAGAGCAGTTTTTTTAGGCCTTCTTCATCGGGCAATGCCGTGTTCGTCTCGTAATCCACAAGCGGTATCCCGGATAAGAGCAATAACTCTCTCCTCAATATGCTACCAAAGAACGAAGAGAAATAATTTGGATTTTCCTGTGCCTTTGGTGTCGTCCGCACAACCTCATTCAAAAATGATATGCAATCGCTTGTTTTTGACAAATCAAAACCAATATCATTCAAGCTATCCGTATTTGTAATATACAAAGGAGGATCATATGAATAAGGGATTACATACCGCCTGCCGTTGAATACCGCCGCGTCAAGCACCTCTTTAACATAATCGCCGAAGTCAAAATTCTCATCCTGTTCTATAAACTCATCGAGTTCAAGGAACGCGCCCGCCTGAATTACCTTATAAATATCCGTGTTTAGCATTGAATCGGTGAATATGACATCCGGTCCTTTGCCCGCCGCAATGTCCGCGCTTAGTTGTACGGAAAATTCGTCCCAATTAGCATTGAGATAATTCTCTTTTGTCACGTTCACATTGGGGTACATTCTTTTATAGAGGTCTATAAGAGGGCTTGCCATATAATGATTCGGCGTTACATAAACAATCAAATCGCCTGTTTGAGTGGGATCCGGTTGCAGGTTTTTTACTTCTATAGGTGCGGGTGTCCACAGAGGTTCGGGTTCTTCGTCCGTTTCGTTGCCGGAATTTTCGCCGCCTTGGGGTTCATGTGTGACTGTGTTCCCTTCAATGGGCGGTGTATTGGGATTGTCGTTTCCATCGGGACTGTTGCATCCCGCTAATGCGGTGATTAACAAAACGGTTGTGCAGAATATTGATATGTATTTTTTCATTTTGCATACCTCTTGATTTTTTTATTAGCGGGCGGACGAACGGCCGCCCTTACGGGGTTTTCGCCGTTTTGTAGGGGCGACCTTTGGTCGTCCGCGTTCCCCTGTAGGGTGCACCGCTCTCGGCGCACCGCCGTTTCCCCACATCCCGCCGTTTCCCCGTCATCGGCGGTAATATTTACAACGGTGCGCCGAGGGCGGCGCACCCTACAAATGGTTGTTTGCGGGCGGATTGCCATCCGCCCCTACGGGGTTTTCGCCGTTTTCGTAGGGGCGACCCTTGGTTCGCCCGCGTCCCTTACGTATAATCCGCCAAATAATCCTTGTTCGCGGCAAACATTTCATCGACCATGTCTTGAATTTCCTGCATACTCGCCACTGCGGCGGTAAGCGGGTCGAACAGTACGGCTTGGAATACTTTGCGCTTGTCGCGCTCTAAGTAACCCTGCACCGCAAGCTCCTCTATTTGCGCGCTGACCGATGTTAACAGCGCAATCTGCGGGGGCAGCGCGCCCGCGTGTATGGGGCGCAGCCCCGCCGCCGATGCGAGAACGGGAACTTCAACGCAGCAGCCTTGCGGCAGGTTATCAATCAGCCCGAAATTGCGTACATTGCCGTTGAATTCAAACGGTGTTCTGTCGCCGAATACGGCGTTGAAGATATATGCGGCATATTCGCCGCCGCGCTCAATATCCTCCTCATCGTCTTCCAACCACTCCAATATTTCATCTTTCCACGAATCCTCACGTTCCAGATACTCGTTGAGTATGAAGGCATACGCGCCCGGATTCCAACCTGTGCCGTGGGTGCAGTATTTCTCAATCAAATCGGGGCGTTTTCTGAACCAAGCGTTATACTCGGAGTTATGCCCCGATGATTCGGTCGGGTAGTAGTCGAGATGCTTGAACATTTCATTGCGGACTTGCTCCATATTCAATATCTCCGGGCGGCTCATAGCTTCCCTAATGCGCGGATACGCATCCTCGCCGTTGACTTTGAAGTTTAAGTAAAACGCCTGATGGTTAATCCCGGCGCAGAGATATGTCACATCGGCGGGGTCTGCTCCGATGAAGAACGCAAGCATTTCGGCTGTTCCCTGAACACTGTGACATAGTCCGCTGAGTGTCAGATTTGTCTGCTCCTGCATGGCGCGGCAGAGCATTGCCATTGGGTTTGTGTAGTTAAGCACGATGGCTTTGGGGCAGTGCTTTTCTATGTCGCGGCAAATTTCTAAAAGCAGCGGCGCGGTTCGTAAAAACCTAAAGATACCCGAAGGCCCGCGCGTGTCGCCCACATTGGTGTCAATGCCGTATTTTTTCGGTATCTCAATGTCGGTGCGAAACACCTGCGGGCCGCCCTGAAGAACAGTTATAACAACACCGTCCGCGCCGTCAAGAGCTTCGGCGCGGTTCGTTGTCGCCGTAATTTTCGCGGGATAGCTGCCTGCGGCGGCTATTTTCTTACACGCCTTTTCAATGTAGTCAAGGCGTTCCTGATTGATGTCCATCAGGCAGATGTGCGAGTTGCTGAGAGCCGGAAACGACAGGATGTCCCTCACCAACGCGCGGGTAAACCCGAAGCTGCCCGCCCCGATAAATGTAATTTTTTTCATTATAATTACCTCCTGTTATTATATATTTATGGTAGGGGCGGCATATATGCCGCCCGCGGACGACCGCAGGTCGTCCCGTTGATAAAAACGTTATATTAAATGCGGACGACCGCAGGTCGTCCCTACGCCATCACTGCCAATTTGTCAAGTTCCTCCATCACAAGTTCCGGTGTCGCGCCGTGCTTTGACGCGACAAACGACCCCATCGCGTTACCGAATCTCGCGGCGGCAAAGACATCATCGCCGCGCAGAAAACTGTATATAAACCCGGCGGAGAAAGCATCGCCCGCGCCGACCGTGTCGGCAACGGTAACAGCCGGCGGCTTATATGTCTCTGTTTTGCCGCCGCTGTAGACGGCGCAGCCGTCTTTGCCAAGCGTCACCAGAATATGTTCAACACCGTAACGCTTTGAAAGCGCGGCGGCAAAATCATCAATCGTCATATTGTTTCTGAACAATATTTCCGAAACTATCCCGCACTCTCCGTCATTGATTTTCACAATCGAAGCCTTGCCGAACGAATAATCAAGCACGTCTCTGTCATGGAAATTCATACGCAGATTGACATCAAAGAATCTATGTTTCGCGCCGCCCTCATTTATTACTCTCTGTATAGAAGCGCGGCTGACCGCGTTTTTTTGCGCCAGAGTGCCGTAACAGAGCATATCAAAGCCTTCGGCTTTTATGGCGGTAATAACGCTGTCGTCCGCTTCTATGAACTCATGGCTCGCGTCAGGCGGGATTGTATATTCGGGAGCGTGTTTATCTTTTAGCGTGACAACAGCGACACCGTTATCTCTTTTGCCGTCAACTTGAATATATTTCGTGTTTATGCCTTTTAGACGCGCCTGTTCGGCCGCCGCCGCGCCGCGCCTATCGCCGCCGACACGCGACAGGATATACGCCTCACAACCCAACGCTTGCGCGTGAACCGCAAGATTAAATGGCGCACCGCCTATTATTTCCTTGTCGGGAAACACATCCCACAATATTTCACCGATTGCGAGTATTTTAGACATTGATACATCTCCGTTCAATAAAATTGACCCCATTCATTTTGAGACTACTCTACTGTAACAATATGTTCTATACTTCCTGATAGTTTTTTAAGTTTTTTCGTAAAGAATGAAGGATATGCTTTCAGATTTTCTAGGTTGCTTATCGGAATCCAATTCATAAATTCTTTGCCGTCAGCACAATAACTTTTACAGTTTATTTTCTGTGTTCCTCTTGATTTCATCAAGAAATAAAGAGCTATTTCATGACAATCAAGTCCTTTCAACGAACCCACGCTATTTTCACGAAAGAAATTTTCGTGAATAAAAGCTAATCTGTCAATTTCGTATTTTACGCCTGTCTCCTCAAACACTTCGCGGATAATCGCTTCCTCAGCTGTTTCGCCGATATGTACACCGCCGCCGACAGAATAAAAGTAATCAACGGTTTCGTTGCTTGCCATTAAAACACAATCGTCTTCAATTATAATTGCCGCCGCACGATACCGAAACCATTTCTTATCGCTTGTAAAGCAACAGTCTATTTGTTCTTTATTTATCATTTTAGTTTCCTTCCATATAGTTTTAAGAGTGCCGTCAAAAAACGGCGTGCCGGGGTCGTCACGCCCTACGAGGGTACAGGATTTATTGTACAAAAGGGCGGGGATAAACCCCGCCCACGCAAATTACACAATTACGCCCTTGTGATTATTCTCATACCGAACCAGTTGGTTTTCGGGTCTTGCGAAGACGCGGCCTTACCCTCTCTGATCTCGTTGTTTTTCTCACCTCTAAGGGCACTCTCAACATTGACTTGCCGGAATGGACGACCCTGTCCCGAAAAATAGAGGATATGCCATGCGTTCGGTCCTTTGATAACTTCCATGTCGCCCGGTTTACGCGCCGGGTCAAAGAGCCAGTCTTTAAGCTCCGAATCTTCCTCGAACATATTGCTCCGCATTTCTCTGTAAAGACCGCCGCTGTAGCGTGTGCTTGTGTCATCGGTGTTATCTTTGACCGAATCTATAAATTTTTGCTCTCCGCCGTCAGAAAGAGTTCCCAATAATGCCCTCGCCCGCGTTTCCGCGTCATTCCATCCGGCATCGTTATCGCTTCTAACTCCGATAAGAATCTGCCGCAGAGTAACGGTCAAATCGTCTTCGACCGTGCGCCCGAGGAACATTACGCCGACAAAATCGCTGTCGTCATCAATAATGCCGAGGTCTCCGGCTCTGCGCGATTCGTCAAACAGCCAGTCGCCCACAGCGTCTTCGGTATACTCCCCGTTTTCAACAAGCGTAGAATCTTCATCGTGTGAGTAGTCGTGATCGCCGTGGTCGTGGTCGTGACCCGAATGGTCGTCCTCGTCCGCCAATTCGGCGGCAAGCTCGTTGAAGTTATCGGATGTCAGCTCGGGGTCATTGATAAGAGCCGCCACTGTGTCATAGGCGATTTTTGCCTCAAAGGTTATCTCGCCAATCGGCGAATCGACCATCGCGCTGAGTTCAAAATCCTCTCCGTATTCATCGGCCAACTCAAGATAATGACTGTCGCTTACATATTTACTCACCCTGAACTCACGGTAATCGACCTTGTCAAACAGCTTTTTGTTATTATTGTAATGGTCGTCTATCTCTTGCGCGGTAAAATCAAAACTCTCATAGAGCTGTGTCTCATAACGTGAAGCGAGAACTTGACGTTCCATGAACTTACGCAGATTTTTACCGTTAACGCCGCGTCCGTAAGTGTCACTGAGCAGCTTGTTAACGCTTACGCCCTGTATGTCCGCGCTGTTCTTAACGGTATTTTCAAAATCGTCAATCAGCTGTATATCTTCAGCCGTCAGAGAAATACCTTCCGCCTTCGCGCTCTCACTCCACAAGACGGTGCTTCTTATTCTGCTGAGGGTCATGTCCACAACGTAGTCATGCCACGATGAACCGTCCTCATACCACGACTCCTGCCTGTACAAAGGTACGGACGTATCAAGCATACCGTATTGCAGAAGCATATTGCCTAAGTCATTATAAAATTCTGTCAGACTGCTGTAATAGAAAAAGTTAAACTCTGCAACGGTTATTCTCTGCCCATCTGCGTTTACGGCTGTCATAAACTGCTGCGGCACGCCCTGCCCAATCAGAACAACGGCAATAAGTGAAATTACTAAAAATACGCATATTACCCTCACCAAATTGCGGAACATTACCGTGTTCAGGTCGCTTCCGGCTTTGTTAGCCGTTCCGCTCCCGGGTTGCTGCTGTTTTCTTCTAAGTTTCTCTCGTGAAGCGCTCATCTTTTATTAATCGTCCTTTCTGGTGTTAATGCCCAGTGCCATAGTAATGCCGATACATATAGCATCGCTGAGTTTATCCATCTCGGTATCGGAGAAATATCTCTGCCGACCGCCGGGCAAACGCTCATATAAAAGCCCTTTGTGCCGCTCTATCTGCTGTTTTATTCCATCGAGGAACTGCTCGGCGGCAACATCGTTCGGAACGGCACCCTTTCCGAACAACAGATAATCCGCAGTTATATTGAACATACCGCAGATAACCGCGATAGTTTCAATATCGGGCGTGCGCCTGTCCTGTTCATACATACCAACCGCGCTGGCGGACACACCCAAATGATCGGAGAGTTCCTTTTGGGTCAGTTTCGCGCCGCGCCTTAGCTCGCGTATTCTTTTCCCGATCACAATTAATACTCACCCCGATTATTCAGAGCTATTAGCTCTGAAGATAACAATAACTAACAAAACATATCACACAATCTGTGATATGTCAATGGTAAAGATGTCCAGAAAATAAAATCGTATTTTGTCGGTTTTGCACAATAAATGCTATATATCAAGTATTTTATACCCGAAGACATTTACAAGCCTTGTGTTTTTATAATTCTCCGGCGGTTTTTCATGCGAATAATTTTTGTGCTGATGCCCGTAAAAATGATATTTAGGCTGATATTTATCGAGAAGAGCGACATAACACTCAAAGCCCGTATGAAATAAATCTTTCCCGTCGCCAAGCCCGAACGCGGGCGCGTGCGTAAGTAAAATATCAACCCCGCCAAATCGCTTGACAGCAGAGCCGAGCTTTGATGTACAGCGCGACATCTGCTTCTCCGTATATTGGTGTATGCTGCTGTTTGGACTGCGGCATCCTCCGATTCCAAGTATTCTCAATCCGTTGACCGTTACAAGGCAGCGGTCAATATTCGTACATCCTTCGGGAGGGTCTTCTACAAAGGATTTGTCGTGGTTACCGGGAACATAAAAAAGCGGCGCGTTAACCATGGTTGCGAGAAACTCCAGATATGATTTCGACAAATCTCCGCAAGAGAGGATAAAATCTATATCCGAAAACACCTTTTTGTCGAAATAATCCCAAATATACGCGCTTTCCTGATCCGAAACCAACAGAACCCTCATAATAACACTCTCAGAACATATTAAGCCATAGCCGCATAGGCTGTATTGTCACGAGGAGGCGGCACTATGAAAAAACGCTGTATTGAAAGCCCGTACATAGAAAGCCCATATACTTTTCAGAGACTAAAGCATGAGCCGGATGTTATCGTGCATACTACGCGCGCGCTCTTGCCCTGTCTCCTGACGCGCCGATTGTACGCATACACTGCGATATCATGTCATCAGTATTCGCGCCCTGATAGGGAGTTACGCCCATTTTAATCTCAATTTCAAAGTCAAAGCAAGCGGCAACATCGTGCATTACTGCTTTTAGTATGCGCCTTGCGGCCGTTACCGATGTGCGCTTATCCGATTCGGCAAGCAGAAGCCCGTAACAATCGCCGCCGAGCCACGAAACATGGTCGATAAGGCGCACGCCTTTACTGATTATATAACCTATATATTTCATAACGTGTTTGCGGTGACTGTCATCGGTTATCCTGTCGGGTAAAATAACGTTGAACACCGCTATTGAAAACGGGCGGTCGTAGCGTCTCTGACGGTACACTTCGGGTAAGATGACCTTTTCAAGTCCCTTTTTATTCAAAAGACCTATAGTCAAATCGTGTGTGTCGCGATACTCGTCCCATTGGTTTATAAGCACGGCCTCTTCCTGTGTTGAAGCCATGGTTTTGAATTGTACAAGCAGTGGGGTAAGGTCGCGGTAACCCAGATAAACGCGCCAAATACCGTTTTCACAAACGGCGTACTTAGTAAATGAATACTCGTTTACGCGCCCGGTTCTAACGTCCTTTTCAGAGACACTGACAGTAAATTCCTCGGCGCGGTATTTGCTTGATTCCTCGGCTTTAAGCTCGGCATGACGGCGGAACAGCTCGATGTCGAAGCTGCCGATTTGATAAATCGCCGCCACAGACTCCTGCCACTCAACGTAACTGCCGTAGCTGAATCTCTGCTTGTCCAGTTCTGAGACAAGCTCAAAAGCCTCGCGGAATTTTTTCTCCGAAACTTTACTGAAGTAATTTTTAATGACCGTGTTGGCGGCGAGCGTTCCCATATCCTTCTTCGGGGGCGGGGGAGGCGCGGGAGGTGTGCGGTTTACGTAAACCACACGCTCGCGTACCTCAACGCGCGGAGGAGCGGCCGGGGCGCGTGTACCCAAGCGGCGCGTCCACTCCAAGTGGAACGCTCGCCTTTTGCCGCTGTCGGATAACACCTCATAGGCAATGTTAATATGTTTTATCTTCTCAGCGGCTTGCGCCGATGGGTTTACATCGGGATGATACTTCTTGCAGAGCCGCTTATACGCGCTCTGTATGACCTCTATTTCCGCATCGGGATGCACCTGTAACACACTATAATAATCTTGCCAACGCTCCAAAAAAACTCACCTTCCGACACAATAACTGTGAAACCGCCATAGCGATTCATACTGTATATTGTATAGCTTGTCCGATGTTATGTCAAGTGTAAACCGAAAAATTATTTACGAATTACAAAAAATTATTTAGGATTTGTTGCAAGGGACTAAAATTTGAAACATTTGTGTTGACACAGATGCGGGTGTGTGGTAATATGGATATAACAAGAGCGTGCCGGAAACCGACACGCCGCCATAAAGATTAAGCTAAGTAGCCGTCATCCTTTGGCTGGGGTGGGCGGCTACATTGCTTTTGGCGCGTATACACAGGACATAATGATAAGTATGAATAACCAGATGATAATACGCAATACCTGTTTTCCGCGATTTCCCATTGGCAAACCACCTCCTTCCTCCACACAGAATATGCGGGGAAGTGCGAACGGCGGCGTAGACGGCACCGACACCCTCTTGCAAGGCGTATTTTAGCATAATTCGGCGAAATTGTCAAACCGCCGTGCCATTCTATGAAATCCCCCTTGTCAAATACTGTTGTTTTTGATATTATTATGATAACAACACAGTGAAATTTACTTGGAAAGGTCGGGATACCATGGATCATGGACCAATGAAATTGCTGCTCATTGAGGACAGCGTTGACGAGTGCGTCAAGTATAAAGACTGCGCTAACAACAGAAAAGACATTATTTTCATTGCCATGACCGGTTCAAGTAACGAGGGATTGAGGTATGCCAAGACCAGATTGCCGGAGGGTATTATTCTGGACTTGGAACTGCACCATGGAGAAGGATTTGGCTTAGACTTTCTCGCGAAACTAAAAGACATCCACATCGGGCTGCGCCCCGTTATTGCCGTCACGACTAATATTCGCTCAGAGGTAGTGTATGATCGCGCTCATGATTTGGGTGCGGATTTGATTTTCTGGAAGAAACAGCATGGCTACAACCCTAGCATGGTAATTAACGCGCTCCTTGATTTGCGGGGGTCACGACTGCCAAGTACACGCGGAACGCTGGAAAGCGAATGCAACGAAGACCGGAAGAACCGTATAAATGAGCGCATTGACAGGGAACTGAATCTGATTGGTCTGCCCATACGCTTAAAGGGTCGGAAGTATATTCGAGAAGCTATTTTTAATATTGTTGAGGGCGAAGACCCGGCAAAGGCCCTTTACATAGCCGCGGAGAGCTTTAATGTTGGTTACAACGCTGTGTTCAGCGCGATGAAAGTCGTTATCGAAAGGGCATGGCAAACTACCAGTATTGACGATTTAGAGAAGTATTACACCGCCTGTTTCGACATTAACGAGGGCAATCCATACCCCACAGACTTTGTGTTTTACTATGGAAAGAAAATTCGTGACTCCATAGATTGAGCATATCGCGCTCAGGTTGAACTCCAAGTTTATTCCAGTAATTCCAAGCCGTACCGGGAAATTCCAAGCCGTCCCAGTGTTTGTTGAGAAAATTCAAGACCTCATACCAGGTGGATTCCATTATCCGCGTGGTATTATTTTGTCATATTAATAAAAAATATGATGAAAGGGAGAACATTGGTATGTGGGAATGGGTTCTGAGATTTTTGGGCATAGGCTATTAAATTAGTTCATCTATGTTTTACATAAATTACATCTCTGTTTTACATAAACGCAAGAAAACCCGTCATTATTGTCGGGTTTTTCTTGCTTTTTTGCTGTCTGTATGATAGTCTTATACGCGTTAAAAGGGAGGTGAACCCGATTTACATTTTTATGGTTGATGTTATCAGCACACTGGGAGTTCTGCTTTCCGGCTTTTATGTTTTCGGGAAAGCGGTTAAGTACCCCGCTCCTTTCAGCCATAAAATTATGTCTGTGCTATGGTGTTTATTATTAGCTTTTCTGTATGCCGCCAACCCGCTGTGGATTCCGATTCTGATTGTTCGTCCGATTCATTGTGTGCTATCTATAATGTTTATAATGATTCTGACAAAGATAAAATGGGATATGGTCGTTTCCGCGTATCTAGTGTCATTTGGAATTAGTTATGAACTGTATCTCATAGCGAAACTTATAATTGCTCTAGTTACCGCCCCTTTTGCAAGCAGTTTTCACGTGCCCGGCACACCCATTGATTATAATCAGCCTTTTTATATTTTTTGTTTTTCGCTTGTATTTGCGCTTCAACTCTTGCTTCCGTTTTTGTTTTTTCGTGTCAAGCGTTTCAAAAACGGTTTCCCATATCTATTCAAAGACGTTGCGGTTGTCATTTCATTGTTAACTACAGGAGCTGTTCTGGTCTTTGTTACAGGCATTCAAGTTCTTTACGAGAGCGATGATGTGTTCGCGATTAACTTCTTCTTCATTGGCGTTCTCACCGTTGGGGTCGGTGTAGTTATGTGGATAAGGAGACGGATAACAATGATGTACAAACTAAGAATAGCGGAGCGTAAAATCAAGCAGCTTGAAGACGCGAATGCCAAACTGAAACACGATAACGAACGGTTGGGGGAGATAAACGACACCCTGCTTGTTGCTAACCATAAGATTATTCACCGTCTGACGGCTTTGGAGAGCGGCAATGCCAACCCGGAGGATGTTAAGCGTCTGTCCGAGGAATACCATCTTGAGATTGATAAATTAACAAAAAAACCCTTGCCCTCTGCGGGCATAGAATCTCTCGATATGCTTTTCAGCATATTTGAAAAGGCGTTTACAAAGAGCAAGATAGACTTTTATCTTGAAGTTAACGGTGACATCCCGCATATGACGGAACATATAATCCCCAAAGGCAAACTGGAAACAATGGTCGGAGATCATCTGCAAGACGCGCTTAACGCCGTAAACGCGGGCGATAACCCATATCGCAGTGTTCGAGCGGCGATTGGCAGAGTTGGGGACTTCTGCGAGTTTTCGGTACACGACAGCGGTATACCGTTCGAGGTCGATACACTGTCACGGCTTGGCACGGAGCGTGTGACTACCCATAAAGACGGCAGCGGTATCGGTTTCATGACAACCTTTGAAACGATGCGGGAGTGCGGCGCGAGCTTGATAATCAGCGAAAATCCTCCGAGCGAAAAAACACATTCAAAATCTGTCACCATACGATTTGACGGCAAGAATCAGTACATAATCGAAACCCACCGACCCGATGACTTCCCGCCAAGCGACAGATATATAGTAAGACCGGTGATTTAATTTATAAACGTAATGTATAATTTGACAAGAAAAACACCCGCCGACTGAGGTCGGCACCCTCTTTACCGAAAGAGGGCAGGGTTAAATCGGCTTTCTTTGCCCTCTTTTGTAAAGAGGGTGGCTCCGCAGAGCCGGGTGTTTTTCTCGCCCGCAGGCGATAAAACAGAAATATATCAAATTAGATTGACGTGATATAGTAAGACCAAAGGCTTACGTTTTAGAGTGAAATGTGCTATACTGAACGCAACGGGAAATTATATTTCAATCGCGAGGAGCAACCGAAATGAATAATAAACTCAGCAATTTCAACGACTTTGTGCAAATTCTGCTCGCCACCGGGTTTTCACTCGGCGGCGGCAACGATGAGGGCATTTACGCAATCGTGAATTTCGGTTGGCAGGATGTGCCGTCAGGTTCGCCGATTGCTTGGCACACGGGCGACATTGAAACCGACCCGTGGGAGTGGCGGGTTCGCGTACTCAACGAGCGCGATGACATCGCTTATTCAAAGTGTTTCTTCAAGAAGTCCGGCTACATCATAAGGGAGTTTTACCCGTACTTTCTCGCGCTTCGGCGCGGCGGTCGCGGCTTAGATGACGAATACGCGGAGGGTTTGATTAGTCAGTACGCCAAACGGATTTATGATGTTATCCGCGAACACGGCGAGCTGCCGCTCCAAGAAATAAAGACTTACGGCGGGTTTGGGCGCGAGGATAAAAGTAAATTCGATTCCGCTCTTACAGAGCTTCAAATGCGCCTGTACCTAACGATTTGCGGGACGAGCCGCAAAATGAACGCCAAAGGTGAGGAATACGGTTGGAACTCAACGATGTTCTGCGCCACGGAGCGGTTTTGGGAAGGCACGGACGTGTTCGACCGTGCCGCGAAACTCGATGAAAGTGGTGCTTATGCCGTAATCCGTGAAAGGGTGTTGGAGTTGAACCCGAACGCCGAAGAGAAAAAAATCCGCAAATTCGCGTATGGGAGGTAAAGAAATGGCTCTAAAAGAAACACTTGAAACAGAAAGACTGATACTCCGACCTATTACCCTGAACGACTGTGAAGCTATCCAATCTTGGGTAAGTAATCCGGAAAACATACGCTATATGTCATTCGGACCGAATACGGAAGAAATGACGCGGGAGTTTGTTTCAACGTCTGTTAAGGCGGGCAGGGATTTTGCCATTGTATTAAAAGAGTCCGGGAAAGTAATCGGGACTTGTGGCGTATACTCTGACAGTGATAACGATACCGGAGAACTCGGGTGGATTCTGCACAAAGATTACTGGAAACGCGGTTATGGAACGGAACTCGGCGGGGAGCTTATTCGTTATGGTTTTGAAGATTTAGAGCTTCGCCGACTTACCGCGCCCTGCGCCTCTGTTAATTATGGCTCATACCGCGTTATGGAGCGCAATGGTATGCGCCGCGAAGCGTTGCACGTTAAAGCATTTTGGGCGCGGGTCGATAAGGAATGGGTGGACAAAGCTGTATACGCCATTCTCGCGGAAGAATATAAAACAGGGGGCAAATAAAATGCTCATCAACTCAAAAGACGCAGAGAAATCAGTCAAATTCTCAATAGTGATACCGATGTATAATGAAGAAGAAGTAATCGGCGAAACATATCGGCGCGTTAAGACCGTCATGGAAAACATAGGAGAATCATACGAGATGCTGTTCGTCAATGACGGCAGCAGTGACGGTACTATGGAGAAAGCTCGTGTACTCGCAGAAGCAGACCCAAAAATGAGAATTATTAGCTTATCCCGCAATTTCGGGCATCAAATCGCCGTGACGGCGGGCATGGATGCCGCTCTGGGAGAGGCTATTATAGTTATCGATGCCGATTTGCAAGACCCCCCGGAAGTGATACCGCAGATGATTGAAAAGTGGAAAGAGGGCTGGCAGATTGTCTATGGGAAACGCGAGAAGCGAAAAGGGGAGACATTGTTCAAAAAAGTCAGCGCGAAGCTCTTTTATAGGTTTATAAACTCCTTAACCGATATAGAAATACCGGTAGACACAGGGGATTTCCGTCTTATTGACAGACGTGTGTGCGATGCCATGAAAATACTTCCCGAGCGCAACAGATATGTTAGGGGATTGGTTACATGGACAGGATTCAGGCAAATCCCGGTAGAATACACAAGAGAAGAACGCTTTGCGGGCAAGACGAAATACTCGCTGAAGAAAATGCTGCGATTTGCGGCGGACGGAGTAACGTCATTTAGTATGCGCCCTCTCAAAATCGGGAATATCGTTGGAATTACTGCGATATTATCGTCTGTCGGAATAGGAGCATATCAGTTATATAGTAAGCTGATTATGGATAATTTCAATCAAATTGCGTGCTGGGCGGCATTAATATTGTTCGTTCAAGGCGTGATGATGCTGTGTATGGGCATACAGGGAGCATACTTAGCAAGAATATATGACGAGACAAAAGGCAGACCTTTATATATAGTAGGGGAGGTGATTAATTGAATAATAATGAACTTGTGGCTATGGCGGCGGCAATGTTGGATAAAGCGTATGTGCCGTACTCGAAATTTCCGGTCGGAGCTGCGATTTTGTGTGAAGACGGTTCGGTTTACTCTGGCTGTAACATAGAAAACGCGGCATACGGACCAACTATTTGCGCGGAACGCGCCGCGCTGTGCAGAGCGATATGCGAAGGAAACCATAAAATTGCAAAAGTTGCCGTGGTAGGCGAAACAGAAGATTATTGTTACCCCTGCGGTGTGTGCCGACAGACATTATACGAGTTTAATCCCAATATGAAAATAATCTGCGGTCGGCGTGACGGAAATATAGTCGAGCATTATCTGCATGAACTTCTTCCAAATGCTTTCGGCCCGCTTACATTAAACGACAAATAAATAAAAAATTGCAAACGCGAATTTGTAAGGTGCGGCTTCTATGCCGCACCGTTATTTTATGACATCGGTCGACACACGCGCATTTTTGCGTTTATTTTTGTCTTTTCGACAATCATGATGTGTACACAGCGCAACAACGAATAGAATTGTTGAGAATTATCAAATAGTAGAAATTGTCTCACAAATGAGAACAGATTTACATAATATTTTGTCGAATAATATTTACGATTTTATGTAAACTACATATAGTTATTATAAAAGTAAATTATGGCTATATATAGTAAAATGATGTTAATTATAGAACCGATAAACGCTTCCGAAAAATTATTGGAATATTTGAGAAAAATAAATTGCTTGCAAAGAGCGAAAAAATTTGTTATTATGTCGTGAGAGGTAATATTATGCGAAGGTTTTTCTGGAACGGAGAGAGCGAAGACGAAAGTGTAATCATTAAGGGTGATGAAGCGCGGCATATATCCAAGGTATTGAGGATTCAAGAAGGCGAACAAATAATCCTGTGCGATGGGCAATGCAATGACTTTATAGCGTCCGTTGAGCGCATCGAGAGTAATTCAGTAAACCTTAAACTGCTCGAAAGAGTTTTAGAAAACAATGAGCCTTCGTTAAACGCTACACTCTATTTGGCGTATACTAAAGGGGAGCGGTTGGACTATGCCGTGCAAAAATCCGTGGAGCTTGGCGCGGGTGAAATATGTTTATTTACGTGTAAAAGATGTATTACAAGCGGTAATGACAGAAAACTGGAGAGGTTAAATCGCATATCGGTTGAAGCCTCGAAACAGTCGAACAGAAGCAAATTGGTAAAAGTTACTGACGGCGGGTCATTTTCTGACGTATTGTTATCAGCGAAAGGGTTAAAATTATTTTGTTATGAGAATGAGACGGTCAGCATAAAAACGATAATGGGCGAATTGTCAAATGATGTGAGTATTATGTTTGGACCTGAGGGCGGCTTTGAGGATGAGGAAGCAAAACAGGCGATAGACGCGGGATGGAGAAGCGTTTCGTTGGGGAAGAGGATACTTAGAGCGGAGACCGCGCCCGTAGCCGCGCTTTCAATATTGATGTATCAAGAAATGTAGGAGGTAATGTTGTGAAGAAGCAACAGAATGACAAAATTCTCGCAAGAAAGCAAGACGAAGAGACAACAAATAGAATATTGATTGTATTCAGCTTTATATTGTTGATACTGCTGATGGTTATGTTTGTTGACAGGTATATGAGTTCCGCCGCTCCAAATCAAAACGCACTTGTTTTTTGCGTTGTGATGTCCGCCGTTTTTGCGGCTGTGGGCGTTGGAGTTATTATAACCGCGACTATTAAACGAGCAAAAAACACGGAAAGTCCGGCGTTCGGTCGGCTAATAACTCTCAGCGGGGTATCTCTCGCGGCGGCTCTGGCTATGCTTTCCATACGTGTATTTACGTACAGCTCGTTCACCGCACTGTATGTCGCGCTTCCCGTTACGGCATTTCTTTACATGATTTACCAGATATATCAGCGCGAGTTCTTTTACCAAACCATTATCACCGGATGCGCCGCGGGTACGCTTTACGCTTTCAGCCGCTGGCTTCATTACAAGCCGTGGCAGCCGATTGTTCACACCACATACTGTCTGGCAATCGCTCTGTTGTGTGCCGCGATTATTCTTACACTGCTGCTGAAAAAGCGGAACGGGTCGCTGTTCGGAATAAATTTGCTGCCGCGCAACGCTAACTACAGCCTTATGTTCGCAACAATAGGACTAATGCTGGCGGCAATCGCCGCCGTACTGTTGGTAACGGGTATTGCGTTTTGGATGATGATAGGCGTTTTCGGTTATTTGTTTGTGTTGGCGGTCTACTATACTATTAAACTAATATAGACCTTGCGGGCGGACGAACGACCGCCCCTACACAAAAAAACCGCGACATTAATCGGCATTTCAATAATTAAACATACAAAATAGATCGCAGGGGATTTCTCCCCTGCGATTTTGATGATGAATGAAAACCTTTTTGCTAAGTTGTTAAACTAAGATGTCAAAGGGGAAACATTATAATGTTTTTTTAGCTCTTAACCATTCGACCTATTGCGGTCACCGGTCTGAAGAACCGTTCATCATCACAGTTATAGTATGGCACGGATTTATTGTTTGATACGCGCATATGTTGTCCATAATTGGAATATAGTTCCAATAAGAAAGCGGGGATAAGATTATGCGTAAGAAGAAAAGGGACATAGAAGAAGGGAACATACTGCATCAAACACGCGAGCTGCTCGAGCAAATACGGCTGACGCGCTTGCAGTTTGATCAGGCACTGGAACCGGAACTTATTGAGGCATATGTATTTGAGTTAAACGCATTGCAGGCAAAATATAATTATTTTTTACGGCTCGCCCGCGAAATGGAGCTTGAACAGTCATATGCCGAATTTACACAACCACTGGAGGCGATTAAGAAATGAAAAGAAGGGGTACATTTATAAATATGATTCTGGGAATCGCCGGGCTTATGTCGGCAAATCTGTTCGGATTGGGACTTGGATTGACAGGGGTTAACATAATCGTGACGCTTGTGTTGGGTATACCCGGACTTGCGCTTCTAATGGGTGTCAGATGGCTGCTATAGGGGCGGATGGCAATCCGCCCACATTTTTCAACGGCGCGGTTAAAATACCGCGCCGTTCGTAACCCTGTAGGGGCGGCCGTTTCGTCTGCCTGCGGATGCTTAAGGAGATATTTTGATTATCAAAAATTTCCTTGACATATGTTATCTTATATGATAACATATAATTATGTAGGGGGGCGGTATGTTGGAATGGATAATCGAATACTATAAAAAAGATAACGGCGAAATTCCCGTTGAAGATTTCCTGTTGACACTAAATCCAAAGCTGCGCTCCAAAGCATACAGCGATATCATGTTGCTCAAACGACTTGGAATAAACATACGCGCTCCATATTCCACGCCGATAAAAGGTGATAAATACAAAGGCTTATTTGAGTTGCGGACGAAGTTCTCATCTGACATCACAAGAGTATTTTATTTTCTTTTTGATAAGAATAAATTTGTGTTGCTGCATGGGTTTGTCAAGAAAGCAAATAAACCGCCTGAGCGCGAGCTTAACCGGGCGTTAAGTTATAAATTGGATTATGAAAAGAGGTGTCAAGATGAGCAGGGCAGGAGCGAAATTTGAAGAAGTTCATGAAAGACTTATGAAAGACGAGGAATTTAAGTCGGAGTATGAGAAGCTAAAACCGCGCTATGAGCTAATCGCGCAAATCATTGACGCTAGAAGCCGGCTTGATATTACCCAAGAAGAATTGGCTCAACGGGTCGGCACACAGAAATCGAATATCTCTCGTTTTGAAAGCGGCTCGTATAATCCTTCACTGGATTTTATTACCAAAATTGCGAAGAGTTTAGGCAAGGAAATCCATATCTCGTTGAACTAAAAAAATCACCGCGCCGTTTGTCCGTAGGGGCGGCATATATGCCGCCCGCAGGAACGGACACCATGTATGGTGTCCCTACAAAAAACAACCCCGCCGAAATTTCGGCGGGGTTGCATATTTTACCGTTTATCCCCCGTAAGGTTTCGTGGTGTCAATCGTTATCACACCGTCAACAAGCGCGGGGAAGAAGTCAAACGTCTGCGCCAGTTCGCGCATTTTGAAGTAATTATTCCCGTCTATCAGATACGCGGTCAGTTCCGTCTCAACGCCGTCTATCAGTATCTTCATCTTATTAAGCGTTGCTTCCTTGCTTCCCTCACCCTTGGACTGCATTTCCGAGCCATTGGGTTCGTAGGCTGTATTTTTATATATGTTTATCGCGCCGTCAACTAGAGCGGCGTTAAACTGTACTCTTGTTCCGTTAAGTACAAACGCAACGTCACGGAGTTTGAAGTAGTTCTCATCGTTGATGTTATAAGCGTCAAACGCCACTTCTTTTCCGTCAACAAGCACTTTGTTGGCGGTCGGGGAGGTTGTGACTGTGGCTGCGGGAGTTGGTGCAGGTGCGGGGAGCGGCACGGCAGTCGCGGCAAATACGGACGGGTCTATGACCGACCATTTATCTCCAGCAAAATCCCCGTTTGTTTTCCCAGACATCGCCTCTGTTACATAAAGAAAACCATCGTCAGTCAAAATAAATCTAACCTCTGAACCGTCATATTCCCCGCCTAAAATGTTGTAGTTCCACCAAATTCCATTTATACCATCTACCTCCTCACTAGCAGTAAACGGGTCACTGCTAGAGAGGGTCTTAATCTCACCGTCTATTACCTTCACTGAACTCTCGTCCCAATCCAGTATAATATCTATGCAACGGTAACTGCCATATTCGATAAGTAACACGGCTTTTACTAGAATCGTACAAGCGTATTCGCCGTCTTCTTGCAATTTCACCTCAATGTCAAAGGTGTCGGCGGCAAGGGCGGGGACGGCGAGGAACGGAACGAACGCGAGTACAAGGGTCAACGCCAACGCGAGGGAAAGAATACGTTTTTTCATTCTCATTAACCACCTTTTCTAAAAATATGTCAAATTATATCACAACCGCAATAAAATGCAAATGTTTTTTGTAGGGGACGATGGCAATCTGCAAAATGCAAGATTAATTGCCCACC
>WRJE01000046.1 GCA_009782385.1 Oscillospiraceae bacterium | reverse complement strand
AGAAATAAGACAACTACAAGATAAAATGATGTTAGAGATACTAATTAATCAATCAACTAGTACAGTACATCAGCAAAATCGATTAAATGCAGCGAGTGCATTTATAGGCAATTTTGGAAGAGAAATATATACATTCAAAACTAATTTCAAACCTTTTGACGTTTTTTCGAAATATCAATCATTAGAAAATCTAATAAAAGAATACATAATAAAAGAAAAAATAGTTCCTAAAGAAATTAATGGACTTTTTAACTCGTTTGGTGTTTTTAGGGATAAAACACAAAGATATTATCAAAACGAGGATAGTGAATCAAAGATAGAACTACATAATATTATAACTAAAATATGCAATGATTATCATAAAATTATTGATAGTTATTCTTGGTTTATCAAGAATTTAGAAGAAAACCAATGTGATTATGATGCAGAAAAATACAAGCTGTTGGATGTGAAATTATTAGGAGTTGAATTTGAAGTTGCTGAATTTGCTGATAAAATCTATGATATAAGCGAAATTTATAAACACATTTCTGGAATCTATCCTTGCGATAAAGATTATAAAATCCAATCTCTTAAAATCGTAAAAATCGAATCAGGATCATTGGATTTTAGCGTACTTGGCGACAAAATAATAATTGAAGTAATATGTGGCTTAATAGTATGTGCGGTAAAAGCTCTATTAAAATATTTCAAAGAACATAAAAAACCTATGCCCAATGATGAAATTAACGCAATATTGGATGAAAGACTTAATGAAATATCGTCCCAAAATGGAACTGCAAAACATAAGAATCACATAAAAAAACGGATAATTAATTTCACGAGCAAGTTTTGTACAATAAAAATCAATTCAGAAAGTTACTCATATGAAGGCGATGATATATCAAAAATGCTGCCTTTCTTAGAAAAGAAATTGTTAAGTGAAAAAACCGAAGATAATGATAACAAGAACTAACCATGCTAAACATCACCTACAACACCCCAATAACCCATTTGCTGACCGAAATCGGCAGCCGCGCGGAGCGCGGCGAAAAAAAACAAATATTGCTTGTACCCGAGCCGCTCTCCCACGAAACCGAGCGGCTCTTGCAAGGCTTGGGCGACCATATAGGCATGAGCGCGGAAGTGCTGACGTTCCAGCGTATCGCGCACCGCGCACTGTTGAACTTCGGGGGCATTGCCGAACCAAGGCTTGATGCCGGGGGTCGGCTTTTGCTGTTAGCACGCGCGGTCGGAGACGTGCGCCCGCATTTACGGGAATGGGGGCGCGTTGCGGGTAACGTCAGCTTTTTGACAGAACTGCTGACGACCCTTGACGAGCTGAAAATGTGCGAGGTCAGACCCGAAATGCTCACCGGAAGCGCGAAACTGGAAGACTTGCGGCTTATTTGGGACGCTTTTGAGGCGCACGCGGCACAGACTGCCGCCGACCCGCGCGATGTATTGTCGCGCGTTGGCGAGTTTCTGAGCGACAGAGGCACTGATAATTCAAGGCTTTACATAGACGGATTTGTCAGCTTTACCGCGCAGGAGTACGGTATAGTCAAGTCGTTTCTCAAGCATGGAGATGTGACCGTCTCTCTTCCTGCGGCGCGGGAGGGCGAAGACGAAGACATCTTTTTTCAGCCGCGCAAGACTGCCGAAAGACTGAAAAGATGCGCCGCGATGGTTGGTGCGGATGTAAGAGAAGATACCCCGGTATATCCGTATGACAAGGGGGAAAAGCGGGTGTACTCCTGCCCCGATATTTTGACGGAATGTGAGTGGGCGGCAAAACTTGTGAAAAGTTGGTTGGCGGAGGACAACGCTCCGCCGCTTCGCCGCGATGAAATTGTGGTCGTTTCTCCGGCGTGGGAGGCTTATAAAAGCGTTCTGATTGCGGCCTTTGCGCGGAATGACATACCGATTTTCACCGATGATATGACACCCGTTACGGACAAATCCGCCGCGCGGTTCATAACAAGCTCGCTTGACGCGGCGTTGTACGGGTTCGAGGCGGATGATGTGGCGGCGTTCGTCAAAACGGGACTTGCGCCAATCGCGCCCGATGAGTGCTTCATACTCGAGGACTATATAAAGGTACACAACGCGCGGGGTGTTTTCTGGACGGCGGACAAGCCGTGGACGGCGCACCCTGCGGGATGGGGTGAGCGTGAGTTTTCCGATTTCGACAAGGCGCGGCTCGAAACACTGAACCGTGTAAGGGAGAAAATCCGTAAACCGTTACTGCGGCTTACACACGGTCTTTCAAAGCACGGCACGGGTGAGGATTTTGCAAAAACACTGTACAACTATTGCACTGATATGGAGCTTGCGGACACGCTGGCAAAACGCTGTGAAAGCCTTGTTGAGCGCGGCATGGACAGGGAAGCCGATGAACAGAGGCAGCTATGGGGCGTTATCGTCAAGGCTCTTGATAATTTCGTTGATATACTCGGGGAAAATATTCTGGGCGGCGAAGAGTTCGCGCGGCTGTTCGGGCTGTGCCTGTCGCAGTATGATGTCGGAGTTATACCGATAACACTGGACAGGGTGCGGCTGTGTTCGCTCGACCGCCTTTACGGCAGAAACGTAAAGCGGCTGATTATAGTCGGCGCGAATGACGGGGTTTTACCGAAACGGGTCGAGGCGGGCGGCTTGCTTACGGACACCGAGCGCGTTATGCTTGAAGAAAACGGGATTTTTATGACACCGGGCGCGGACGAACGCGCATCGCGTGAACTGTACACGGCGCACATGGCGTTCGG
This sequence comes from Oscillospiraceae bacterium, assembly GCA_009782385.1. GTDB lineage: Bacteria > Bacillota > Clostridia > Oscillospirales > UBA929 > WRMG01. Next base: position 17,402 of record WRJE01000046.1, on the reverse strand, counting down.
GCTGGCAGGTGAACATCTGGCGGTCAGTTACTGCACGGCGGGCAAGGCCGAGCCGTCAATGCTTGTGGCGCGGATGGGGCTTGAAGCCGCGACTGTCGAGCGTCCTCAGACTGTCGGTGGCGGCGTGTGGCATTCCGACCGTACACCGCTTGACGATTGGAAGCCGCTGCTGCCGCCTAGTGGCGCGTTGTCAGCGAGCAGGATTGAGAGCTACGGCTTGTGCCGTTGGGCGTACTTTTCGCGATACGCGCTGAAAATAAGAACGCGCGGTTCGGCTGCCGCTCCCGCGCCCAAAGACGCGGGAAGCCTTATCCACAGTGTACTTGAATACATGGTCGGCGAGGTCATGTCACTGGGCGGATTTTCACAGGTTGAGCGTGAAGACGCGCTGAAATTCGCCGCAGAGGCGGCGGATAAATGGCTTGCTTCGCTGCCCGGTTCGGAGTACGGGAGCGCGCGTATACTGTCGCTGACATCACGCCTTAAAAGGTCGGCGGTGTTCGCGGCGGGCAATGTCTATGACGAGCTGCGCGTGTCGGATTTTGAACCGCTGAAGACCGAATACAGGTTTACATCGGGGGGTCAAGTGCCGATAACGGGCATTATTGACCGCATTGACGGATGGATTCACGAGGACAGGCTGTATCTGCGCGTTGTGGATTACAAGACCGGGCAGAACAAGTTTTCACTACGCGATGTGTGGTACGGGTTGGGTATGCAAATGCTGTGCTATCTCTTCGCGCTGAACGAGTGGGAAGGGCGGAAAGCGGAAGCGGCGGGGGTTTTATACCTGCCCGCCCATGACCGTTTCGCCATGGCGGGAACGCGCGTGTCCGGCGCGGACGTTTCGCGCGAACTGCGGGCGATGCTGAAACGGAGCGGCATAATTCTCAACAACGCCGCCGTCATAAACGCGATGGAGAACGGCGAGGAAAAACTTTATATTCCTGTAAAGCTCAAACGTGACGGAGAACCCGATGCGCGTTCTCAGGTCGCTGACGCGGCGCGGCTTGGACTTCTGCGCCGCCATGTTGAGAGTATGATGGGTGCGTTGTCGGAGAACATCACAAACGGGCTTGTGGATGCGAACCCTATTTGCGACACCGAGCCGCAATGCGAACGCTGCGATTTTGCCGAGTCGTGTTACTTCGATGAAAACGATACGCCGCGATTTATGGAAAGGGTAGATTTTTGGGAGAAGGCGGGTGAAAAGTATGCCAAAGCTGACTGAACGGCAGCAACTTGCGGTTGATTACAACGAAAAAAATCTGCTTGTTTCGGCGGCGGCGGGTTCGGGCAAGACAAGCGTGCTTGTCGAGCGGCTAATCGGCGCGTTGAACGGCGGCGCGAACATTGACGGCTTTCTCATCATCACTTACACCCGCGCCGCCGCGCTGGAACTGCGCGGACGTATTCAAAAAGAGATATTAAAGAGGTGCGGTGAGAATCAGGGCGAAACGAAGCGGCTGTACGCGCAGTTGAAGCGTATGCACAGGGCGAACATCGGCACGATTCACGCTTTTTGCGCGGGATTGCTGCGCGATTATGCCGCCGAAGCGGGCATAAAGCCCAACTTCAAACAGTTGGAGGGCGCGGAGGAAGCGGGATTTAAGCAGAAAGCTCTCGAAACGGCGTTGGAGGAGCTATACGGGCTGAATCCGCCGGGGTTTGAAGTTCTGGCGGAATCACTGAGCGGCATTGGCGGCGACCGCCGTCTCGGCGAGGTAATTTTAACTGTTTACAATAAGATTCAGGCGTTTCCCAACCCTGACATGATGATGGACAGCATAGTGGGCGGACACAGTGATTATATAGAATATCTGCGGCAGAGCGCGGAACGGGTGTTGATTCTCGCCGAGAAAGTGGTAAAGAAAGCGCGGCGGGAGTTGTTGGAAATGCCGGAATTGGACGCGGCATACGGGGCGGCTTTAGACGCGGACTTGGTGAACATTAACGCGCTGAGGAACGGTTTGGAGATTACAAAAGTGAGCGCGAGAGCACCGAAAGGCATGGCGGAAGCGGTAAAACCGTTTAGGGACGCGCGGGATTATTTTTATAAACTGCTGGATGAATATCAAAATACCATGCTTGCCGCGCAGCCTCCGGCGGAGGATGAACTGCACTACAGTGAAGAACTGACGCGCGGACTGTTTGCCGCCGTCAGGGCGTTCGGCAAGGCATACGGTGACTTGAAATCGCGGAAAGGCGTTCTGGATTTTTCGGATTTGGAGCATTATACACACAATTTATTATGCGTACCCGGTTCGAGGCTAGAGATAAACTTCACGGAGGTAATGGTTGACGAGTATCAGGACGTGAACCAAGTACAGGAGGAGATTATTTCCGCGCTGAAAAGCCGCGTGTTCATGGTCGGAGACGCGCGGCAGTCGATTTACGGATTCAGACTGGCGAACCCGGATATATTTCTGAGAAAGTACGGCGAGTGGATGCCGCCGGAATACGGCGGCGACTGCGGCGGCGCGAGGGTTGTTCTGCCGCATAACTTCCGCTCAAACGAAAAAATACTGAACGCGGTTAACGCGGTTTTTGAAAAAATCATGCTCGGAATGCCTTATGGTGAAGAAGAGAAGCTGAAGCCGCCGACGGGCGTTGAATACGGCGGGGAACTTCCGGTTCTTGTTTATTGTAATGACAAATCCGAACAGGAGCGGGACGATGAAGACACCGTTCCCTACAATAGAGTACGCCTTGAGGCTGAAATGGTTGCTGACATATGCGCCGAATTGGTAGAGAGCGGCGAAAAGCCGGACGACATAGCGGTACTGCTGCGAGCAAAGTCGAGCATGATACACTTCAAACGCGCCATCGAGGCGCGGGGACTTCCTGCGGCGGGTCAGGATGACAACATATTTGAGACAACGGAAATGCGCGTTGCGGTGACTTATCTTAAAATTCTCGACAACCCGCGCAATGACACGGCTCTGCTCGCCGTAATGCGTTCGCCGCTCTACAATTTCTCGCCGAAAGAGCTTGTCAGAATACGCGGCAAGGCGGGAGGAGATTTCTACGACAGTCTCGCGGCTTCGGCGGCGGCGGGACATTCAAAATGCGTGCGATTGTTAAACGATTTGTCGGAGCTGCGCGATTTAGGCACGGACAACGGAATGGACTTGCTATACCATACAATGCTGACGCGGCTAGGGCTTTTAGAGATTTTCGGCTCGATGTCCGGCGGCGAGACACGGCGGGCGAACCTTCTTAGCCTAATTCCCATTGCGGCGGGCGCGGCAACGGCGGGAGAGTTGTGCCGAACGCTTGAGCGCAGGAGCGCGAGCGGCAAACCGCCGTCCGCCGCAACACAGGGCGGCGTGAATCTTATGACTGTGCATAAGTCCAAAGGATTGGAGTTCAAAACCGTAATAGTCGCGGACACGGCGCGAATCTTCAACCGCACGGACAGCCGCGAACCGATACTGTTCCACAAGGATTTGGGGTTGGGATTAAAATTTACGGACGCGGAACGGCGCGTTCAGTATACAACGTCAAAACGCGAGGCCGTGGCAAAGCGGCTCAACGAAGACTTGCTGAAAGAGGAAATGCGCGTTTTATACGTTGCGTTAACACGCGCGAAAGAGCGGCTGTTTGTAACAATGACGCTGCCGGACTTGGATGCGCGTCTCAAAAAACTGTCTTTAGGATTGGACGGCAAGCCCGATGAACACAGGCTTTTGACGTGCAACAGTGTTTCGGACTGGCTGCTGCTGGCGTTGATGAATGACGGAAAACCGGAGGACACATGGAAGGTACGCGAGTATGTTCACGAACGTCCAAAAACCGAGGTATTCGGAATTTCATCCGCCGAATGTTGGCAGTCTCCGCCTCTCAAAGCGGAACGGGAGGATGGCGGCGCGGACACGCCGGGTAAAATTCCGTCAAAGCTGACGGTTACGGAATTGAGCAAAACAAAAGCCGATACGGTCTTCGCGAAACCGCGCTTCATGGAAAAACACGCCGCGCTGACCGCCGCCGAACGCGGTACGGCACTGCACACCGCGCTGCAATTCGTAAATCTGCGGGCTTGCGGAAGCGTTGAGGGAGCGCGGACGGAGCTTGAATGCCTTGAGCGTGAGCAGCGTATGACACGGGAGCAAATCGCGAGCGTTGACCCGGGGCGTATAACAAGGTTTGTAACGAGCGGACTTGGGGCGCGTGTATTAGCGGCGGAGACGGTGAAACGTGAGACACCGTTTAGCCTGCTGACACCTGTGCGCGAGCTTTTACCTGAATATGACAGCGAGGAGAAGACGCTGTTTCAAGGTGTTATCGACCTCATGTTTATTGAGGGCGGCGAATGGGTGATAGTTGATTTCAAGAGCGGCGCGTCCAAGCCCGAGTACAAGCGGCAGCTCGCGTTGTATGAAAACGCCGTCCGGCGCGTGACCGGACAGCGGGTAAAAGAGAGTTTGGTGTATTATGTTTAATCCTGCGGTATGAAGTTAGGGTCAACGGAGGGGTCTTCCGGCTCAGGCTCGTGGGGAGGTTCTGCACCCGGCTCATGCCCCGGCATATTGGGGAACAGCGCGTCGTCCGGCAGCGGGTGTCCGTCATCGTCAATGGATGACGGCGTTGAATAGTCTCCCGGCAGTTCGTGTATCGGGCAGAATGTGTTGTACGGCAACGCGCCGTCAGTTCCGGATGCAGCCGGAAGGAACGTATCCTCGGGTATAGTCGGACCGCCGCCGCCCCAATAACGCACGACATACTGTTCGTCACCGACCGAAACGCCCGGGACAGCCATGCCGCGCCCTATGTTGAGCAGAGCAACGCGGGTATGATTTTCCTCGGGGCAGTAAGGCGTTGCCAGTTTTCCGGACTCCTTGCAGACATTGACAAGAGTGTGAACATTACAAGTCGCTTTCGGCACGTCTTCGGGGTAATATACGCCTAATGTCGGCGACACACGCGAACCGCGCGGGTCAAGGCGGCAGTTGTCGGTGGGGACAAGACCGCTGTCAAGACAATATGAAGCCCCGACCAATCCCTCGGGCTTGAAGAACTCTCTCGGCTCTAATCCCTCGTGGATTTCGTCCATGACGAGCTTCCACATCGCGAGCGCGGGGTTTGTACTCTGCTGCAGCGTGATTTTCTTAGGGATATTGTATCCGAACCAAGAGCCGCAGGCGTAGTACGGCGTATAGCCGACAAACCAACGGTCGCAGTCGTCTGTGGTTGTGCCGGTCTTTCCGGCGGTCGCCATAGTTGTGTTCAGCTTGGCGCGTGAGCCTGTTCCCGCCGTGACGACCTGCTGGAGGACGGTGTTCATATAGTACGCCGTTTTTTCCTTGATAACTACATCGGGAGGCGAGACATTATCCAGTAAAAGCGCGCCGTTAGCGTCAAAAACCTTTGTATATGTGTGCGGTTTGCTGTACATACCCTTGTTTACGAATGTTGCGTATGCCGCCGTCAGTTCGCGGACGGTCAAACCCTTTGTAAGACCGCCAAGCGCGAGCGGACTGCGGTCTATATCGCTCATTTTGTACTGAGAGCCATCGGCTTTAGTGTACCAACGCTCCTCAACGAGTGATGTCATGCCCATAGTGTCGCGCCCGAAATAGAACGCTTTGGCGGGTGTCATCATCTCGACCACGCGAACCGCAATCGTATTTACAGAGTTCTGCACCGCCGTTATAACGTTCGTGCGGCCTCTGTACGCGCCGCCGGAGTTGCGCGGCCAAGCCTTGCCCGCGTTTTCGCTCGGCGCGTCATCGACAACACTGTAAGGTGTGATCAGTCCCATTTCAAACGCTGCCGCGTAGACGGTGATGGGTTTTATGGACGAACCGGGCTGACGCTGTGAATGGTTGGGCAGATTAAAGATAAGGTTTCCCGTCTTAACGCCGCGCTTGCCCGCGAATCCCAGTATTTCGCCCGTATAGGGGTCAATTACCATCAGGGAACTCTGGGGTTTCTCCTCGTTTTTTACAATCGGGAAGTTCTCTTCATCCGCGTATATCTCGTCAATAATATTCTGTATACGCATATCGATGGTTGCCTCTATTGTAAGCCCGCCGCTGTATATCAGCATATTGGCGTACTGTAGGGATACGCCTTTCTGCTCAATCAAATCATCGCGCACATCAAACGCCACTTGATCCATAAACCATGACTGGACGCGCCCCAAGTCATACTCATCGTTTTCATCGCCGATGCCCACGAACTCCAGTTTTTGATTGACTGCGCGTCTGTACTCAATCTCCGTCAACTTGTTTTGCTCGTACATCTCTTTGAGTATGGTTTCCTGCCGCCCTTTGTTTTTGTCGGGATTGAGATACGGGTTATAAAGCGTTGGTTTGTTGGTAATACCGATGATACAAGCCGCCTCTGCGGCGGTTATATCTTTTAATTCCTTGCCGAAGTATACCTCGGCGGCGGTCTTGACACCGTAACAGCCTTGACCGAAGTAGCAGGTATTCAAATACCATTCGAGGATTTCCTCTTTGGTATAGCTTTTCTCAAAATCGAGCGCGCGCAGTATCTCTTGAACCTTGCGGGCAACGGTAAAATCCTTTTCATCCGTGAGGTTTTTAATTAACTGTTGCGTGACGGTCGAGCCGCCGTAAGAGTCGCCGCCGGGCATGAACATATTCAATAACGCGCCGCCGGAGCGTTTCCAGTCAACGCCCTTGTGCTGGAAGAAACGCTTGTCTTCGACCGCGACCAACGCGTCAATCATAAACTGCGGAATTTCTTCATATACCGCGAGTTTGCGGTTCTGCTGACCGTGAAGGGTGTCAAGTTCGCGGGATTCCCCCGTCTCTCTGTCTCTGTACATAACCGTGCTTGTCTGCTTTAGCGTATAGTCGCTCAGATTAACGTTCATGTCAACGCTGAGAAAGCGCGTGATATATATGGAAAACACCACCGCGAGTATAGAACCCGTGGTGAGGATTATTAGAAATACAGTTCCGATAATCTTTAACACAACGCCGAGAACGGATTCGATTTTCCGCACGGCATTACCCGATGCTTTTATTACTTCCTGTTTCACGTTGACTCCTTTCGCAATGGAGAATCTGTTTTCAACTTCTCTTTTATAAAGTTTACTAAATCGGGCATAGAATTTTTAGCAACATCCCAAATAATATCGTCATCCATCACATGATATCCGTGTGCCGCAAAGTCTCTCATACCCGCTATTTTCTTCCAAGGTATTTCATTATAAGCAATCTTAAAATCTTGAGGAAGGTTTTTAGCAAGTTCCCCAATATTAAGGATGGACATAACAACGGCTTTGCGATAAAGTCTGTTAGAGGAAAAGGCTTCCACATCATCAATTTCATCGGTAAACTTTATTATATCAAGCGCGTCATCTAACATATGCTCCAAAATATTTCTTGTTCTAATATTCATAAATCAATCTCGCTTCGCTTTCAACGTTTTGTCTAAAGGCAGGTTTTGCCCTTGATAAAGCGTTCCATGTAATTAGGTCTACCGAACACCCCAACGCTTCTTCTAAATCAACACGTAATCCAAAAAAATCAAGTCCGGGAGTATTGGGCATTAACTCGACAAGCATATCAATATCGCTTAATTCATTCATATCGTTTCTTGCCGCGGACCCGAATAAAGCAGCACGCTTGACAGGATATTGAGTTAACACATCGCAAGCAATGGTTTCAATATTTTTCATACTAATCCTCCTGTAAGCAAATACACCTTTGATAACACATTATATCTAAAAAAACATTGGTTGTCAAACATTAAAGATTATGTTAATATAATCTCGGTGATTATCATGCGTATAATGGCGGTTGATTACGGCGAGGCGCGTTCCGGCGTGGCTCTGTCAGACCCGACAGGACTTATTGCAGGCGAAGCGTTCACAGTCTTTGAAAAAGATATGAGCAAGCTGTCCGAAAAACTCTGCGCTCTATGCCGAGAGAGGGATGTCGGACATATTGTTGTCGGCAATCCCAAGCATATGAACGCCGATGAAGGCGAGCGGTCGGCGGTGTCGAAGCGGTTGGCAAAGCGTCTTGAGGACGCTCTGAAAATACCCGTTACGCTGTGGGACGAACGCCTTACAACCGTTGACGCGCACAGGATTTTGAACGAAACAAACAGGCGCGGCAAAAAACGCAGGGATACGGTCGATGCCGTGGCAGCAAGTTTGATATTGGAGGGATTTTTGAGGACATTGTAGGGGGTGGTCATTGGCCGCCTATATTTTGCATTGACAGTTGTGTAACAAGTGTGTATAATAATGTGTGAGGAGGGGCAATCTATGAAGCGCAGAGATTTGATTAAGCTATTAGAAAATAATGGATGGCGATATAAGCGGGACGGCGGGAATCACGATATATACACTAATGGTAAGGATTGTGAACCAATCTCACGGCAACGGGAAATCAAGGAACAAGTGGCACAGAGAATCATCAAACGGCGGGGGCTGAAATAAACATAACCGCCAATATAGGGAGGTATAAGCATGAAAACAGCATATCCGGTTATTTTTACAAAGCTAGACGATGGATACGCCGCTCACGCGCCTGATTTTCCTCTTGACACTCAGGGGGATAATTTAACGGCAGCTATAGAAATGGCGCGGGACGCTATTGGAATCATTGGGATTGACATGGAGGATGAAAACAAGTCGCTGCCCACTCCCTCCAATCCCGGAAGCGTGACATATGAAACAGGCGAATTTGTTTCAATGGTCGATGTAGACTTTACGGAATACCGCAGGGCAAACGAACGCCGTACTGTACGCCGCAACGTATCGCTTCCCTCGTGGTTGAACACAGAAGCTGAAAAAGCGGGTGTCAATGTGTCCGCGATATTGCAGACAGCCCTAAAACAGGAACTTCATATAAATGACCGCGCTCAGTAGGGGCGGCCGTCACGTCCGCCCGTCCGCCCCTGCATGGCGCGATGTTTTATAATTCGGTCGGTTGACAACACCCCAACCCTTATGATAATATACCCCCATAGAAAAACCGGAAGGGTGAAACCAAATGAATGTAAAAAATTCGATTCATATTGCCGAGGAAGTAGTCGCTTCGGTAGCATCGTTGGCGGCTTGCGAGGTAGACGGGGTAAGCTCGCTTATGAGCGCGGGCGGAGCGCAGATTTCGGATCGGCGCGGAAAACGCGCCCCGACAAAAGGCGTGAAGATACAGATAACCGATGACACGGCTGTGATTGACGTTATTCTTTTGGTGAAGTACGGATATAACGTCCGCACTGTTGCCGAAAAAGTGCAGGAAAACATAAAACAGACGCTTGAATCCATGACAGGCATGACGGTCATTGCCGTAAATGTCCGTGTCGGCGGCATATCGCTGAAAAAAGAAACGAAGAAAAAAAGTAAATGATTCGCAAGCACTCCAGAGAGTTTGCGGTACAAATGATTTTTGCGCTCGGCTTTGATAACGCCGGGCTTGAAGCCGTCTTGGACGAATGGCTGTCCGGCGGCTTTTTTGAGAGGCTCAACGGCGTTGATGAACTCTACGAAAAACTCCCTGACACAGAGGAACGCGCATATATTACGCGCTTGGTCGGGGGTGTCTACGAACACGGTTTGGAGCTTGACGGATACATCGAAAAATACTCCATCGGCTGGCAGTTCGGGCGGATGCCTAGAATCGCCGTGGCGATTATGCGCGTGTGTATGTTCGAGGTGTTGTATATGCACGAAATTCCGCCGAAAGCCGCTATGAACGAAGCGGTTGAAATAGCAAAAAAATACGAAGACACCGACATCGTGTCGTTCATAAACGGTATAATAGCCTCATTTTACCGGGGGGAAGTCACACAGTGAGATTTCTTGGCATAGACACGAGCAACTACATGACATCCGCCGCCGTATACGACAGCGAAACCGATACGGCGCGGAGCATAACAACGCCCCTTCCCGTAAAAAGGGGAGAGTTGGGGCTTAGGCAGAGTGACGCGTTGTTCAATCATGTAAAGCGGCTGCCGGATGTATTGAAAGAATTGGATTTATCAGCAGTTCGCGGTATCGGCGTAAGCGATAAACCAAGACCCGCAGAGGGTTCATATATGCCGTGTTTCCTTGCGGGTGTGAGCGCGGCGGAGACGTTGGCGCACGCGCTGAATGTGCCGCTTCACAGATTCTCCCATCAAGAGGGGCATATCGCCGCCGCCGCTTGGTCGGCGGGACGACCGGAGCTGCTGAACGGCGAATTTTATGCATGGCATTTGTCCGGCGGCACAACGGAATTTGTAAAATGGTCGCCAAATATCGACATATCAAATATTGCGCCTTGTAGGGGCGGCTATCAGCCGTCCGCGGGCGACCAATGGTCGCCCCTACATGAAAAACCGCACATAGAAATAATTGCCGCGACAAAGGACATCAGCGCGGGACAGCTCATAGACCGCGCGGGTTTACTGCTCGGGTTGCCGTTCCCTGCGGGTGACGCGCTTGACAAACTGGCAATTAAACACGACAGGATTATCCCCGTTAAAGTTGCTTCGCCCAACCTCTCGGGTTTTGAAAATAAGGTACAGGCTCTTATAGCCGCCGGAGAAAAACTTGAAAACATCGCGTATTTTGTTATGAATGTGATTATACAGTTTGTTATCAACAATACGCCTGACGGCGTTCCGCTGCTGTTCGCGGGCGGCGTTGCCCGCTCACAGGTATTACGCGAGAATCTGCCGCTCCGTTTGAATAACATCTATTTCGCCGCCCCGGAATATTCCGGAGATAACGCCGCAGGCGTTGCGTATTTGGCGTTTAGAAAGGCAAACAAATGACAGTAACCCAAGTTAACAACTACATAAAAGCCCTGCTCGAATCAAGCCCGGAGCTTGTAAACGTGTCCGTGTCGGGCGAGGCATCGAACTACCGCGTTTACCCGTCCGGTCATCACTATTTCACGCTCAAGGATGAGGAGAGCGTTCTGAAATGCGTCATGTTCAAGGGTGACGCTTCAAAACTGGTGTTCAAACCTCTGGACGGCATGAAGCTAATAGCAATCGGGCGGGTGTCGGTGTACCCTAGGGACGGACAGTATCAGTTGTACTGCCGCGCCTTGCAGCCGGACGGCGTGGGTGCGCTCGCCATAGCCTTTGAGCAGCTCAAACAGCGGCTGTACGCCGAGGGATTGTTCGATGAGAGATATAAAAAGCCCCTGCCTAAGTTTCCGAAAAGCGTAACACTGATTACGTCACCCGCCGGGGCGGTCGCGCGTGATATGCTCAGAATACTCAGAGCGCGATGGCCGTTGTGCGCGGTCAATATACTGCCTGTGCGAGTACAGGGCGAGGAAGCCCCGCCGGAAATAGCCGAAGCCATTGAGTACGCCAACGCTCACAACTTGGGCGATGTGCTGATTGTCGGGCGGGGCGGCGGCTCGCTAGAGGACTTGTGGGCGTTCAACGATGAAAATGTCGCCCGCGCGATTTTCAAGTCGCGCATACCCATCATATCGGCGGTCGGACACGAACCCGATGTGACTATCGCGGACTTTGTCGCGGATGTACGCGCCTCAACGCCGTCAAACGCCGCCGAAATAGTGTCGCCCAACCATACGGACTGGCGGCAGCGGCTCGACAACGCGCACACGCGCATGGCGCGGGGTATTAATCGCTCGATAAAGAACGCCAGAACGACCGCCGACACACGCCTTTTGGAACGCGCCGTCCGTGACGGCATAACGGCAAAGCGCAGCTTATTGGCGCGGTATGCCGCGAAGCTCGACGCGCTCAGTCCGCTGAAAGTTTTCGCCCGTGGTTACTCAGTTGCGTTGAACGCGGGGGGAGAAACGGTCAAGCGCGTTAAAGACGTGAAAACAGGAGAGGATATATACGTCAGATTTATAGACGGGCAGATAAAATGTGAGGTTAAGGAGAGAATCGGCAATGCCAAAGCAAAACTTTGAGACAAGCCTTAAACGGCTGGGTGAAATTGTAGAAAAACTGGAACAGGGTGAAGTACCCCTCGATGATTCGCTGAAACTGTTCGATGAGGGGACGAAACTTGTCGGCGCGTGTAACAAAATCCTTGACACCGCCGAGCAGAAAGTCGCGCTGATACTAAAGGGCGCGGACGGCGAACCTGTTGAGAGTGAATTTGAATCATGAACATCACATACAATAACTACCTCAGCCTAATCGAAAATTACCTCTCACAACTTTTCAGCGGCGATGAAAAGCTATACGAAGCCATGCGTTACAGCCTTTTGTCGGGCGGTAAACGTGTGCGCCCTGTATTGACGCTCGCGTTCTGCGAGTTGTGCGGCGGCAAACCCGAAGACGCGCTCGCGGCGGCTTGCGCCATCGAACTGATACACACCTACTCGCTGATACATGACGACCTGCCGTGCTTGGATAATGACGACACGCGGCGCGGCAAGCCCGCTAATCATATTAAATACGGCGAAGCTATGGCGTTGCTTGCCGGTGACGGGCTTCTCAGCTACGCTTTTGTACTGGCTCAAAAAACACCCCAAGCCGCCGATGAAATAGCCGTTGCGGCATTTGATATGGTACGAGGTCAGGCGTTGGAGTTTGACGGCTGCGAAGATACGCGCGTCATAAACAGATATAAAACAGGCGCGCTTTTTATTGCCGCCGCGAAAGCGGGATGCTTGGCGGCTTCCGGAAATGCGTCATCGGCAATAGAAGCCGCCGGGGTATACGCCGGAAATCTTGGGTTGGCGTTTCAATACCGCGATGATTTGCTTGACGGAGAGCGCGGAGACGGCGTTGACCGCGTAAAAGAAATAAAACGCTGTACGGACACGGCAAAGAACGCGCTGAAAGGTTTTGAAAACAACGATTTTCTGATTGAATTGGCAGATAAATTATCTAACAGGGATACGTAGGGGACGATGGCAATCGCACCGCAATTAGGGGGTTTTTCTATGGAGTTCATTCGCAACAGCGTGAACTGGTTTACCGGAAATTATATATTGAATGTGTCTGTCACCGCGTTTCTGACGGCGCAAGTGATTAAAATCATAATTGAGCTGTCGGTTCACAGAAAGAAAATCACTTTCAGCCGCTTGACAGGCTCGGGCGGTATGCCCAGTTCACACTCGGCAACCGTTGTCGCTCTTGCGACAAGCGTGTACAGAGTTCGCGGCTATGATTCGACCGACTTTGCGATTGCGGCGATTTTGGCGATAATCGTCATGTATGACGCGCTGAATATCCGCCGTGCCGCGGGGGAACACGCGAAGCGCATCAATTTTATTATGCAGAGTTTGAGTGAAGTAACGCCGGAGACATTTCAGCGTCAGTTAAAGGAACTGCTCGGGCATACGCCGCTTCAGGTCGTTATGGGCGCGTTGCTGGGTCTTGCGCTGGGATTGCTGATGTGATATAATTGTTGCAACATTTATCCCACTAAACGTTGTTTATTTATCGAAAGGATTGCGTAACGCATGGATATTGGTGAAATTCAACAGTTGTGTGAATCCGGTATTATACGATGGACTGACCATGCTATAAAACGTCTGATTAAACGCGGAATAACCCGTTCGGATGTTATATATGCCCTATCAAACGGGGAAATAATAGAGAGATACCCTGATGATTATCCATATCCAAGCTGCTTAGTTTTAGGGGTCACGGCAAATTCCCGTTATCTTCATGTTGTATGCGGGATTGGGAACGGGGAGCTTTGGATTATAAGTGTTTATTATCCTGCGCCTGAAAGGTGGGCGGATGATTTCAGAATGAGAAGGGGATTATAGTAATGAAATGCTTTATGTGCAAAGGAATGCTTGAAGACTGCCCGACCACATTTATGGTTGACGCAAATAATTGTATAGTAATTGTTAAAAATGTACCTTCACAAGTTTGTTCACAATGCGGTGAAGTCTCATATACAGACAATGTGGCGGCTCATCTTGAGAAAATCGCAAATGAGGCTCAAAAGGCATTATCTGAAATTGCGATTATTAATTATGCCTCCGGTGTTGCTTAAAAGGATAGTGAAAGAATGACTGCGACAGAACTCGCGGCTCTCAACGCCAAATGCGCGGAGCTGCGCTCGTTTTTAATAGCTCATGTATCGAAAAACGGCGGGCATCTGGCATCGAACCTCGGTGTGGTCGAATTGACCGTTGCCCTTCACAAGGTTTATAACACAAGTGTTGACCGCCTTATATTCGATGTGGGGCATCAGTGCTATGCCCATAAAATCCTAACCGGGCGGCGCGACGGTTTCAAGACCCTGCGCTCATTCGGGGGTATCGCGGGCTTTCCCAAACCGTGCGAAAGCGAACACGACGCTTTCGTTTCGGGTCACGCTTCCACATCAATTTCCGTGGCTTTGGGTATGGCGCGAGCGAGAAGCATCATTGGCGGTAAGTATCATATCGCCGCCGTCATCGGTGATGGCGCACTCACTGGCGGACAGGCGTATGAAGCGTTGCACGACGCGGGACACAGCGGTCTGCCGATGGTTGTCATTCTAAATGACAACGAAATGTCGATTACAAAGAATGTGGGCGGCGTGGCAAAGCATTTGGCGCGTCTGCGTAACGGTCAGCAGTATTTCAAGCTGAAAAGAATCTATCACAGGCTTGTAATGACAGCTCCGGGCGGGCGTTCCGTTGACAGAACGCTCTATAAATGGAAAACGGGACTGAAAGAATATTTCTTCCCCAGTTCGCTCTTTGAAAGCATGGGTTTTACATATCTCGGTCCTGCGGACGGGCATGACATTAAGACGCTAATCCGCGTTCTTGAGTACGCAAAGGGACTGAACAAACCTATTCTTCTTCACATCAATACCACAAAGGGCAAGGGGTATAAATACGCGGAGCAAAACCCGCCGCTCTATCACGGCGTTCCTAAGTTCGATGCCGGGAAGGGACTGCCTAAGACAAACGGCGAGCTATCGTTTTCCGGAGTGTTCGGGCAGACGCTGACGGAATTGGCGGAGAACGACAAGCGAATCTGCGCTATAACGGCGGCAATGGGCGATGCCGTAGGACTTTCGGAGTTTCGGAAGAAATATCCCAAGCGTTTTTTCGATGTCGGAATTTGCGAGGAACACGCCGTCACGATGGCGGCGGGCATGGCGAAGCAGGGGCTTAGACCGTTCGTGGCTATTTACTCAACGTTTTTACAGCGGGCGTTTGACCAAATAATTCACGATACGGCGATTATGAATCTTCCGGTTATTTTTGCCGTTGACCGCGCGGGCCTAGTCGGCGATGACGGCGAGACGCATCACGGCATTTTCGACACGGCGTTTCTTGACTGCGTACCCAACATGACTGTGCTCGCGCCCGCGAGTTATAACGAGCTTCGCACCTGCATTAAATATGCGTTGGAGTTGAAAAGTCCGGTCGCCATACGCTATCCGCGCGGAGGCGAGGGGGAGTATACGGGCAATTATCTCAAAAATACCGTACTGCGGAAAGGTGACGACATCACGCTTGTCACGTATGGGACAACTGTAAACGACACATTGACAGCCGCCGAAATGCTGGAGCGGGACGGCATATCTGCCGCCGTTGTAAAGCTCCTGCGCTTGACACCAATCGGAACGGATTACATACAGGGAAAGGTATTGTTTGTCGAGGAGGTATACCGCAACGGTTCGGTTGCACAGCGAACGGGGCATAAGGGACTGGCGATTGACGGGTTCGTAACGCACGGGACTGCCGAAGAACTCCGCGCTATGCTCGGACTTGACGCGGCGGGAATTTATAAAGCGGCAAAGGAAATGCTATGATAGGGACGAACTGTGTTCGTCCGCGCCACAAAACACCCTTGCAATCGTATCCATATTGTGATACAATGTAATTTGAATAGGAGTGATATATTGTGTACAATGTCCAAGTAAGACCTGTCAGAGATTTACGAAATCATTATACAGAGTTAGAAGCCATGTTAGATAACCGCAATCCGATTATAATCACCAAGAATGGCCGAGGTACGGCAGTACTTTTGAACATTGAAGATTTTGCTGATTATGAGGAGTTTATGCACGTTAGATATATTGCCGAAAAGCTGAAAGAAGCTGAAATTGAAGCTGCCTCTCCCGATGCAAAATGGTCTGACGGTAAAGATGTATTGAATAGATTACGGGAGAAGTACAGTGGATTATAATATAATCTTTTTAGAACGGGCGGAAAATGACCTTGACGAAGTATTGAGCTATAAATCTAAGTTCTATGCAGGAACTGCTGACAGATTTATGGATGAGTTGGAAGCGGTTCTAAACAGAATTAGCAAAAATCCTCGTGTTTATCAGGTATACGTTTATGACGGCAGTTACCGCAGGGCGGTTGTCATGGATTATCTGTTGTTTTACAGGATTTGTGATGATTCTCATACAGTGAAGATTTATCGTGTACTGCACGGTAAACGCGATATTAAAGAGTGCCTATGAAAATCGACCATATCATTCAACAAAGCAACATAAATCAAATGCGGCAACGTTGACGTGTTTAGAGGTATAAACAAATGTAACAATAATACAGATAATTAGTATTTTTGAGGGCTTATATTATGGAAAGACGGAAATATCTCGGACGATATGACAAGGATTTTATAAAGTCCATTATTTCTAGAACCGTTAGGATTGATGGCGTTGGTATTGCCGGCTATGCCGCGCTTGTGCAAATCCAAGAGGTAAGTCGTCCGTACATGGTCGGTGAGAAAGGTTCGGAGGTCTGCATAGCTGACAACGGTTACAGCGAATTAACATTTCTGCCCGACAATGAAAACTGGCGGTTGACCGCTGTCTACAATAATCATAACGATATTATCGAGTGGTATTTTGATATTACCCGAAAAAATGCTGTTGATGAAAAAGGTAATCCGTACTGTGATGATTTATACCTTGATGCGGCGTTAATGCCCGATGGACACATTTTGATTTTTGATGAAGATGAATTAAAAAACGCGCTTAATAATGGAGGTATCAACAAACAAGAATTTGATATGGCGTATGAGACTTTAAGAAAACTGATTGATAAAAAAATAATAGATACAGCTTATATGGAAATGTTTTGCCTAAAATTGTGGTCATTATTTACATGAATGTCAAAAATAATTATTATCGTTAATACAATATCACAATACTCCGATGTAGGGACGAACTGTGTTCGTCCGACAAGGGAAACGGGGAACGGCGGAACGCCGAGGGCGGCGTTCCCTACATAAAATATAGAAAAGGAGTTAAATTATGCCGACACTTAGTGTGTTTTACGGAATTATCATTACTATCCATTGAGGTAAGGGGGAGTTAACGTGCTATGAAAATACGCGCGGATCAACTGTTGGTTAATAAAAATCTTGTCCCGAGCCGCGAACGCGCCAAAACCACCATTATGGCGGGACTTGTGTATATAGGCGGGGAGCGGGTGGACAAACCCGGGCAGCTTCTCGACGAAAACGCCGATATAACTGTCCGAGGTGAGGCGAACAAGTTTGTGAGCCGCGGC
>WRJE01000045.1 GCA_009782385.1 Oscillospiraceae bacterium | reverse complement strand
GAAATATATCAACAAGACGTAAGGATAACAATTAAAACCCTTACCACTCGGCAAAGCCATAGCGCCGTAAAGCATCGGGGTCTTGTTCTGCAATCGTAAGAAGCCGTGCCGCCGCGCCGCTCGGTTTTCCCCGGCCATACTCCCAAGATTCAACTGTTTTTTTAGATACCCCTATAACATCTGCGAAAAAGCCCTGTGACATATTGAGTTTATTGCGGATTTCTCTTATCTCTTCCGCTGTAAAAACTTTTGGCGGTGTAGTTGAAACATAGTTTGAGTGCAATTTTATTTTGCCCTGCGCGTGGTCAAGCATTTCTTGCAATCCCAACATTATACCCTTGGAAACCTCACTCATGCCTATGCCCCTCCAGTTCTTTCTTTGTCTGCTCAATCAGTTTACGAAACAGCTCCCTGTCTTCCTGAGATATGTCTTCTATTTCACTCTTTGGATAACTATAAACAAGATAGATACGTTCTAGGATAACAAAATCAACATACAGAACACGCGAACCTCCGCTCTTCCCATGACCCTCTAACGCAAACCGCATTTTACGCAAACCGCCTGTACCGCGCATTACCTTTCCAACCGTTGGATTATTCACAATCTCGTTTTCCAATTTACGCTGTTCTTCATCCCCAAGACCCATATGCTTCCATTGCTTATCAAATTCGTGTGTTGAGAAAAACATTTTGCCCAACTCGTTCACCCGCCTTTGAAACAAGTATATTTTATCCTATTTAATAGGATATGTCAAGTATATTTTTAGTCCTCACATTACGACATCTGCGCCCGGTATCGTCTGAACCACTAGCGATTTAGTTCACGTTTGAAAACTGAAATAACATATCCTTCAAGAGACGTGTTTCCGGTAATCTCAACTAATTCCCAACCTTCAATGCCATACGCATTTAATTCCTCCGCAAATTTTTCAGCATACTTTTCGCCGGATGTGAACGCACCTTTTTTGATTGATAATACCTTGTATTCAAATTTTTTCATAATTTACCTCCACTAATATAAATTATCGTGCTTATATATTGTTATCTGCGTTTGTTCCTTTTTTCGTTTCCGTGTTTGAAATGCCCTGTTGCTTTTGCCATTATCAACTGAGCGTCCTTACCGTCCGCATTCTTTATATGCTTTATAAAATCTTCTGCTTCACGCCCACTCAAGACAGTTACTTGCTTGCCATGCCAAGAAATGAACGCTTTTCTGTCTTTGGTGATTCTATAAGTAAATATTTCATCTTCCAGAACCCCTCTTTTATCTATCGGATTACCCAACATGAAACTCCTTTATCATACGCGGACGACCGAGGGCGGTCGTCCCTACAAATATTCTATTCCGACCAGTTTACAATTCTCAAACCATCAATTCGCTCAAAATGGCGTGTATTATCGGTAATCAGTGTATATCCATGCGCCAGACATGAAGCGGCAATTAGAATATCAGAATCTTCAATAAGACATCCGCTTTTTTTGAGTACGGCATAAATGCCCGCCGCACTATCAAGCGTTTCGGAATCCATCACATCTACGCCCAATAGATTGCAAAGGCACTCAAAAGCCGCCAGTTTTATCGGTGCTTGGTAATTTATCAAGCCTCTCTTTATTTCATAGTACGCTATGGGCGGGATAACAACACCTTTTCCGCCATTAACCTCTCTATACACTTTATCCTGTAATTGACGGTCGCCGCGCAGCATAAATGAAATTATATTTGTATCTACAGCGTATCCGTTCATAGGTTAATCTCCCGCGTAAAATTTACCCGTTCAAATGTTTCAGGCATAGCTTCATCACTGGCATTAACCGCTTCAAAAAACTCTCGCCACGCTTTGGCTTGCAGTGTTTCTGCCTGTGACGACATCGTATCGTCAAATACGGTCATAACCGCCCTGCGCCGACCTTTTACGCTTACCGGCTGCCCAATCGGCGTAAAACGTCCATTCTCAAAAAACCCTTCATATGCTTGCATTACCATTCTCCTATCTCTTAATTCTCAAACCATCGATTCCCACATCACAATGGCGGCGGCGGCGGCCGCGCCAAGGGATTCAAACTCTATGGGTATTGTCAGCATTTCAAAACCGCGCCACATCTCCGACACGCCCGCGCCTTCGTTTCCTATTACAACGGCGCAGTCTTTGAGACTTACCGTATCAATTCTCAGCGCGTTCTCCCCCGTTCCCGTGGTGTAGCACTTATAGTCCCCTATGGCTTCGAGTATTTCCGCGGTTTCACCGCACATTATCCTCTGACCGAACAACGCGCCCATAGAGGCGCGAAGGGTTTTCGGATTCGTTATATCGGCACATCCCGGCGTTAGAATTACGCTTGAAACGCCGAACGCTCGCGCCGTGCGGATTATCGAGCCTAAGTTGCCGGGGTCTTGTATTCTGTCAAGAATTATATGCGTCCCTTTTGTGAGTTTTTCAAGGCGCGTATCGGGTATCGGAACGGTGAAAATGAATTGCGGGGGGCTGTCCATCAGTGAAAGTGACGCGATTATATCTTTCGGCACTCTGATAATTTGCGTTTCGGGCAGCGGCATTTCGGGCGTTTCGCGGCATACGAGCTTCTTTATTGTTATTCCGGCGGCAAGTGCTTCGCGCAGGAGCTTTTCGCCCTCGCACACCATTAACCCCTGCTCGCGCCTGTACTTCAAGTCGCGCGAAAGACGGGAGATAGATTTGAGCGTTGCATTTGAGCGGCTTGTTATCTCAATCATCGGCATACAGATATTTCAGCGCGATTGCCGACAGCTCATTCAGATAGGGGTGCTTATTATCGGGATTCCTGTTCATCATACCCGCGTAAAGGTTCGATTCCATTCCCCATATGAGTTGCAGTATGCGCGGGGCGTTTGACATATCAATATAGTAATTGTCGCCAAGCCCGTATTGTTCAAGGTTTTGCAGGTCTCTATCAAGGTCAAACATACCATCAAACATTAGTTTTTCCATTATTACGAGCATTGCCTCGCTTCGCGCCATATTAGCCGCCAGTATCTGCGGTCCCATCATTCCCGCTTCGGATTCGTAGTCAATCGCTATTGTGACGATTTCTACATATACATTCTCTTTTTTCAAATATTCGCCGACCAGTTCCTCAAGCTCGGGTTTTAATGTTTTTTCAACGTATTCGTGATCGAAATATACCTCTCCGCACATTATTATCGTCAAGTCCGGTGCTTTGTTCGTGACGACTGTTGTAATAATGCTTATAAGTAAAGCCGCGCCGATAACGCCGCCTATTGTGTGCCATCTGTAATGAAACCAATAGACGTTTGTAAACCAATATTTGAATGTGTCCCATTTATTATCGAACACGGGAGCCGCGTCCATGATATCGGGTTTCGCTCGCATATCTTCGTCCCTTCCTAAACGGTGCGCCGAGGGCGTCGCACCCTACAACGGTGCGTCAGGGATGCCGCACCCTACAACGCGGGGTCGTCACGCCCTATTCCAATACGGGTTTCATTGTCGGGAACAGCAGAACATCGCGTATGGACGCGGAGTCTGTGAACAGCATAACCATGCGGTCAATTCCCAGTCCCATGCCACCGGTCGGCGGCATACCGTATTCCATGGCGGTGACAAAGTCTTCGTCTATCTCAAACTCGCCCTCTTTGTATTTTTTCATCGCCTGTTCGGTAAAGCGTTCGCGTTGGTCAACGGGGTCGTTTAGTTCCGTAAAGGCGTTGCCCATTTCGCGTCCGTAGATGAACGCCTCGAAGCGTTCTGTCAGGCGCGGGTCGTATTTGGTCTTCTTTGCCAATGGTGATATTTCAATGGGATAGTCGTAGATAAAAGTGGGCTGTATGAGATTGCTCTCGGCCTTTTCTTCAAAGAAAAGGTTGATGATGTCGCCGCGCGGCATATCCTTTTCTGCGGGTATGCCGTGCTTTTTGGCTATGTTATAGGCCTCTTCATCAGTGTTTATATCGGTAAAATCAACGCCCGCGTATTCCTTGACGGCTTCGCACATTGTCATGCGCCGCCAAGGCGCGGACAGGTTTATCTCCGTCCCCTGATAAATCAGCTTGTCCGTTCCGATGACCTGCTCCGCAACAGCGGCGTAAAGCTCCTCGCAGATTTTCATCATACCTTTGTAGTCCGTATACGCCTCGTACAGCTCCATCATGGTGAACTCGGGGTTGTGTTTGACGGACATACCCTCGTTGCGGAAGATGCGCCCTATCTCAAACACCCTGTCGAATCCGCCGATTATGAGCCTTTTTAGGTGCAGTTCAAGCTCCACGCGCAGTACCATGTCCAAGTTCAGCGTATTGTGGTGCGTGCGGAACGGTTTCGCAGCGGCGTTTGTCGCGTGACCGTGCAAAACCGGGGTTTCTACCTCGAGATAGCCGCGATTTTGCATTTCGCTTCTGATTACATTAAGTATTTTTGAGCGGGTGAGGAATGTGTTCCGCGTTTCGGCGTTCATAATCAGGTCGAGATAACGCTGGCGGTAGCGCAGGTCTGAATCTCGCAGACCGTGGAATTTCTCGGGCAGCGGACGCAGGGATTTCGCCAGCATCGTGACGCTGTTGCAATGCACGGATATTTCGCCGCGCTTGGTCTTGAACACCGTACCCTCAACGCCGATGATATCGGATATGTCAAACTTTTTGAATGAGTTGAAAGCCGTTTCTCCCAAGTCGTCTACTTTCACATAGAGCTGTATGCGCCCGGATGTGTCTTGAAGGTCGCAGAAGAACGCCTTGCCCATATCGCGCTTTGACATCATGCGTCCGGCAAGTTTTACCGTTTTGCCGTCCATATCTTCAAAATTGTCTTTTATACTCAACGCGCTGTGCGTAAAATCAAAGGAAGTAATATCAAACGGGCTGTCGCCCGTTTCAGTCAGCGCGTTAAGTTTTTGACGGCGTATAGCCGTCAGTTCGTGTTCCTGCAACTGTTCTGTTTGATCTATCATGCCGTAATCTCCATAATTGTATATTTGAATACGCCCGCGCCGGTTTCGTATGACACCGTTTCGCCCGCTTTGCGTCCCATAAGAGCTTTACCGAATGGGGATTCATCGGATATGCGCCCTTTAGACGGGTCGGCTTCCTGTGTGCCGACTACTGAGTATTTCAAAGTCTCGCCAGACTCCTCATCGCGCACATTGACATGACAGCCGATAACAACGGTTTCGATACCATCGTTGACCGCCTCTATGATTTCATAGTTGGACAGTATCGCCTCTATCTCCGCCATACGCGAATACAGTTTACCCTGCTCGTTTTTGGCTTCGTCATATTCGCTGTTCTCGGAGAGGTCTCCGAACGAACGCGCCTCTTTGATTTGCTCGGCCACCTCGCGCTCGCGTACCGTTTTTAGGTAAACGTGTTCCTTTTCCAGTTCTTCTAAACGTTCTTTTGTCAGTACAAAAGGTTTCTTCATTTGGTATCACTCCAAAATAATAATATTAAGGGATTGTCTCTAAGGGGTTCGAGAAAGAAACTTACTTAAAAATGTTACCATACCCAAGACACATCGTATTTTTGAATATTTTCGTCAACAGTTACGATGGTCAATCCTTCCGTTTTTGCCGTTGCAATAATTAAACGGTCGAATGGGTCACGATGATGAAATGGGAGGTCAGAGATAAGCACTTCAAGCTGCGGTTGGGTTATCGGCAAAATAATAAAATTATTTTGTGTAAGCATTTCCCACAAACGAGTTAATCCCCCCTCAAAAGTGAGTTTCCCCATACTGTACTTTACCGAAAATTCCCACAGTGAAGCAACGCTTACATATTTTTGCGCAGCATTATTCTCAATAATATCCGACGCACAGTCACTGAGTTCTTTTGCGTCCCAAAAGTACCACAGAAAGACGTGTGTATCTAATAAATAGCTCATTGCATATACTCCTTAAAATCTTCCAATGGTGCATTAAAATCGTCATCCATCCACATACTGTTTTTCATGCAACCGCGTTTGAAAGGAAGATTAGAAGGAATGTCTTTTTTTACAGGTTCAACAAAAGTGATTATTACCTCATATTGCTCTTTTATGGCAATGGGTTGCTTGGGCTTAAAATTTACACCATCATACAATGCTTTTACTGCATACATAATTCTCCTCCTTCAAATTCACCAACAGTTATGTGTGCAAACTTATACACCGCCGAGTCAGTGCAGCGCGAGACTACATTACACGCATTATAATTTATTACCGCTCTATTGTCAATACGTCAAACAACCCGCTTTCTAAAAGCGCGTAATTCCAGAGCTGTCTGTCCGCGCCGTGAGGGGGTTCGGGCGCGTCCTCTAATGTAAACACCGCGCCGCACAGGCTAACGCCGTTTACGGACATAAAATTCAAGTCAACTGTCAAGTCCGCGCCTGAGCGCGGCGCACAGACAACGGCTATGCCGTAGTTCTTCAATATGAACCGCGCGGTTCGTTCGGTGTCCGCGCCGCATTGCAGCGCGAGTGTTTTGGTAAACGGCAGAATCGACTTGAAAACGCGCTCTAACTCTTTTGTTACGCGCGGGGCGGTGATATACGCGCTCTGACCCGTGACGCTTGACTGTGCCGCCGCTATGTGGATAATTTTCTTCGGGTCTTCCTCGGGAAACTTGAATCCTTTCGGCATTTTCACGCCCACGGGAATTACCGTTTGAATATCCAGACCGCGCAAAACTTTAACCGCTTTCTTCTGCTGTCTTTCGGATTTTACCGTTATGTGACGGTATTTCATCCCTCCGGCGTACTCATGCGACGCTTGGAAGCGCGTCCCCTTATCAAGGATCGCTAGCATCTCCGTCTTCTTCCCCGCCTAACAGAGCGGCCTCGAGTTCCGCCAACTGCCGCGCCTGCTCTTCCAACTTCTCAATCTTGACGTTTAACACGTCATACGCTTTTACGATTTGCCTGTCCTCGCTCGGTTCCATTACATGGAAGCGAGCCGCTTCGTCATCCGTAAGGACTACCGAATAATCGGGTTTTATGCCCACGTCCGCAAGGCTTACGCCGTTGGGAGTAAAGTATTCGATTGTCGAGAGTATAATGCCGGAGCCATCGGAGAGTTCGATGGGTGACTGTCCGAATCCCTTGCCCGTTGTCGGCCGCCCCACAAGCTCTGCATAGTCGTATTCTTTAAGCGCGGCGGCGAAAAACTCGGCGGCTGAATAAGAGTTCTCGTTTATTATGACTATCATCGGCAAATCAACGCTGTTCGCGTCCGACATATCTTTAATCATTTCACCGCCCTTGTCGCGGTATTGGAACAGCACGCCCTCCGGCAGCAGCATATCAAGCATGGGGAGCATTACCTCTTTCGCTCCGCCGGGGTTGTTGCGTACATCGAAAATAAAACCTCTGACATCCGCCATCATCAGATTTGTGACAGCTTCTACAAACTTAGCGTCCGTACCCTTGTCAAAGTTTCTTATGCGAATATATCCAATGCCGCCCTCGAGTATACGGGAGCGCACGGATTCTATTTGCACTTCACGGCGCGTAATATCGCGCTTGAATGTTTCATCGGTTGACGGGCGGTATATCTCCAGATTTACAACCGTTCCGGCATCGCCGCGAATACGCTCGACCGCCTGCTCATAAGCCATGTTCCGCAGGGATTCGCCGTCAACGGTTATTATAATGTCAAGCGGCAGTAAGTTCGCGTCGAAAGCGGGGGAATCGCCGTAAACTTCGGTTATTAAAATCCCGCCTGTTTCATCATCGCGCGTTGCGGATACGCCTATACCAACCACCCTGTTCTCGCGCGAATCCTTGTAGCTCTGGTAATCCTCGTAGTTGAGGTAGCCGGACCATTTGTCGCCAAGGCTGTCCATCATGCCTCCCGCCGCGCCGTCAAGCAGTTTTTCTTCGTCCCATGAGCCGACATAAGCTGTTTCGATATATTCTTTTATCTGCTCGATTTTTTTGAACTCCTCGGCAACGCGCAGGATTTTTTCAATCTGGCTGTTATACGCCTCGGTCGTCTGCCACAGGGCGACAAGCCATGTAACCGTTGCCACAAGCAGCATTAGGACTATGACCGCCCCTAAATCAATTTTACGTTTCATTCCTAATTACCTAAGACTTCCCTTGGATTTTTTTGTGTGCCGTCAACTATATATTCAAAATGCAGGTGCGGGCCGGTCGATGTTCCCGTTGAGCCTATGTTGGCTATCCTCTGTCCCTTTTTGACCGTATCACCTTTTTTAACCAGATTCTTACTGTTGTGAGCGTACAGCGTAACCACTTTGCCGCCGTGGTCGATGGCTATGCAGTTGCCGTAGCCGCCGTTCCACTCCGACATTATTACAGTGCCGTCGTTTGCCGCGAGGACGCGCGTGCCGCTCGGTGACGCTAAGTCAATACCTGTATGTTTTTTTTGTACTTTTAGTATCGGATGATTACGCATACCGAACTCAGAGGATACCCTCGTATAATCAGGGGCGGGATTTGCAAACGTTCCTCCGACAAAAGGTCTTGAGGCGGCGGCTTTCCGCGCTTCTTCAGCGAGTATTTGCTGAATCTTCTTCTGCGCTTCTTCCATTTCCTTGTCGGCGGCGGCCTCGGCTTTTTCGTACTCTTTTATGTCGGCTTCAAGCTCCGCCATCTGCTGATCGAGTTCCCTGTAAAGCTCCGCCAGTTCGGACTGCGCTTCGGACAGTAATTTACGGCTTTCGAGCTGTTCCAGTTTTTCAATTTCGAGCTGTTCTCTCTCGGCGGCGATTTCATCACGCGCTTTTTGGAGGTCGGAGATGATTTTTTGGTCATACGCGGCTATTTCAGATATTATGCTGATACGCCCCAATAAATCCGAAAAACTTTTTGACTGCATAAGTATGCTGATGTACGATACGTCCCCGGCTTCCTCCATGGCGCGTAAACGAGCGAGAAATTTTTCCTCTTTTTCTTTAATATCATCGTTTTTCCGTTGCAGACGCTCCTGTGTCAGCGCAATTTGGACGGTATACTCATGAATGAGTTGGTTCGTGTTTTCGATTTCTTCTAAGGTCAGCCTTATCTGTTCGTCAAGGTCGTGTTTCTGGTTGATTAGACCTTTGCGCTCGGCAACGGTCGCCGCGCGTTTGTCGGCGTTGCGCTTCTTTTCCGCCGCCAAAACCTTTTGCTGCTCCTTTAGCTGGTCGATTGCAGACGCGGCTATGGCGGGTGTTGAGTACGAGCCGCCGCTCAGAAAGATGCTGAACACGAGCGAAAATACCATCAGCGCGGCGAGGGTCAGGGCTATTATCACAGCCAAGCGTTTTGTGGATTTTTTCATATTGGTAACCTCCTTGTAAAACGGTTTGCAGCGGCGCGGTTAACGGCGCGGGGTTTTGCAATGGCGCGCCGGGGGCGTCGCGCCCTACGGGGATTTATTATATAATCTTGGCGTTTCGGGGGATTAACTCTGGATGCCGAAGCTCAAACTCAGACGCTTTGCTGACAAGCTCATCAAGTGTCATATTCTCAAAGAGATTGCCGCGCCGCCATTCAGTATAATTAAAGCTCTCACGCTTAATGTTTGCGATAAAAACTTCAGTTTCAATTATTCCAAGTGTTTCACGCAAAATTCTCATTCCCGCAGTCATTATAGCAGATGTTTGCATACCTTCAGTCATTCTGTTTCCCTCCATATCTCAACAAACTCAATCGGATTTACGATTCCTATTCTTTCAGTTTTGCAGTTAAGCAAACGCTTGTCTGTTGTTACAAAATAATCGCATTTTGCCGCTATTGAACAAGCCAGATGAACAGAATCTTTATATTTAATGCCTGTTTCCATTATTTCTCTTGAAATCGTTAAAATCTCATTTTTCTTTTCATTTCCTACATGAAATGCTGAGTATTCATTTACAAAATGCAAGATATGTTCCTTGTTTTTTTCAAAAGGATTCATGCTTATTTCATACAACAACATAAACGATGAATACAATTCAATGCTTTTATACTTAATGAGTGATTGTATAAACATTTTTGCTATTGCTTCATTTTCTATGTTTTTCTGTGATAAGTCATCGAATGGTCTGTTATAACAACAGTTATCAAGATATATTTTTATCATTACTACACCCGCAGGAATTTGCGGATTGTCAGCACACTGCCCAGAACGCCGACAATAAAACCGAATCCTATAAACAGTATGAACACGATTAAAAACATATCGCTGAACGGTGAGAACGTGAATATCTCCAGTACGCCTTTTACAAATTTTTCTAAATAGGAGTATACGCCCCACTGTATGAAAAACCCTATCAGCGCACCCGCCATACCCAGTAAAAATCCCTCTATCACGAACGGCCAGCGTATAAAAGAATATGTCGCGCCGACTATACGCATGATGCCGATTTCCTCGCGGCGGTCAAATGTTGCCAGCTTGACGGTATTTGAGATGATGAACACGGATACGCCCAACAACATTATTATCAGCATATAGGATACCGTATTGACGATTCTTCGCGTACTTAGAATAAACTCGGAGATAGGAATCTCCGCACTGACTTCCGCCACACCCGCGATAGAGCTGAGTTTATCCATCGTCTCCTGCATAAGCGAAACATCATTGAGCAGTATGCGGTATCTGTGCCTCAGCGGGTTTTCATCAATGCCCTCAAACAAATCGGCTTCAAACTGGCTCTTATACTGTTCAAGTGCTTCATCTTTATCCATAAATATGTTTTCTTCGATATTGTCCATGTTGTTAATGCGAGTTCCGATACTCTTTGCCTGTGCGAGTGACAGTTCTTCATCTATAAAAACAAGTATTTCGTTTTGGTTTTTCAGGTCTTCGATAACACGGTCTAAGTTAAAGGCGATAAGTGAAAAACTGCCCATTATAAGCAAACAGGCGGCTATGACACTGACCGCGGCAAAGCTCATAAAACCATGCAAAAAAACGCCGCGAATCCCCTCGCGAAAGAAATACATAACTTCGTAACGTTTCATAAATACAACCCTTTATAACTCCCGACCTGTCCGTAATATCTCTTTGACAAACGGATTGTCATTATCCAATTCCGACACCGGGAATCCGCGCGGTTCTATATCAACACCTTTGTATTTGCGGGTAAACCGAAATAATTGCAACATTATATCTATTGTCGTTTGGTTCTCAAAGTCATCGGAAAAAAAGCATAAATCTATATCACTTTGCTCTGTGGCTGTTCCTTTGGCGTAAGAACCGTATAGGAAAACACGGTCAATCGGCATGGCGTTTCTCACGTCCGCCACATAGCTGCTTATAACACCGTTCATGGTTTCAATGTTAAAAGCCATGAGAACACCTCCCCTGTTCGTTTGAGAAATCTCGCGGCGGTTTGTTCATTCAACCGTTCGCTCAATTTCTGCTTATAATCAGCATAACGCCCGTTCAAGTAATGAGTTGTCAATTCTTCAAACAAATTATAATGTTCATCTGTCACTATGTCCGATAACATATCCTCAAATTTTTCAAAAATGGCTCGTATGTTATGTGTCTTGGGTACATTGTCGTCAATGTAGAGAATATATAAACCTTTAACGAGTTTTTCGACCGCTTGCTGACACATAAATACTACATACAGCCAACGTCTGCCAATCAGCATAGCTTCCGCTGTTTCGAGGTCATATTGGGCTGTTTCAAGCCAGTATTCATATTTTTCCTGTGCGTTCATTACTGCGGTTTTACCGGTCTTGCGTAGTAGCCGCCTGTTCTGTCGCTGATTATCCTGCCCTGATCGATAGCTATAACGCGCTTGGCAAAACGGTTAACAAGCTCGCGCTCGTGCGTAACGGTCACGACCGTTGTGCCGAGGGAGTTGATTTTATTAAGGATAGTCATTATCTCAAGACTGCGGGCGGGGTCAAGGTTTCCCGTTGGTTCATCGGCGATTATGAGCTTGGGGTTGTTAATCAGCGCGCGAGCTATAGCCACGCGCTGCTGTTCGCCGCCTGACAGCTCATACGGGCGGCGGCGAGCCTTGTGCGCCAGTCCCACGAGGTCGAGTACAAACGGAACGCGGACACGTATATCCTTAGGTGACGAACCCACAACGCGCATCGCGAACGCCACATTTTCATAGACGCTCTTTTTTTCAATGAGACGGAAATCTTGGAATATAACGCCCAATGTGCGCCTGAGCTTAGGCACGTCCCAACGTCTTATCGCGCCTATACTGAAACCGTTGACAAGCACTTTACCCTCGCTTGGGCGAAGCTCTGAGGTCAGCAGTTTTATTATCGTGGATTTGCCCGAGCCGGAAGGACCGACAAGAAACACAAACTCGCCGTCATCGATACGTGTCGTAACGCCGCGCAACGCTTTTGTGCCGTTGTCATAAGACTTGTAAACATCAATAAGGCGAACCATTATCGCTGCGCCCCCTGTGTCGCCAAATACTGCTTAACCATCAGCGCAACCTTGAAGATTATGGCGTGGTCGAACTCGCGCAGGTCGAGCCCCGTGAGTTTTTTTATCTTTTCGATGCGGTACACCAGTGTATTGCGGTGTACAAACAGTTTGCGCGAGGTTTCGGAGACATTGAGGTTATTCTCAAAGAATTTGAGTATTGTAAAAAGTGTCTCCTGATCGAGTGATTCAATGGTATTTTTCTTGAATACCTCGGTTAAAAACATTTCGCAGAGCGTTGTCGGAAGCTGATATATAAGCCGCCCGATGCCCAGTGTCCCGTAGTGGATTATACTCTTTTCAGGTTCAAAAACCTGACCGACATCAATGGCTGTCTGCGCTTCTTTGAACGAAGCGGCGAGGTCTTTTATGTGGCTGACGGCAGTACCGATACCTATAACCGTTTTGATATACAACTCGGAGCTTATCGTTTCGCTCAGGGCGGAGGCAAGCCTTAGCAAATCATCCGCGACCATATCATCGGTCAGTTCTTTCACGAGCGCGGTATCGCGTTCGTTTATACTTATGACAAAATCGTTTCTGCCCGCCGGGAACAGGTTTTGAAGCACGTCAATAACCGCCGGGTCGGCGGTATCGGGCTGATGAACAAGCAGCACGGCGCGTTGTATCTCCTTGTCAACGCTCAGTTCGCGCGAATGGGCGTATATGTCGCCCGGCAGGATATTATCCGTCAGTATTTTCTTAATCAGTATTGTATTGTCGTGCTTTTCATCGTGGAACGCTTTCGCGCCGCCCAGAGCGACAGCCGCCATACGGCATATCGCGGCGGCTACCTCGCCGCTTCCGTTGACGAACGCGGCGTAATCCGAAGAACCCGGAAGGAGCATATACGTACAGCCGTTTTTGACCGTGACGGACTTATCGGACAGCTCGCCCGGAATCCCGTCCTTGCGGTGTCTAATCTCTCCGAAATCCGTACACGCGACAACAACCCCCGCTTCATCGGTTACGCCGACAACGCAGTCCGCCGCGTCTTTTATTTGAAGCATTACGGTTTGAAAAACTTCACCCGCCATTGTAGAATCAACCCCCAAATCATACCTGCCCGTCCATTTTAATACAAAATAAACAAAAAATCAAGTTAAATTTATGTTAACATAATTTTTTTGCAATTTCAAGCGCGGCGGCGCGTCCCGCGCCCATCGCCTGAATGACCGTTGCCGCGCCTGTGACCGCGTCACCCCCGGCATATACGAACGGGCGGTTCGTAAGACCGTTACTGTCCGTTTCGACACAGCCGCGACCGTTGAACAGCAAATCCGGCGTTGTGTCTTTTATAATCGGATTGGGTGACGAGCCGATTGCCATAATCACGCAGTCGGTCTCTATCTCCGCCGTTTCGCCCTCTTTGACAACAGGTCTGCGCCGACCTGAAGCGTCCGGTTCGCCCAACTCCATAACGTCACAGCCAATACCCCTTACATTAAAATCAGCATCGCCAAGTATCTCTTTCGGGTTAGTTAAAACGCGGAAGTTAATGCCCTCCTCTGCGGCGTGTTCTATCTCCTCACGCCGCGCGGGCATTTCGTCCATGCTCCGCCGGTATACAATGTCAACTCTCTCCGCGCCAAGGCGCAGGGCGCAACGCGCCGCGTCCATGGCTACATTTCCGCCGCCGACTACAACCGTGTGTTTGCTGTTTCTGACGGGTGTATCGGACAGAGGGTCATTGGCTTTCATCAAGTTCACACGGGTCAGAAACTCGTTCGCGGAGTAAACGCCGTTGAGGTTTTCCCCGGGAATATTCATAAACATCGGCAGTCCCGCGCCCGAACCTATGAACACGGCTTTATAGCCGTCATTGAACAGGTCGTCAACCGTCAGTGTGCGGCCTATCACACAATTTGTGATGATTTTCACGCCCGCGCGTTCCAAATCCTCAACCTCGCGGCGTACTGTCTCTTTAGGCAACCTAAACTCAGGAATGCCGTATATCAGAACCCCTCCGGGCTTATGGAACGCCTCGAACACCGTGACGGCATATCCCAGACGCGCAAGCGTCCCCGCGCAGGACAATCCCGCAGGACCGCTGCCGATAACCGCTATGCGGTTATCTGAATTGAGAGTTGAGAGTTGAGAGTTGAGAGTTACGTTCTCTGACGCGAACCGCTCCAATCTCCCGATGGCGACAGATTCGCCGTTTTTCGCGCGGACACAGAGTTTTTCACACTGCGTTTCCTGCGGACAGACGCGCCCGCATACGGCGGGCAGGGCATTGGTTTCCTTAATGATTTCAGCCGCCTTAGCCGTATCGCCGTTTTTGATTTCCTTTATAAACTCGGGAATTGCCACCCCAACCGGGCATCCCGCCACACACGGGCGGTTCTTGCAGCCGAGACAACGCACCGCTTCGGCGGCGGCTTGCTCCGGTGTATAGCCCAGAGCGACTTCATCGAAATTAGAGCGGCTAAGCTCCGGCGGTTGCTGCGGCATCGGGGTCTTCTTATTCATTGGAGAGCACCCCCTGTTCGCATTCGTGCCGCTTGTTATCTTCAAACGCTTTATAAGCGGCGTTACGGCGTATAGCCTCGTCAAAATCTATGGTATGCCCGTCAAAATCGGGGCCGTCCACACAAGCGAATTTCACTGTGCCGCCCGCCGTGACGCGGCAGCAACCGCACATACCCGTACCGTCAACCATGATGGGGTTCATGCTGACATATGTTTTAATATTATACGGTTTTGTGGCGAGACAGACATATTTCATCATGACAAGCGGACCGATGGCGATAACCGCGTCATAAACTCTGCCGCCGTCTAAGTTTTCCTTCAAGATATCCGTTACCAGTGCTTTGTGTCCGTTCGAGCCATCATCGGTGCAGATGTCAATGCGCGATGACACTGCTCGCATTTCGCTCTCCAGAATTATTAAGTCTTTAGAGCGGAAGCCCGCTATTATATGAACCTCCGCGCCGGATTCAAACAACGCCTTTGCCTGTGGATACGCAATCGCGCAGCCCAGTCCGCCGCCGATAACGCACACTTTTTTCAGTCCGTCCAAATGGGACGGTTGCCCCAGCGGCCCGGCGAGGTCGGTAATTGTTTCGCCCGCGTTTAACTGCGACAGAAGAATTGTCGATTTGCCGACAGTTTGGAAGATAATGTCAACTGTTCCCTTTTCGCGGTCGAAGCCCGCGATTGTCAGCGGTATGCGCTCGCCCAACTCACCGATTCTGAGCATGACAAACTGCCCGGGCAGAGCGCGGCGGGCGGCAAGCGGCGCGTTTATTGTCATGCGGACGGTTTGCGGGTTCAGGTATGTTTTGGAAAGTATTGTAAAGATTGGTATCAACTCCCTGCCTAAGTAATAGATTATTACTCATACCGTGACCATAGATACATGAATATAAGGAACAAAGCAATATGTAGCAATGGCAACAAGCTAACCATCGAAATTTCTTTTTTCTTTAATGTCTTTACTAGCGAAAAAATATATGTTCCCGTGTATGTCCCTGCAAGTAACATCGTAATCAACGCTATTCCTCGTATCAGCACAGACCCTTTCATTGCACCTATGTTTGCAACTGATATTAAAGTGCCAATCCAAGATATCAATGAAATTGGTATAGGTAACGCAAAAAGAATAAACAAAATTTTATGCTTACTCATGTTCTTTCCTCCCATTATATAAAGCTGTGTATATGATGATGAATAATAAAGAAAGGTTCGGCGAAAACGCTTGACAAAGACTGTAAGCAGTGGTATTATAATGGCAGAAGGGGCAATACCAAACGGTCTTTGTCCAAAATTGGTTCTAATTAAGTAACCGCCTCTGTGTCAAAGGAGGGCGGTTACTTTGTTTTTACGTTTCCGCCGTTCGTCTGCCTGAGCAATAGGATACCACGAATATCAAGCCATGTCAAATTGAATAATAAAGCAAAATCGGGAAAAAGGTATACATTGTAGGGGCGGTCATTGGCCGCCCGCGGACGACCGCAGGTCGTCCCTACCGTCTTGTTGAGGTGGTTAAAATGAAAAAGATATTCCTCTTGGTTTTAATTATTACAATATTTTCATCGTGCGCTAGACCGGACGCAGTGCCGGAGCGGCAGACGCGGCGGCAAAGTAATCCCGTTGCCGAGAGCGTTGAGGAACTGGGCGCGTTTACCCTCCTGTGGTATGTCAACGGTTCAGACCTCGAATCCGGAGGCGAAACGGGTCACGGCGGCGCGTTCACCCGCAACCTGAAAGAACTGATGACGCATTTGCCGAGCGATCACCGGGTCAACACGGTCATCTTTTCCGGCGGAACGTCAAAATGGGAGACAGAAGGCTTTGAGCCGAATCAAAATCAGATTCATTATATAACACGAAACGGGCTTTCGCACGGAGAGATACTGCCGCGCGGCAGTATCGCCGACCCTGATACCCTTGCCGATTTTCTGAACCGCGCCGTTAAAAAGTTTCCGGCGGAGCGGTACGGGCTGGTGTTTTGGAATCACGGCAGCAGCGTTCCAATAGGGTTCGGGTTTGACGAAGTGAACGAACCCGCGACTATAAACTCTTTGGATATAGCGAGGGGCATAGAGGCGGGTATGGGCGGCAAACGCCTGTCTTTTATCGGTTTTGATACCTGCCTGATGGCGGCGGCGGAAACCGCCGCGCTGCTCGCGCCCTATGCCGATTATCTGGTTGCGTCGGAGGAGCTGGAGCCGAACGCGGGTTGGGATTACGCGCCGTTGGCGAAGGCACTGACATCCCCTGTTGTGAAGCGGCAGAAAGTCCGCGCCTACAGCACGCCGGAACTGTGCAAAATTGCCGCCGATGCGTTTTATGACGCGAGCCTTAAAGAGAACCCCGAGGAGGCCGTTACCGTATCTGTCACAAATCTGTCAAGGATGGCTGATGTCGTAACCGCCGCAGAGCGTTTCGCGCTGGCGGCGCGGAAGGAACTGCACAAGGGTAATTTCAGCGGCGTGGCAAAAGCCCGCGCCGGAGCGAAATACTTTGGTGGCGCGGACGAGAGCGCGGATATGGTGGACTTGGTTCATCTCGCGCAGAGGTTTGGAAACGGCTATCCCGATGAGGCCGATGATTTGATTTCCGCCGTGAGAGACGCGGTGGTTTATAACCGCCGCTCAAAAAATTCGCCGAACTCGAACGGGCTGTCCGTCTACTTTCCGCTCGAGAATGAGGCGATTATGGAGGATTATCTCGATGTTTATCTCAGCATGGGATTTTCGGAGAATTATACCTCTTTAATCCGTGAGTTTTCAGCTCAACTGTCGGCGGGCGATGCGGACAGCAAAGACCTTGACGTTAAAGTGCGCGGGGAAAAAGAGCGGTTTTCCGTCACTTTACCGAAAGATGTCGCGAAAAACGCGGTTTCCCTGCGCGGTGTGCTGTTGGATAAGTTTGACGACGATGTGTATCTCATATTAAGTTTTATCGATGCGGTCGTTGACGGCGATACGGGTCACGCCGAGCTGCCGGATACATGGCTCACGCTTGACGGTTCGCTGCTGTGCGCCCGTCCGGGTGACGCGGGCAATCTGTCCGCGCCTGTGAGCGTCAACGGCGTTGACATGAACCTTTTAATGGCGCGAAACGGCAATGAGTACAGCGTTTCCGGCGTTTCGCCCGATGGCGGCGAAAACATCGCCGCATCGGCGTTGATTACGCTTGAGCGCGGCGACATTGTTACGCCGAGGTATCCGCTGTTCGATATTAACTCCGACAACGAGGAGGACGGGTATTTGCCGGGCGCACCTATTGTTGTCGGGGACGGTGTTGAGCTGATTCCCGCGCGGCTGCCGCCGGGGAAGTATTATTTTGGGTTTTATGTTGTGGATGTGTATGATAATCATTTTTTGACGGATGTAAGGACAGTTAACAGATAACAGTGTACTACTCAATTTCCAGTATTTTAACATTGTATTTCTGAATCAATTCTTCTATTTTGTGTTCATCCAACTTGCTGTGGGAAACAATTATAAATTCTTGTGACGATAAATCTTGTGACGGTGAGTTTTTTGTGAAGATATAAATATTATCTATGTCTTGCAATTCTGTTTTTACATTTTCAAAACTAACAACAGGCGCAGTCATCATATACTTGTACAAATAGTTTTCCATATTCTCGAAATCTTGTATTTGCTTAACCAACAGTTTGAAGAAATTCTTGTTATATGGTGCTGCTCCCCTTTCTTCGTAATGTACCATCCAATCGTTCCTAAAGCGTATAGTTTCCTCGAATGAACTATTATAAAACCCCTCATAAATCAATCTGATTGTATAGTTATATTTAGGATTATCGCCGCTCCAACAACACACCAAATGTCTATCGCGCCATTTGTATGACCTTAAAAATTTCTTAATTTCTCTTGTGTTTGTTATTAGAATAGCATTTTGCGGGTATTCATTTCCCTCGCTCGAAATAATCATCAAGTCAGCGTTGGTATCAATATTAACACGGTAGCGTTCATGCTCATCGAAATAGCCGTTAAGCGCGAAAAGCAAGAGAGTGCCAATCGGGATTACAACAGCGAATAGTACGCTGAAAAGTATAGTACGACTGTATTTTCTCATTATTACTACTCTCTTTCTTATGCTAATTATCCAAAAAAACTGTTTTCGTCCATTCTACCACACTCTATACCCAAAATCTACCTCTAAAGGAGGTTTTTCGTACTTTTCTTGTGTCAGCAAGAAAAGTACCAAAAGAAGCCGAGTTAAGAATTAATAAATATTTATCTGACCTCCTTGAATAAATCAATATTTTCTTGCCGGCAGTCGATTATTGCATCAATATACGCAGTATTACCCTCGATAAGAAAAAGGGCTTTATATCTCTCATCAAATAAGCATTTCCTGTATGTCTCAATCGATATTCCAGGCGAGTCCGTTTCATCAGCATATGGAAATTGGTATGGGTTCTTTTTTAATCCGGGCTGCCGCTTTCTTGAAATCTGCAAGTAATCTTCGGGCGGCAACCGGACTA
Source organism: Oscillospiraceae bacterium (assembly GCA_009782385.1). GTDB lineage: Bacteria > Bacillota > Clostridia > Oscillospirales > UBA929 > WRMG01. The sequence continues at coordinate 1,382 of WRJE01000045.1, read as the reverse complement.
ACACGCGCTAAAAACTCTGTATGTGCTATAAGCATTGCATCGGCACGGCGGGATAGTATCACGCTGTATTTATCCATGCTCGACCTCATTAATAATCTGTTCCATTTCATCCGCAACACTTTCCGCAGTCCTTCCGACATACCCGGCTAATCTTTCGGAATTTGCAATGCGTAGTTCCTTGTCTAATTCCGAAAACACCTCATCCGCCGAACGTCCTCGCCCCGCTCTCATTGACGCAAGACCCTCATTGAGCAAATGGGACAGTTCCTGTTTGCCGGATAAGCGTTCATATTCTGAATTAGACATAACCACCAAATCTCCCGACCCGTTTTTTGTAAGGAAAACGGGTTCGTTATATCGGTGGCAAAAATCGGATATTTCGTTGTATCTGTTCCGTAAATCTGAACTCGGTCTAATCGTTGCCATAATTAACACCTCCACAATTAGCTTACGCATATATTATCAAAATATTGATAAGAAGTCAAGTGTCAAGGTTACCGCGCCCTACAGAGTTGTTTCGTTAATAACGGGGCGATTGCCATCGCCCCCTACTAATTTGCCGCAACCCAATCAGACTTTAGAATACTGAATATGTAGTCATCATAAAGAACCGACCCTAACTCATGGTGTTCACGTAAAACAGCGTCTTTAGAGAAACCCAAGCCTTCGAGCAACCGTATAGATGCTTCATTAAAACCTCCGGTTTGAGCGTATATTTTATTTATTCCTTTGTCAAAAAGCATGGGAACAAGAATACTTGCAGCAGATTTCATAATTCCTTGACCTCTATAGGCAGGATTCAAATAGTAACCCAACTCACAGCTGCGATTCCTCGGATTGTAATCAAAAAAGGTGATTTTACCTATTACACGCGGCGAGGAGTCTGTGGTATAAACACCAATATTAATTATACTGTTCTCGGTGATTATTTCGGAAAAGGATTTTCTCGCTTCGTCTTCTGACCTTTGGATTATCGGTCGGCAAGTTTCTTTTTCGGGAGATTCGGACAGGGAAACCGACCTGATTTCGAGCAAATCGTCAACCGACATAATATCCAGAAATTTATCGCCGATTATCTTCGGGAATTGTGATGATATGGAATCAAATACTGTATTCATATGTTCCTACCTCAATTTTAGCTTATTATACTAAATAATAGTAGGGCGCGGCTTCCCAGACGCGCCATTATTTAATGGGATTGTAGCATAAAAAACGGCACGTCAAGGATGCCGCGCTCTACGGGGCAACGCGGACAATTTAGGCAATCAAGTTTTCATGGAGCTTCTAACCAGATTCGAACTGGTGACCTCATCCTTACCAAGGATGCGCTCTGCCGCCTGAGCTATAGAAGCAATATCACTCACACGGGGGATTATAACATA
>WRJE01000044.1 GCA_009782385.1 Oscillospiraceae bacterium | reverse complement strand
CGCGTTGGTAGAAGCCCGATTTTTTCCTCTGTCGTCATGCGTGATATAAGGTCGGAGACACGCCCGTCAAGCGGGCGTGAAGGGTCAAGGTAAACCATAAAAACCCCTCTATTCAATCAATATTTTTAGTGCCACGGGCAGTTGTGAGTTTAGTTGTGTTTTTACACGCAAGGCGTTGTCATCGCGTGTAAAAGACAGCGGTACATCCGTACCTAACGGGGTAATATCCCTGATATGAAAGTCGCCGCCTGATGACGGAGTTACAGGGCTTTTTTTCAGCGATTTTATGACAATCTCCCCGCTGTTCGGATACTTCCTCACAAACACGTACAGATTGCCGCCTTTGCAGGTAAAGCGGATATTATCATCCTCGCCGAAGACATTCCAACATGACGCGCCGTAGATACCCTCCCCGTTTTGCTCAAGCCACTTGCCGATAGACGTGAGAATCTCTCTGTCCCGCTCGGGGATTACACCGTCCGCCTTAGGACCGATATTCAGCAGAAGGCGGCCGTTTTTGCTGACCACGTCAATCAGATTCCAAATCAGTTCCTCCGGGCTTTTATACTCGTTTTGTTCGGTGTAACACCATGAATTACGCGCCGTTGCCGTGCAGGCCTGCCATATGCGCGGGCGTATGCCGTCAAGCTGACCGCGCTCCACGTCAAACACCGCCGCGCCGGGCGGGAATGCGTTGTGTTTATAGTTGATGGCGGCTTCAAAGCCAAGCTCGGCGGCGCGGTTGTAGTAATACGCCGCGAATTTTTTCAAGTACGGCTTAAACCCCAGATTATGCACCCACCAATCCAGATATACGACAGACGGGCGGTACTTCTCCACAAGCTCGACCAAACGGGCGAGCCAGTCTTCGCAGTGTTCCTTTGACGGCGGCGGTGAGCATATATCATGTGTGTCCGAACCCATTCCGGCTTGCTGTTTGCCGTAGAACGCCTCGTTCGCGGGGTCGATATCGCTGTCAAATTCCAAGCCGCCGTTGAAGAACCAACAGTGTTCCGCGCGGTGATTTGACAGCGCGAACACTATCCCCTCCGCTTCGGCGGCTTGTTTAAGCTCGCCCAACACATCGCGGCACGGTCCCATGCGAACCGCGTTGTAATCCGACAGTTCACTGCCGTACATCTGAAACCCGTCATGGTGTTCCGCGACAGGCATGACGTACTGCGCCCCCGAAGATTTTATCAGTGACATCCATTCCGAAGCGTTGAACTTTTCACCCTTGAACAGGGGAATAAAGTCCTTGTATCCGAAGGTTTTGTGATTTCCGTAGGTTTTAATGTGATGTTCATATTCCGGCGTATCTTTAACGTACATATTGCGAGAATACCACTCGTTGTTAAACGCGGGAACAGAATATAATCCCCAGTGGATAAACACGCCCAGTTTGGCGTGTTTATACCACTTCGGTTCGGGATACTCGCACAGGGACTCCCATGTGTCTTTATACGGTCCCCGCGCGATGGTATCCTCTAGTATTTTAAGAAAATTTGTCATCTGCCCATTGCGGCGTTTTCGGCATCCCTGCGGATTATAGCTTCCGCTTCGCACCAGTCAACACAATCTTGGAAGCCGTAATCGTAAGCGTCTTTTCTCATTTTGGCAAGAATCGCTTCAAATTCGGCATCGTCTTTTGCGTATATGGCGTTCCATGAGCCGTCCTGTATGCAGGTCTGTAACTGTGTCCATGTTGCTTGCAATTCCGAGCCTTTGCGGGACTGCACATATGTCGATGCTACACGGACGCTTTTATGTCCGTTTGCTGTAAGAAAGTCGTCCGCGAGGACATAGCCCGACCAGTCGCGCCAACTCTGCTCAACCTCCGAAACTTTTCTCGTAAGTATCGTACTGGGCCAGAATTTGTAATTATATGTATTACCGGAGGGCGACTCGGGGTTCACCGCGTCAAGTGCCCATGTGGTATTATTGTGCTGAAATTCGCCGTTTCTGTATGTGCCCGAATAATCCCTGTATGTAAGCTCCGTATTTTCCTGATCTTCCTGACACTGCAAGCCAAGCTCCGTCATATAGGGTTCGCCGTCTTCGTCAAGCTCCCATGTAACGCCTTTGGGTCCGAAGTTGTATGACAGAACACCCTCGGGGGTGCAGAACCAGTTAATAATTTCCATGCACAGTTCGGGGTAGTTGGTCTTAGAGCCGATTGTCCAAAGACGGTTACTGCCGTATACGCTGATACCGTCCGCCAGATTTATCTGATCTTTGGCAACCACCGGCATCATCCTCTTACCCTGCGCGTCATGTTCATCGTTGTTAAAATACGCGCCGATCCACTCGAAAATGTTAAACATTGCCGCGCCGTTCGTGTATTTCTCAGTCAAATCAGGCCAGTTCTGTGACGATGAGTCGGGGTCGAACAGACCTTTTTGAAAGAGTTTATTATAGAATCTCAGGCAGCGTTCGTACCAGCCGCCCTCTTTAAGGCAGTCTTCCCACACCTGTGTTTTGGTATCATAAAGCCCGAAGTGTGACTCTTCCCAACCGTACAGCGCGGCGGTGGATTTAACCATCATAACCATGTCGCCGTCCCAGTCCGTAAATGAGGATACGCCGTAGGTCTTTGTTCCTATATCGGTAGTCGGCTCGAGAGCAACCATCTGTTCAAGAACGGGGATAAAGTCCTCGAGCGTATTTATTTCGGGCATACCCAATTTCACATACAAATCCCAACGTATATGCGGATAGTAGTAGAACGCGGCATGGTCGTTGGCGTTGCCCGCAACTCCATGACCGAAACCGTGCATTGTGCCGTTGATATTCTTGTTTTTCTCAAGCGCGAACGGGAAGTGTTCATAGATATACGGCCCGTATTCTTCTAAAAGTTCGTCCTCTTCCCAGTCTAACAGCATTCCGGCTTCCGATGCGTCTTTGAAGTCATTGCCGTCCGATCCGAAAATCACTATGTCGCCGAGATCCCCGGCTTCCATACGTGTTTGGAACGTGCCGTCAACGCCGTCGTTGATTATTGTAATATTTACATTGAATTTTTCTCTGAGTATTTCCGCTCCCCAGCCGTTCATCTCACCGGAGAAGTTAGCGGTCTGCGAATAGATTACAAGGTCGATCGGCTCGCCTTTTTTCCCGCCGCTTGTACTCCCGCCGCCGGAACTCCCGCCGCCCGCGTCGCACGCCGCCAGAGCTATCAGCATTAGCGCGGCAGACGCAAGCGCAATCCATTTTTTAAGTTTCATTTCATTTTCCTCCTTATATATTAACCTTTTACCGCTCCTAACATAAGACCTTTCTGGAAAAACCTCTGCATAAACGGATACACCATCAGTATGGGAATCATCGTCACCATGGCAACGGTCAGCGAGATAACGCGGTTACTCAGAGCCGACGCTATATCGGCTTCCGAGAGCTGCCCCCCGCCCTGTATGATTTTTCCGATGTTCGATGCCGTATTCAGATATATGTACAGCCTGTGCTGTAAGGTATAGAGCTTAGGTTCGCCGCCCATTAAGATAATGGAGTCGATAAACGAGTTCCAGTGTCCCACCGCGCCGAACACCGCTATAGTCGCCAGAATCGGCTTACACAGCGGTAAGATTATGCGCCCGAACACAACGAGATAACCCGCGCCGTCTATGAACGCGCTCTCCTCAAGCTCTTTAGGCAGGGATTCAATATATGTCTTTACCAGAATGATATTGAACGGCTGCACGAGAGCCGGAATGATATAGCCCCAGAAATTGTTGGTAAGCCCAAGCATATTGATGTTCAGAAACCACGGAATCAACCCGGCGTTAAAGTACATCGTGATGACAATAGCGCGGTATATTACCTTTCTTCCGAGCAGCTTATTCTGTGTAACCAAGTAACCCACAAGCGCGGATGTCAGTACCATGAAGACCGTTCCCAAAACTGTACGCAAAACAGAGATATATGCCGAGTTTATCAGCTCGTTCGCGTTGAGCAGCGCGGTATAGTTTTGAAAATGTATACCTATCGGATACAGGTTTATCTTTCCGGCTGTTACCAGTCGATTCTCGCTTATCGTGTTTATGAACAGGTAGTATATAGGGAATATGCACAACAGGGTGAACACCGTAAAGAACAACCCGTTTATGGTTGTAAAAGCGAGGTCGCTAATTGTTCTTTTAAGGTAAAGGCTGTCTTTTCTCTCTTTCATATTACCCGCCCCCCTATATTATCGTTTCGCCGCGCAGGAATTTAGACGCGGAGTTGGCGCAGAACAGCAGTGTTACGCTGATTACCGATTTTAGAATACCAATCAGCGTTGCAATCGGTATGCTTGAGCCGCCGCCTGTGTTGCCCAGTCCCAAGTTATAGATATAGAGGTCAAGAACCTCTATCGACCCCTTATTCAAGGGGTTCTGGAACGCCAAATACTGCTCAAGCCCGTTGTTGAGGATGTTTGAGATTGAGAGCAGCAGCAGCACGAAGAATGTCGGCAGCAATCCCGGTACGGTGACGTGCCACATTTTTGAGAACCGCCCCGCGCCGTCTACCGTTGCCGCCTCGTAGAGCATCGGGTCGATGCTTGATATGGAAGCGAGATAGATGATTGCGCCCCAGCCAAGCCCTTTCCAAGTACCCCACGCGAACATCTTTATCCACATATTTGAGCTTGATATCAGATGGTTCGCACCTTCCTCGATAAGCCCTAAATTCATCAACGCCCAGTTGAGGAAGCCCTCGGTGGAAAATATAGCGAACGCGACACTATAGACCAATACCCAGCTGATAAAGTTCGGGATAGTGGTAAATGTTTGGACTACGCGTTTGTATTTGTTCGAGCGCATTTCGGAGAGGAACACGGCAAACGCCAGAGGAAGCCATGAAAACGCCAAACCAAGACCGCTCATCGCAAAAGTATTTGTCATAACACGCATGATATTCGCGCGGGTCGCGGGATTGTTTACTAAGTAAGTGAACCATTTGAAGCCCACAAAATTATCCCATGTGAGGGGAAATCCCGCCCGATAGTCGTAAAAAGCGTAACGCCAGCCCATCAGCGGCAGATACGAGAACAGCGCGACAAGCACCAAGAACGGCAGCAGCATCAGAAACAGCCGATATTTCGGCGCAAGCTCATACTTCTCGTTTTTATCGGCTTTCGGAAGAGTGAACCACAGTGCCGCCGAAAGCAGCAAGGTCAGCGCGAACAGCCCGAAGAAGACCCATATGCCCATCGGGAACAACGGCTCGACACGGTCGGGATTCGATGTGTTGGAGAAAAGATTATACGCGGTGAGCAGAAGAGACGCTCCCGCAAATCCGACCAACGACGCGGCTGACGAGAAGATAAGCCCCAAGCGGCGCATTCTGTTATTGCCGAAGCAAAGGCAGAACGCCGCCGCGATAAGCACGATTGCCAGTCCGCACACCAACGCGCCGATATATGTAACGAACAGCGTCTGTGACGTTACCCAACCACGGTCTAACGCGCGTACAAAGTTCGAGCCGATGTTTGAATATGATATGGCGTTTGTGAACAGAGACGCGCTTCTGTTTATCATGCCGCTGACACGCGCCGGGTTCAAGTTAGGGACAAACGCCGCCATGAACACTGCGGCAAGGTAAATCCGAAAGATTACCAGAAGCACGTTCGGGAATGAAACTCGTTTTACCACATTTTTCACACTCCGATAACATTAATTAACAGTTAACAATTCAACAGTTAACAATTATAATTGGATAATTAACAATTATGACGCTTATGGTGCTATGTAGTTAAAAGTAACTGTGATAGTTTCGATGCGTGTGTCGATGTATTTCTCAAGCGGGACGGGGGTCGCGCCTGTCAAATCTCCGCTCAGAACTCTGGCCTGCTCGGGTATATCGCTGACCCACTGGTTATAGAGATTTACCCTCGTGGTAACGGGATTGTCGTTTGTGGTGAAAGGAGAGCCGGAGAACTCAACCTGTTCGCCGTTAATAAGCACTTCGGTCAGTTCCATAACATAACCCGGGAAAAGAATCTCACCATTGATGATACCCACGGCGGAGAATACAATACCGTCTGAGAATCCCGCGCTTGTACCCGTGAAATCCAAGGATACCGTGTATGTTCCCTCGCCGTCCGTGACCTCGACATCGGTAGCGACAATGCCCGCGCTTATAACATCCGGGTCATATTTGTCTTGGTTGCAGTACACCATCGACCAGTCTCCGCTCGCGAACATAATCCACGCAAACGCTTCATCGGCCGTGTAAGTAATCTCGGGTCTGTTTGCCGCTTTTCTGAGCGACCACGCCATATTTTCCTCCGCCGCGCCGATTAGCTCACCGGCCGTCATCGGCAGGCGGGAAGCCCTGTTTCTGAACAGGTCGGCTATATCGGGCGCGTTTATTTCACAGGCGGTTCTGTCATACAGCCATCCCGTATCCCAAAGCATGGGGACATATCCGTACAAATCGCAGTTATCCAAGAAGTTGGTGAAATAACTCAATCTGTCGGGTCCTTCGTTATCCAGAACGCCCCATTCGCCCAATACGATGCCGTAGCCCATATCGGTATACTTCGTCATCATTTTAAGCAAGTCGTTCATTTGCTCGACTTCGGCTGTTTTTCCCCAAGTCCCAACACCCGATGTATCTCCGCAGTAGCTCCACGGGGTATAATAGTGAACCGAAAGCATCAGCTTGTTTGCCTTATCCACGGGCATTTGGAAGCGGTCATCGGCAGTATCGGCGACATCGGTGTTGTAACCCGGTATAAGCAGGAAGCGTTCGGCGTTTTTGCCGCCGGTATCGCGTACCAAGTCAACAAAGACTTGCGCCAGTTCCGTCAGCAGTTTATAGCATTCGTCTTCGTTCAATCTTTCGGGTAACGGATTGAAGGATGTCTTGTCGTTGAAGCGGTTGCCCCATTCCTCGTTTGCGGGTTCAAAAATCAAGCGGTGGTCGTAATCTTTATAACGCTCGGCGATTCGCGTCCACATCGAGACAAAGATTTCCATCGCCAAGTCGCGTTTTTCCTGTTCGGGATGGCTGAACAAGCTCCACCAACCGTGATCCCAGTGGTCGTTGATGATGACATACATATCCTCGTTCAGCGCGTAATTGATAATTTCCTCAACGCGGTCAAGATGTTCATCGTTTATTGTCAAGTCGCCGTTTTCAAAGTCCATCGTGTTTGTCCACGCGACAGGAATACGCAGGGTTTTGAATCCGGCGTTTTTGTGTCCGGTAATCATCGCCTGTGTCGTGATGGGCTGACCCCACATCTGCTCATATATGGAGATGTCGCGGTTGGGTATGCGATTGCCGCTGTCGCACGCCTCCATGGTATTTCCGAGGTTTATGCCGTAACCCATCATCCGCGCTAACTCAAGTGATGTTATTTCTACAGCGGGTTCGGGTGTTTGTGTGTCGGACGACACATCGTTTGAAATATCGGACTCATTTGATACATTGCCGGGTTCATTGACCGGATCATCGCTTGTTCCGCAAGCGAAAAGAGTGAGTAATACCACCAATGCCAGTAAAAGCACCGACAATCTGCGGAAAACCATATGTAAACCCCTCCATAAAATAAAATACAGACCACCTTGCCGGATTTTCCGGCAAGGTGAGTCTTGGCGTTGATTATTTTTTATTCTTTTTCATAACTACGAACACTACAACCGCGGCAATCAATACAACACCGCCGATAATAAGTCCGATAAGAAGACCGGAGATACCGCCATCGTCGGTATCGGCGGGAGCGGGGGTAGGAGCGGGGGTTGCCGCTGCCGGAGCGGGAGTGCTTTCAGCGGGTTCATCGGCGGCGGACGCGTTGTCATAAGCAAAGCCGCTGACCGTAAACTCAATGGCAATCTCGCCTTCGGCGGGCAGTGCGTCATTGAAAATCTCCCACAAATCGGTGTTCCATCTATTGAGGCAGCCGATTCTGTAGTAATCATGAGCGTCATCGCTGTCGATACCGAGGATATAAGCGTCTCTGAAAGTATGCCTTGTGCTGCCGCCGAGGATAACTTTAATATCGGTGAACTTCAGGTTTTCCCCCGCCAACGGAATGTTTGTTGACACATAGAGTTGGTTGAACTCTGAGGCATCTTTGAAGTCCCAATCCGTAACGCTTACACGGTATGTGCCGTTGCCCTCAATCACGGCATCGTTGATAGTGCCGGTCTGAAGTCCGTTTGTAGTGTCAAACAGCTCATTGAAATAGCTTCTGTCAAAATCCGCCCAGCTAGAGCCATCGGGTCCATCGGGGTCGCCCAGAGGGGAATCCCAAGCGTCACGGAAAATCCAGTTATCCATTTGGATACCGAAGTAGGCTTTATACGTGCCGTTGGGGTCGAATTCGGGAACGGGAACTGCCTCCACGACCGGAGCGGGTATGCCGCCCGAGCGGCTGACGGTGAACGTAACCTCAATCTTGGAGAACTCGCCCAGTGTTTCAAGGTCTACAGGCTGCTCCGAAATATCACTGTTCCATTTGTTGCATAGAGTAAGTCTGACATTGCCGCCCTCATCTTGGGTCAGCGAATCGCTCATGCTAACCTCGTTACCGTCGAGCTTAAAGGAGAGGATTGTTCCGAGCGCGTCCGGCGTATACGGGAAGTTGGTGTCGATGGCAGCGTAATTGCCGCCGAAAGCAACGGTAGAGGGAAATTCCAAAGTCATGGTATACTCATCGCCTTCAACAAAGGCCGTTCTTCCGCCGTAATCGGCTGTGTCAAACCATTCGCCTAAGTCGCCGTTGACATCGGGATTGAACTGCGCCCCGAAATTTCCGGTGTACTTTCCGGCTTCGCCGCCAACTATAAAGGTAACCTCAATCTTTGTAAACTCGCCGAGCAGTTCAACATCACAGGGCTGAACGTCCCATCCCGCCCATTTGTTGCAGATGGTGAGCCTTACGTTTCCGGCTTCATCGCCGACATCCGCCGCGCCCATAGGCACTTCGTTGCCGTCAATCTTAAAGGAGATGATTCTGCCGCCCACTCCGTCGGCATACGGGTAATCCGTATCAATAGCCGCGTAGTTGCCGCCGAAAGCGACGGGAGCGGGGAACTCCAAGGTCATTGTGACCTCCGCGCCTTCCTCAAAGGCTATCTCTCCGCCAAATTCGGAGACATCAAACCATTCGCCTAAGTCACCGTTGACATCGGGATTGAACTGCGCCCCGAAGTTTGCCGTGTACCCCGCCGCGTATGCCGTTGGGGCATATACAAGCGTCAGTGCCAGTACCATGGTAAGCGCGAGTGCGAGGGATAGGGTTCTTTTCATCATTTTCATGCCGAGATCCTCCTACTATAATATATAAATGTGTATTATTGCGCTGTATTAAATGGCGGATACCGTCTCTCCTAGCAGTAAATGCCCTGAAACTATAACCTGCTCGGGAACATCCGTCTCCGGATTCTCTATCGCGCGAATCAGTAATTCGGCGGCGGTGCTGCCGATTGCCGCCGTGTCCTGTTTCACCGTTGTTAGACGCGGACGCATTACCTGAGAGAGGTGAGTTCCGTCATATCCCGCCGCGCTGATGTCCAGAGGCACTCTCAGTCCTGCGCGTTCCAACTCGTTCAATCCGCCAATATACGAAAAATCATCGGGATACAGGATACAGGTCGGTCTGTCGTCAAGTTCCAGTAACTGCCGCGTCGCGGCGGCACTCTTCTCGGGGTTTTGGTAACCCGCCTGAACTAAATACATGGCGGGAACATTGAATTTCAACGAGCGGCAGGCGCGGTGGAAGCCCGCCATACGCCTGTGTGTGACATCGTAGTTTTCGCCGCGTATGTAGGCGATTTTACGGTGACCGCGTTCATACAAATGCGTTACTAACTCCTGCATACCCGTCACATTATCGGATAACACGGAAGAACTGTTCCCGAAAACATGGTCGATTGACACAATCGGGATTCCGCTTCCCGCAAGCGCGGACACCAACGGATCGGTAAAATCCACACAGGTTATCAGCATACCGTCACAGCCTCTGTAGCGGCAGTGATCCAAATAGCTCATGAGGCGGCCGCCGATGTTGCGGCTTATAAAAGTAATGTCATAACCCTGCCGTTCCGCCTGTCTCTTAAAGCTCTCAAGTATTTGCGAGAAAAATTCATGCTGCATCTGGTCTATATAAAGAACGCCCAGATTATACGCGCGGCTCGTCTTGAGAGCCCGGGCCGCCGCGTTGGGAAAGTAACCCAGACTTTCGGCCGCTTCACGGACGGCGCGAGCCGTCTGCTCGCCCACATCGGAATAGCCATTGAACACCTTGCTCACAGTGGCGGTCGAAACGCCGCACTGCTTGGCGATTTGTTTAATGGTCGCGATAGGGAACACCCTCTCTGATACGGTTTATATAACCCGAATAATGCGAGCTAAAACGTTTTCGTAATAATTATACTTGGGTTTGTGAAAAAAGTCAATACCCCCGACAAAAAAATATTATTTATGTGCTTATCGCACATGAGAGAGGGAACTTACAAAATATTTATGATAATTTATACAAAATTATATTGCATTTTTTGTTCAACTATTATAATATATGTTCACTAAAACGATTAAGGAGGTCTCTGTGATGCGGTTCGGATATTTTGATGATAATAATAGAGAGTATGTCGTCACCACGCCTGAAACGCCCCTGCCTTGGATTAACTATCTTGGCAGCGAAAACTTTTTTTCACTGATTTCCAATACCGGCGGAGGGTACAGCTTTTACCGTGACGCAAAGCTGCGCCGTATCACCCGCCACCGCTACAACAGCGTACCGCGCGACACGGGCGGCCGCTGCTTTTACCTGACAGACGGAGAGCAGACATGGAGTCCCGCGTTCCTCCCCTTCAAAACGCCGTTGGACAGCTATCGCTGCCGCCACGGCATGGGCTATACGGTTTTTGAATCCGCGAAAAACGGCCTGTCCGCCTCGTTATGCTGTTTTGTGCCTATGGGCGAAAACTGTGAGGTTCAGCGTCTTACTCTCCGCAACGAGACGGATTCACCCAAGAACATCGCGGCAGTCAGCGCGGTCGAGTGGTGTCTGTGGAACGCGGTTGACGATGCTTCCAATTTTCAGCGCAACTACAGCACGGGCGAGGTTGAGATTGACGGCAGTGTTCTGTACCATAAAACGGAATACCGCGAGCGGCGCGACCACTACGCATTTTACGCGCTGAACCGCCCCATTTCCGGATTTGATACCGATAGGGAGAGCTTTCTGGGTTCATTCGGAAGCTGGGAATCGCCCGAAACGGTAAAAGAGTGCCAAAGCGGCAACAGTGTTGCTCACGGTTGGGCTCCTATTGCCAGTCATAGGGCTGAACTTACTCTCGCCCCCGGCGAAAGCACATCCTTGATATACTTGCTTGGATATTGCGAACTGCCGCGTGATGACAAATGGCAATCCCCCGGTGTTATCAACAAAAAACCCGCCCAAGCCTTAATATCGCGCTTTAAGACAGACGAACAGGTTGACGGTGCGCTGTCCGCGCTGAAATCGCATTGGGACGCGCTGCTGTCCCGCTTTACCGCGCGTACCGGAGACGAAACGCTTGACAGGATGGTAAACATCTGGCATCCGTACCAGTGCATGGTTACATTTAACATGAGCCGAAGCGCAAGCTATTACGAGAGCGGCATGGGGCGCGGCATGGGCTTCCGCGATTCATGCCAAGATTTACTGGGTTTTGTGCATTTGATTCCCGAACGCGCCCGCGAGCGCATACTCGACATCGCCGCCACACAGTTATCGGACGGCGGAGCGCACCACCAGTATCAGCCGCTCACCAAACAGGGCAACGCGGACGCGGGTTCGGGGTTCAACGATGACCCGCTGTGGTTGGTTGCCGCAGTGTATGCCTACATATGCGAGACCGGGGATGCCGCCATCTTGAACGAACCCGTGGCGTTCGACTGCGTATCGGGCAGTGAACAACCCCTGTTTGAGCATCTGCGCCGCAGTATCGGGTACACGATGTCTCGCTTGGGGCCTCACGGTCTGCCGCTGATTGGCAGAGCCGACTGGAATGATTGCCTTAATCTCAACTGCTTTTCCGAAGAACCGGGCGAGATTTTCCAGACTACCGCCAATTTTGAGAGCGGAATCGCGGAGAGTATTTTCATCGGCGGTATGTTTGTGCTTTATGCCAAGCAGTACGCCGATTTGTGCCGCCTTTACGGCGACCCCGCGGAGGGTTTGTCCGTTAATGTCGCCGCGGCACGTATGGAAGAGACCGTGCGGAAACACGGTTGGGACGGCGAGTGGTTTTTACGCGCCTATGACGCGCACGGACAGAAAGTTGGCAGTCACGAATGCGATGAGGGTCAGATTTATATCGAACCCCAAGGTATGTGCGTGATGGCGGGTATCGGATTATCTGACGGGTCGGCGCGAAAAGCTCTGGACAGCGTGAAAGAGCGGCTGACGACCAAATACGGCACTTGCCTGTTGTCGCCCTGCTACTCCGTGTACCGCAAGGAATTGGGAGAGATTACCAGTTATCCGCCCGGATACAAGGAAAACGGCGGTATCTTCTGCCACAACAACCCATGGTTAAGTATCGCGGAAGCGGTGACGGAGAACGCGGACGAGGCGTTTAACATCTATAAGCGCATCTGCCCCGCCTACGCGGAGGAGCGCAGTGAGTTGCGCCGCACCGAGCCGTATGTATACAGCCAGATGGTGGCGGGACAGGAAGCCGCTACTTTCGGCGAGGCAAAAAACAGTTGGCTAACCGGGGCGGCGGCGTGGACTTATGTGAATGTCAGTCAGTATTTACTGGGCATACGCCCGGCAGTGGACGGTCTGAGGATAAAACCCTGTCTGCCTAATGATTTCAATGAGCTGACTTTAACGCGGCAGTTCAGAGATGTAAAATATGAAATACATATGACACGGACGGGCAAGCGGTCATTGAGTGTGAACGGAACGGCGGTTGAGGGCGATGTGATTCCCCTTGCCGATAAAGATTGCAAAGTGGAGGTTACGATGTAATGAAATACGGATATTTTGACGAGAAGAGCAGGGAGTATATTATCACCAGACCGGACACACCCGCGCCTTGGGCTAATTACTTGGGTTCGCCGGAGTACGGCGCGATTATCACAAACAACGCCGGAGGTTACAGCTTTGTAAAGAGCGGAGCTGCCGGACGGCTTATCCGCTACCGTTTTAACGAGCAGGATAAACCGGGACGTTACATCTATATCCGCGACGACGCGGACGGCGATTTCTGGTCGGGTTCATGGCAGCCTGTAGGTAAGCCGCTAGACAGCTATACCTCGCGCTGCCGACACGGCATGGGATACACGGTTATTGAATCGGAGTACCGCTCGATAGCTACCGCCGCCGCATATTACGTTCCGCTAGACGCGCAGCATGAGGTCTGGAGCTTGACCGTCACCAACAACGGGGATACTCCCCGTGCACTGTCGGTGTTCGGATACGCCGAATTCACAAATGACGGGCATTACGAGCAGGATCAAATTAACTTGCAGTATACGCAGTATATTACCCGCACATATTTCCACGACCCGCTCATACTCCAGACTATCAACGAGAATTGCCAAAATGCCGTCAATATGCACGCCCGTCTCTCGCGCTTCTTCGGCATTGCGGGAATGCCCGTGACCGATTATTGCGGGGACAGAGATGCTTTCTTGGGTTCATACCGAAGCTATGAAAACCCCGTTTCCGTTGCGGAAGGACGCTGTGACGGTATGCTCAACTACGGCGGCAACGCCTGCGGCGCGATCAAGACTACGTTCTCCCTCGCGCCGGGTGAGAGCCGTAATATGGTGTTTTTACTGGGGCAGAAGGAGAAAGACGATGCTCTCGCGCTGACCGCGAGCTATGACAAGAAACGTGTGGAGCGGGAACTGGCGCGGCTGTCCGCGCATTGGCAAGGTCTGACGGAGAGCTTGCGCGTCAGTACACCCGATGACAGCTTTAATGTTATGATGAACACTTGGAACGCTTATCAGTGCTTCATTACGTTCCTCTGGTCGCGGGCGGCCTCGCTGACATACTGCGGCTTGCGTAACGGCTTTGGTTACCGCGACACCGTGCAGGATATACAGGGTATCATTCATCTCGCGCCTGAGCTTGCGAAAGAAAAACTAAAATTCATGCTGTCGGCGCAGGTACACCACGGCGGCGCGCTCCCCCTTGTAAAATACAATCACAATCCGGGAAGCGAGAACAGCCCCGAAGATTCCGCGTATGCCCAAGCGACGGGACATCCCTCATACCGGGCGGATGACGCGCTGTGGCTCTTCCCCACGGTTTACAAATACATCGCCGAAACCGGGGATATCGGCTTCCTTGACGAGGTAATTCCATACGCCACAAAGGGCGAGGACACGGTATATAAGCATTTGGCGGCGGCTATTGAGTTCTCATTGGCAAACGCGGGGATACACGGTCTGCCCGCCGGACTGCACGCCGACTGGAACGACTGTCTCCGTCTGGGCGCGAAAGGCGTATCCTCATTTGTGGCTTTTCAGTTATACTACGCCTATACGATTATGATTAACTTCGCGCGGGAGCGCGGCGACAGCGAAACAGAGCTGAAAAAACAGCAGGAACATCTCGGCGGACTTATCGAGAAACATTTCTGGGTTGATGACAGATTCGCGCGAGGTATCGGCGAGAACGGCGAGACAGTCGGCAAAGCCGAAAACCCCGAAGCAAGCCTGTGGCTTAATCCGCAGACTTGGGCGATTGTCAGCGGATACGCGCAGGGTCAGCGGGCGGAAAATCTCCTCAACTTGGTTTCCGAGAAACTGGCGACACCGTATGGCGCGGTGGTAATGTCTCCGTCTTATAAAGAGCATCCGTTTGAAGGCGCGTTGGCGTTGCTTTTCCACCCCGGCATGAAAGAAAACGGCAGTATATTCCTCCAGACGCAGGGTTGGCTCATACTTGCCGAAGCTCTGATGGGCAACGGAAACCGCGCGTTTGAGTATTACAAGGCGAGCTGTCCGGCGGCGCATAACGACAGCCCCGACTTGCGGCGGCTCGAGCCGTATGCTTACGGGCAGTTCACCGAAGGACCGGAAAGCCCGTATGCCGGGCGCGGTCATGTCCATTGGCTGACCGGAACGGCAAGCACCTGCATGGTCGGCTGTGTCGAGGGTATCCTAGGACTGCGCCCCGACCTGCACGGACTAAGGCTGTCACCGTCCATACCCTCTGAATGGCCGTCAATGACTATCGAGAAGCGTTTTCGCGGAAAGCTGCTGAAAATCCGCGTTGAAAACTCGAAGTCCGGCGCAAGCATCACCCTCAACGGAGAATCATTGAGCGAGCCGTATATCCCGGCGGAACGTTTGAAGGATGAAAACGAAATTGTGCTAAAAATGTAACCCCAATCGTTCGCGAACGACCGATAAACACATTCAAAAACCGCCCGGATTTTCCGGGCGGTTTCAATTTGCAAGCAATTCGGAAATTTACGGGCGGACGGAACGGCCGCCCCTACAACAACCCGCAAACATCGTTTGCGTATTCCACAGGGTCGTCTATCGGCAATCCCTCTATGAGCAACGCTTGGCAGAACAGCACGCGCACCAGCCGCCCGAACCGCTCGTCATCGGATTTATGCGCCGCTTTCAAAGCCGTGAAAACCGCGTGTCCGCGATTTATTTCAAGTATTTTTTCCGCTTTCGGGGCGGCTTGCTCGGGCATCATGTTAAGCGTTTTCTCCATGCTTATGGATAAACCGCTGCCCGAAGCGAGACATACCGGGTGCGTTTTGAGCCGCTCGGAGGCGCGAGCCTCCTTGACTTTGCCGCCAAGCTCTTTGACTATAGCCTCAAACAGCTCTTTGTCGTCCTCTGATTTTTCGCCGCTTTCAATGCCGATGTCGCTCTCGGAGACAGATTTGAACTCCTTTTCCTTGTAGTTCATCAGCATACGTACACAGAACTCGTCCACTTCATCGGTAAAATAAAGTATTTCATAGCCCTTGTCCGCGATTGTCTCCGACTGCGGCATTTTCTCCAGAGCTTCAACACTCTTTCCGGCGGCATAGTAGATATATTTCTGCTCTTCAGGCATACGCGAAACATATTCGTCCAGTGTGACGGATTTCTTTTCGCGCGAGGAACAGAACATCAGAAGGTCTTGCAACGCCTCCTTGTGCGTTCCCCATTCACTGTAAACGCCGTACTTTAACTGCCGCCCGAACTGCCCGAAAAACTTCTCATAGCTCTCGCGGTCGTTTTGGAGCATATTGAGCAGCTCCGACTTGACTTTTTCAGCTATGCGCTTGGCAATTATTTTAAGCTGGCGGTCGTGCTGTAACAGTTCGCGCGAGATATTCAGCGATAAATCGGCGGAATCCGCCAATCCCTGCACGAACGAGAAATGGTCAGGCAGCAGGTCGGCGCATTTCTGCATGATAAGCACGCCTGATGTGTATAATTCCAACCCTTTTTCAAATTCTCTCGTGTAGAAATCATACGGCTGAGAGGACGGGATATACAGAAGAGCCGTGTAGCTGACCGCGCCGTCAACACTCATGTGGATATGTCTCAGCGGCTTTTCAAAGCCAAAGTGCTTGTCCTGATAGAAACGGTCGTAGTCCTCTTGCGAAAGCTCACTTTTGTTCTTGCGCCAGATGGGTACCATGCTATTCAGCGTTTCAAGCTCTGTGTATTCCTCAGAGGTCGGAACGCCTTTGTCATCCGCTTCGCCGTCCTCTTTGGGGCGGTGTTTTTTAACTTCCATCTTTATCGGATACTTGATAAAGTCCGAATATTTCTTCACTATGCCGCGCAAGCGGTATTCCTCTAAAAACTCGCCGTACCGCTCCTCGTCCGCGTCCGGTTTGAGGGTCAACACTATTTGCGTGCCGTATTCTATCGGCTCACAGGGGTTGATTGTGTAGCCGTCCGGTCCGTCACTCTTCCACTCATAACACTCATCCAAACCCGCAACGCGGCTCTTCACAACAACGGAATCCGCGACCATAAACGCCGAATAGAAACCCACGCCGAACTGTCCGATTATCTCAACGCCGTCTTTCGGCTCGTTCTCGCCTTTGAAGGCAAACGAGCCGCTGTGGGCAATCGTGCCGAGATTTTTCTCAAGGTCTTCACGGCTCATGCCAACACCCGTATCGGTGATTGTCAGAGTGCGCGAATCCTTGTTCGCATCAATTCGTATCCAAAAATCGTCACGGTCGAAGCTCTGCGACTCGTCTGTGAGTGAGATGTAGTAACGCTTGTCGAGCGCATCGGATGCGTTGGAAATCAGCTCGCGAAGGAAAATCTCCTTGTGGGTATAAATCGAGTTAATCATCAAGTCCAACAGTCTTTTTGATTCCGCTTTGAACACTTTTTTTGCCATTATTGCCATCCTTTCATTGAATGTATAATAAAATCGTAACATGAAATTTTGCGGTTGTCAATATTTTGTCGTTTTTGAAATTGAAAGAGTACCCGCCTTGCGACAGATACTCTTTCATGGTCGGGGATTTTCACCCCTATCATTATTAAACCGGGGATTTTCACCCCTAGCTTTTACCTTATGATTTATTGTACCACACCAGAACCGAGATGTCAACGCCATTTCCTTTTGAGTTTCCCCATTTTGCTGTAGGGGCGCGCATTGCGCGTCCGCCATTCGTAGGGCGCGGCATCCCTGACGCGCCGTTGGCGTAGGGGACGCTGTCCTCAGCGTCCCGCCATATTTATTGGGCATCCCATGTTTTATTACACACGGCGCGACCGGAGGGCACGCCCTACAGGGGTACAAAAATATGAAAATTTGTGGTTGATAAGGGGCGTGGGGTAAACTGCCGCGCAAAACCATATTTTCGCCATTGACACACAATAACGAATATGTTATAATCGAATAAAGACAGGAGACGTATTCAAGGATAACACGTATATTCTATTGCATCATTTTGTCAAGAAAACACGAAAAACACCGCAGCATGAAATTGATCGTGCCGAGAAAAATATGCTGAACCATATCGAAAGGAGCAAAAACGGTGGGGAGTAACTTTAACGATTTATACAATGACCCCAATTTTATTGCCCCATCCGAGCGGGCAAAGATAGAGTTTGAGGTTGCAATTATTGGTAAGCTAATTGAAGCTAGAGAATCGAAAGGATTATCACAAAAGGATTTGGCTGATTTATCGGGATTGAAGCAGTCCGCTATTGCTAGGCTAGAAGGATTGAAAGCTACCCCGCAGATAGATACGCTGTTTAAGGTATTACATCCGTTGGGATATACCTTAACTGTAGTGCCGGAAGAGCATATGCAATAGAAACGGAGAGTGAATGATACTATGATAACAATAAAGCGTTATAAATTACACCCAACCCAACAACCGCCAATCCCTTTCGGGAAAGGCGGTTGTTTGAAATCAATCGTTCCGTAGGGGACGCTGTCCTCAGCGTCCCGCCATATTTATTGGGCATCCCATGTTTTATTACACACGGCGCGACCGGAGGGCGCGCCCTACTACCCCGCGTTCGAGAAAATAATGCTCCTCGCATCGCCCCAACCCACGCCGAAGCAGGCATAACCTACATAGCGGTCAATCAGCGGGTTGTCAAGCTCAACCTGTAATACGCGCGGTTTCTCGTTGTAGACGAGCATAACGCTCTCTTTCATCAGCCTTGAATCACACACGGCCCACTGATTTTTAGTAAAGCCGTCGCGCCCTCCGCCGACCACGAGATAACGCATACCGTAAATGGGGTTCGCGGCGTTTGTTTCGCCGTCCGGATTAAGCATTGGCGCGAGCTTCGCGTTAACACCGCATAACTCCTTGGCTTTAGGCTCAAGCTCAGGTGATACAAGCAGTGTGTCCATCTCGCACAGGAACGGCAGTCCATCGGGTGTCACAAACCTCGACGCTAAAATCTGCGCCTTTGTGATGGCGGCGGTCGAGAGTTCCTCTTTGATGAGATTTGAGAAAGTTCCCGCCGTCTCATCGGGGATACTGACGCGGTTCGCGCTGCCTTTTGACGCTTGCCAGTGCTTTTCACTTGCCCAAGGCTGCCCGTCCCCGCCCGGCATATTCTTACTGAACGCGCCGCCAAACAATCTGAGCAGATGCGCGTATACGGTCATCGCGCCGGAATTTCCGAGCTGAACGCCCGCTTTGCGCGTAACGCCGATTTGGTCGGTCTTCGCCTCCATATAGCCGATATCGACCGAGAGATTGAACTCCTTAGGCATAATAACGGTTGTGAAACCGCGTTTTGTCGCGGCGGCGGTGAGCGTAGAGCCGTTGTAGGGTGCGAACTCGTGAAAGCCGCCAAGCCCCTCGAGCGTATAGTCAACGGTGTTGTTGTCGTTGACCTCGCCGCAAATTTCTTTCAACGCGCTCATGCGGTTGTTATAGGCCATTTCAAACGCCTTTCCGACAAATTTGTGGTTATCGTTTTTCCATGCTGTTGCATTCATTTCAAATTTCCTCCTTACGCGAATATAGATTTTAGCTTGAGTTCAACAAGCCCGAGGTCGCTGACGTGTCCCATGACGGTGAGAGCCGAGTTAGCCGTGCTGCCGTCAAGGCTAAGACCGCTGAGACGCGGGTTAAGCATACCGGACGCAAATCCGGCGGGCGGGTATATCTCGAATATGTCGCCTGTGTCGATTTTGCCGTTTTCAGTGCCGCGATTGATTGTAATTTCGCCTGTGTTATCCGAACTGATGATGTCATAGATTGCGCCGAGCGGGTCTTTGTTTACCGAACCGGCCTCCTTGTCGACCAATTTAACAAAGCCGTTTGCCAAACCTGCGGATTTCGCCGCGCAAGTGAAGCTGCCCGTGTTGCCGCTGACAGCGGCGTACTCCGGAGCTCTGCTGACATGAATCTGTGTGGGCGAGTCATATACTCTGATGGTTTTTCCGTTTGAGCGCGGGTTGAACGCATCGGGTATGCCCAGATGATTCTCTGCGGCAACACCCAGCGTTACCGTTGCCGCCGCTGTCGCGGCGGCTACTCTGCCGCCGGTCAGGACGACAGCTTGTCCGCTCTGTATAACGGTTTCGGGTTCGATGGGATACTCGCGTGCCTGACGCACCTGCGAGCCTGAAAGGTCAAAACTGGGGTTCATAGATTTATCCTCCTCTACTTACTTAAAAATTCTCTTGGGGTCATTTTCAAATGCGGGTATGCCTTGTTCCAAACCTCTAACTGTTCGGATTGCGCGCGGGTCAACCCTGTATACGGCGTGGATTGTCCACCTCCGGTCGAGCGTTCGCTTCGGCTTGCCTTTCGGGCAAGAGCCGCGCTCTCGATAGTTTTTACGAGCTTTTGGAACTCCTCATAGATTTTAGTGAACGGTTCGTTACCGAAACGGTGTCTGCCAAAACTGATGAAAGTTTGATTCGTTACGAGTTTTTCCAACCGCACATTGGGATACGCCAGCTTGAATGCGTCAATATCTTCGTTTATGTCAATGGCTTCTTCCTCGTCTTGGGGTGAGGGAAAATCATCGGCTGCGGTGGGTGATACTTCCTGCGCGGAATCGGCGATTACGGCATCTTCGTCAAAAATATCCATGTTATCTCTCCTTTACGTGTATTCGGCATCCTTGCAAAGTGACTGTACCGCCGTTAAGAGTGACATAAAAGGACAAGTGTGTGCCGCGTGACACTAACGCCCGTTACACGGCGATTTAGTTTTGTAACTTGTAGGGGCGCGCATTGCGCGTCCGTTGTTGAAAATACGAATTTTTACGCGATACGGACGGCCAATGGCCGCCCCTACACCACGATTTGCATTAAACAGT
>WRJE01000043.1 GCA_009782385.1 Oscillospiraceae bacterium | reverse complement strand
AGCGGACAATGTTAACGCGCTTCCGCAAATGATAAAAACGGGAATTAAAACAGCTAACAGCAACCATATAAGTTTATTCGATGGGGAAATCTTCCAATTCATTTTTTTGAAAGGCGTGAAGTCTTTGCCGCATAAGCACAACAGCAGCAAGCCGCATAAAGGCGAAAGCTGCGCTCCGGCAAGGCTTATGGCATATTGCGAGGGATTTTCCGCGTCAAGCAGTGCGGCGAAAGTCCCGCCTAAAATCACGGTAAACATTATTGTAAAAATATAGAACCAAATAATTTTGTGTTTTTTCAAACTATTCTTCTCCTTTTTTTCATTCTTTTGAAATAAATGTACCAACTCGGTGTCTCATCCTTCGTAAATGATTTGTCCCGTTTTAATAACATGAGCCGCAAATCCGCTTTTGTCGTTTTTTCTGTCGAGTAGATGCGGTTCAATATCCCAACTGATGTCATATGCCAAATTCCAAAGTCTTGAAGAGGTCTTGCGCCAGTCGCCGGAAAATTCGTTAAAAACAACACCTATATCTATATCACTATTTTCAGTAGTATTTCCATTTGCATATGAACCGAACAAAACAACGGCATTGGGCGAAAACTCCTTTGTAACAGCTTCCGCGTAACGTTCAACTGTGTTTATAACTGTTTTTTTATCCAACATAGCATTTCCTCCGTTCTTGTTATAAATTCTCCGCATATTCCTCTCGTTAATCCTGCCGCAATTTCATCCTTGTATTCCGGATAACGCGCTTCAACATTCATTGGATTTAATTCCTTAATAAAGTCTTGTTGTTCTGACGACATTCTATAATATAACCCTGCGCGGTCAGCTAGTTTTAACAGATGATGAATTTTGGGTGGAATTTCACTTTTTTCGCAGTTACGGGAAATAACGGCTTTTAATGCTTTCTCGATAGTTTGGTGGCACATGAATCCAACATAAAGAAAACGTCTGCTATTTAGCATTGCTCTTGCCGTTTCAATGTCATATTCAGCTAGTTTTATCCAATACTCTATTTTGTCGTTCAATTTATTACCCTCCTTGCAGTTTGACTATACCTCCCTCAATGTCGCAACCAACACCCTGTCTATGTCTCCGGTATCCCGAATTACCTCAAATTCCGCCAAGCCCTCTCTGAAACATATGAGCTTTACCGATTCCATTTGCCCCGACCCGACCTCAAAAAGCAAATGACCGCCGCTTTTCAAGGCTTTTTTCCAGTGTTTCGCCACGGCTCTGTAAAAATCCAAGCCGTCCGAGCCGCCGTCAAGCGCAACAAACGGTTCATAGTCTTTCACGGATTTATCCAACCCGTAAATCTCGCCGCTTGGTATATACGGCGGGTTGCAAACTATCATGTCAAAGACCCCCAACTGCCGCTCCGGCGGGTTAAGTGCGTCCGCCGACACGCAACTGACGGTCAACCCCAGTGTACTTGCGTTGCGGCGGGCAACTTTTAGGACATCCTCACTGTTGTCCGCCATGGTTACTTTCGCGTTCGGCACATTCTTCGCTATCGCAAGTCCTATGCAGCCGCTTCCGGTACATAAATCGAGAACTCTCGATCCGGCGGCATCGTCTGCGCTCTCCGAGGATTTCAGTTTCTCAATAGCCGCCGCCGCCAGTACTTCGGTGTCAACGCGCGGTATAAGAACGTCCCTCGTAATCACCATCGGAAGCCCGTAGAACTCCCATGAACCTGTGATATAGGCCGGAGGCTCGCCCTCAAGCCTGCGGCGCAGCATATCTTTTACATCCGCGTACACTTTATCGCCCGCGTACAAGTTATAATCGCGCACGAGTTCCTCGTGCGTTTTCCCCGCCGCGCACATGACGATATAACGCGCCTCAAGTGCCGCCATACGTTCATTCAGCGGTAACAGCCGCGCGCGGGTATTCAGATACAGTTCATGATATGTTTCCATTTGTTACCATTCATCCGTGCCTTTTTCGTTCGGAATAACTCTGTTCATCGCCTCAATGCCGATTTCTATCATGCTGTCGTCCGGCTCATTAGTTGTAAGACGCTGAATCCATATCCCGGGAGCGCGGACAACTCTGCAAAATAAATCATCGTGTCTGCCCAAAAACCTGTTGACCTCATAACTGATTGCCGCGACAAAAGGCAGCATCAGCAGTTTAAGTCCCACGCGAATGAGAATATTTGTGTTTGTCACCCACAAAAACGCCACAATGCCGATTATTACTACCATAAATAGAAAGCTCGTGCCGCAGCGCGGATGGAAACGCGAATACTTTTTGACGTTTTCCACCGTCAGTTCCTCTCCGGCTTCGTAACAGGCGATAGTCTTATGTTCCGCTCCGTGATACGAGAAAACGCGCTTTATGTCGGACATCTGCGACACAAGAATGATGTACAGCAGGAATAAAACAAGCCGCACGCCGCCCTCGAACGCGGCCCTCCACCCTCCTAGTTCCGCAATATGTGTAGCGAACAAGCCCGCCAGAAAAGCGGGTAAAACTATAAATAATCCGACCGCGAGAACAACGCCAATGATTGCCGCAAATGCCGTCACCATTTTCGTGACCGCGCCGCCGCCGAATTTTTCTTCAAGCCATTTATCAAACTTGGATTCGCTGTCTTCAATACCCGCCGCTTCCGCGCTGAATGTCAACGCTTCCATCGCGTCCTTCATCGACCCGGCAAATCCCACGATTCCGCGTATAAACAACCAGCCAAGTACAGGATATTTGTCTTTCAGCGGGGTTATTTTCTTCTCTTTTACGGCTATTCCGTCTTTTCCGCGCACAACGGCGGCGGACTTATCGGGTCCGCGCATCATAATGCCCTCAATCAGCGCGGAACCGCCGATTGTGGTACGAAACCCCTCATTTGCCTTTTTCGTGCGAATCACCTCACGCGGTTATTATAGCACAGGAAATCATAATTTGCAACAAAATAAAAACTTGCAAAAATTTGACTACACATATTTTTTATGTTAGAATACACCCAAGTTGGGTATATGTTCCCTCCGCGTTAGGGGCGTTGATTAGGAGTTTTTATGACACGAGAGATAGAAATGCGAAATCCTGAACAGATGACTGAACTCTTCGGCACATATGATGAAAACATCAAGCTGATAGAATCCGAACTGGGCGTTGCTATAACCGCTCGCGGCGACACCGTGCGTGTAACGGGGCGCGACGGTCACGTTGCCATCGCCTGCGCCACGCTGGAGAGTTTGCTCACGTCCGCCTCGCGCGGCGCGGTGATAGATATACAGAGCGTAAGATACCTTCTCGGCATGGCGGAGGACGGCGAAATGCCCGCTCCCGCCGCGCTTGCCGCCGATGCCGTATGCGTTACGGCAAAGGGAAAGCCCATACGGGCGAAGACCGTTGGACAGAGAAAATATCTCGATGCTATCGCCTCTCATACCGTCACCGCCGCCATCGGTCCCGCAGGAACGGGAAAGACATACCTTGCCGTTGCCGCCGCCGTGCAGGCGTTCCGCGAAAAGGCTGTAAGCCGTATTGTACTGACGCGCCCCGCCATTGAGGCGGGCGAGAAACTGGGATTTCTTCCGGGCGATTTGCAGAGTAAGGTTGACCCGTATCTGCGTCCGCTGTACGACGCGCTTCATGATATGTTCGGCGGCGAGGCGTTCGCCAAACACCTCGAACGCGGCACGATAGAGGTCGCTCCTCTGGCGTATATGCGCGGCAGAACGCTCGACGACTCGTTTATTATACTTGACGAAGCGCAGAACACTACAAAGGAGCAAATGAAAATGTTCCTGACACGCCTTGGCTTTAACTCGAAGATTATAATCACCGGAGATATTACGCAAATCGACTTGCCGCACGATAAGACAAGCGGACTGAAAGAAGCTGTGCGTATACTTAAAGGTATTGAGGATATTGCGGTATGTGAGCTGACCGCGCGCGATGTCGTCCGCCACGCGCTGGTGTCGAAAATTATAAAGGCCTATGAAGACCATGAGAGGAAGTCTGTCACGCGGACGGCTTCGCAGCATTCGCGCGGCGGCGGTAGACGCGGATGATTCACAGATTCAGGATTCGTATAGTACCCGATTTGCATAGGGTATCACTCGTTTTGAAGCCGTTGATTTTTCGAGCGATGCGTGAAACAATGCGCCTTGAAGGCGTTGACAAACCGTGCGAAATCCAGTTAACGCTCGTAACCGACAGCATGATAACGCGGCTTAACCGCATACACAGAAACAACATGAATGTTACCGATGTACTTTCATTTCCGCTTACGGAACAGAAACCGGGGCGCAAGCTGAGATATACCGGGCATGATTTGAGCGAAAGAGGGCGCGTCTGTCTGGGCGATATAGTTTTATGCCTGCCTCAGGCACGGCGGCAGTCAAGAGAGTACGGACACAGTTTGGAGCGTGAAATCGCGTATCTGACGGTACACTCGGTACTGCACCTGTTAGGTTACGACCATATAAAAGAGAGCGATAAGCGGCTTATGAGGAAGCGTGAGGAAGCGATAATGAAAAGGTCGGTATTATGAGATTTTTCAAACACGCATTCAGAGGAATATTTACCGCCGTCATGAGCGAGCGCAACATGAAGATTCACCTTGCCGCTGTGGTTTTAGTCTTTACCGCAGCATTTGTTTTTAACGCCGGGGCTTGGGATTGGATTACGCTTGTATTTGCGTGTGCTATCGTGACAGCGGCTGAAATGTTCAACACCGCGATTGAGCGTATGTGCGACAAAGTTGACCCTGATGAGTGTCCGTTCATCAAAGACGTAAAAGATATAGCGGCGGGCGCGGTGCTTGTTTGCGCGATTGCGGCGGTTGCTGTCGGGATTATTGTATTTTGGAGGTTGGTATTTTGACCCGTTCAGGTATGGTTAGTATTCTCGGACGACCCAATGTGGGCAAGTCCACGCTGTTAAACGCTCTGGTCGGCGAGAAAGTCGCTATCGTTGCCCCGAAGCCGCAAACAACGCGCACGCGCATATGCGGCGTTTATAACTATAGCGGCACTCAAATCGTTTTTGTCGATACACCGGGATTTCATAAGCCGCGCAACGCGCTCGGGGAGTTTATGACCGGGATTGTAAACAACGCGGCAAGCGGCGTTGACTGCGTACTGCTTATTGTACCGCCCGAACCGACAGTCGGCACGCAGGAGAGATTGCTCATTGAGCGCACCAAAAATCAACCGTGCGTACTGGTTATAAATAAATCCGACACGGTACACGACAAGAAAGATTTGCTGCCGGTAATCGCGGCATATCAAAACGAGCGCGAGTTTGAAGCCGTTGTGCCTATATCGGCGGAAAAGCGGGACGGACTTGACGTATTACTGGATGTTATCATGCCGTTTATTCCCGAGGGTGAACCGCTGTTCCCTCCCGACATGACTTCCGACCAGTCGGACGAGACATTTGTCTCAGAACTGATCCGCGAAAAACTGCTGAGGCTCTTAGACCGTGAAGTGCCGCATGGAGCGGCGGTGATGGTCGAGCGTTTCGGACGGCGTGAGGACGGTCTTTTGGAGTGTGAGGCGACTATACTCTGCGAAAAACGAAGCCACAAAGGGATTATTATCGGCAAGAACGGCGAATGTCTTGGCAGAATCGGCAAGAGCGCGAGGTTGGAGTTGGAGCGTTTGTACGGGGAGAAGCTGTTTTTGAATTTGTGGGTAAAAGTTAAGGAAAACTGGCGTGATAACACCGGGATTCTGCGGGGTCTGGGGTATACGGACAGATGAAAAATGTTTGCGTAATAGTTATAATTTTAGTTGTTATTACTTTAGTGAGCGGGTGCGACAACAATAATAAAATATCCGCTGTCACTCCAACGGTTACTCCTGAAATAAACACCCCGTCTGCCGTATTGCCGCCGGATACTCCGGAATTACCGGATTCAACGATTAACCCCGGTCAAATAACAGGTTATTGGGCTGACATTTATATCGGTTCAGACGGTGTTGCTCATTTGAATGGTTTTTATTTTGACGGGGACGGTACGGGTTTGATGTTCCATCCATCAGAAGGAGCGTTCAATATCACATCATACGATGTTTTGGACAGCAAGCTCACGTATGCCTTTCTAAACATGGTCGGAGAGCCTGTGGAAAGCAGTTATCGGATTTTAGAGCTTTCGGAAGATCAAATCATATTAGAATATTATGATAGTGATACAGTGTTCTGTTACGAACGTATGTTGAAAATTGAAAGCACAAGCGGTCTTGGCAGTTATACGGTCACAGAGATTGACGGGACAACTTTCGACATTCAATAACCCTCTGCGGACGACCGCAGGTCGTCCCTACGGAATTTGGAGAATGATATGCTGATTTTAGCGATTGAAACTTCATGCGATGAAACATCGGCGGCTGTCGTGCGCGATGGGCGGCATATTTTGTCGAATATTGTCGCTTCACAAACTGAACTGCATGAGTTATACGGCGGCGTTGTGCCTGAGATAGCGTCACGGCGGCACATGGAGCTGATACGAACCCTCACAAGTATGGCGTTAACCGAAGCGGGTATCAAAAAAAGCGACATAGACGCGGTCGCCTGCACGACCGCGCCCGGTTTAATCGGCGCACTATTGGTTGGCTTGAGTTTTGCGAAAGCTATGGCGTTCGGATTTGGAGTGCCGTTCATACCCGTGCATCACATACGCGGTCATGTCGCGGCTAATTACTTGGCGTACCCCGACCTTGAACCGCCGTTTACGGCGTTAGTTGTATCGGGCGGTCACAGCTCATTTTTGCACGTCACTGATTACACGGAGTATAAGACATTGGGCGTGACGCTCGATGACGCGGCGGGTGAGTGTTTTGATAAAATCGCGCGGGTCATGGGATTGGGTTATCCGGGAGGTCCTCTGCTTGATAAACTTGCGGAGAACGGGAATCCCGAGGCGTATAAGCTGCCGCGAACTAAAGTAGAGGGACTGGATATGTCGTTCTCGGGGCTTAAAACAAGCGTTATAAACATCATTCACAACGCGGAACAGCGCGGCGAGGATATTAACGCTCAGGATTTGGCGGCCTCGTTCTCACAGGCGGTAAGTGACATACTGATTACACGCCTGTGTGCCGCGCTTGAAATGACAGGTGAGAACACCGCCGTTTTGGCGGGCGGTGTCGCCGCCAACGCTTGGTTACGCAGGGAGCTTTTACAGTCTGTTGATGGAAAAAACTTGATATTGCCGCCGCCCGCTCTCTGCGGTGATAATGCCGCAATGATTGGGGCGCAAGGGTTTTACGAATTTCAAAAAGGAAATGTCGCGCCGCTTTCACAAAACGCGCTGGCTACTTGTCCGGCGGATATGTGTTTATGTTAACTCAATTTTGACCTATCACGATTATACATCTCTGTTTTCCGGCACACACTATCGGTGTGGATATCCGAAAAAACGCCACGGCACGGGATTTGACTTTGTTGATAAACCTGTGGATAATGTGGATAACTAAATGTTTATTAAATCATGGGGTTATGATTATGCTACTTGCCGAAAAATTAAAATCATTGCGAATATCGAAAAGCCTTACCATTGACGCGCTTTGCTCTAAGATGGGTTTGAAACGCGGGACTTATGTACACTATGAAGTGGGCGACCGTGAACCCGCCATCGGCTTGTTATCCGCGTTTGCCGATTTTTACAACATTTCGCTCGATGAGTTATTGGGAAGAAGATTCGAGTTGAGCATCGAGGAGAACCAACTGTTAAACTGCTACCGAGCCGCCGCTCAAGAAGACAGATATGTCGTCTGGGCCGCGCTTGGCAAATACCGCGCATTTGCCGCCCGAAGGATAAGGCAGCCCAGACGTGATATGCCGCTGTATCATATGCCCGCGTCGGCGGGACGCGGCGCGTTTCTGGACAGCGCGGATTACGATATGGTGCCGGCGGGGTCGGAAGTGCCGCTCGCCTGCGGCTTCGGCGTGCGTATCTCCGGCGACAGCATGGAACCTGATTACCCTGAGGGGCATATCGCGTGGGTCAGAATATCGCATGATTTGAACGAGGGCGAAATCGGCGTATTTATCCTAAACGGTGAGGGATATATTAAAAAGATGGGTGTGGGCAGTCTTCTGTCGCTCAACCCCAAGTATGACCCTATCGCTATATCATATGACGATAATTTGAGGGTCGTTGGTAAAGTTCTTGCGGTAACGGCTATGGAGGTATAAGCATGACAAAAACACTGCAAAAACAACTCGAATTTTTGAAAATCGCTGATGGAATGAAACATATATTTCGTCAATCAACGCTTATTGACGGCTCACGGTATGAAAATGACGCGGAACATTCATGGCATTTCGCTCTCATGGCGATGACCCTATATGAACATTGCGCGTTAGACGGAGTAAATATTGACCGTGTGATAAGAATGGCAATCGTGCATGATTTAGTCGAAATTTTCGCGGGTGATACTCCCGCGCAAGATGTAGCCGCTAACATTGATAAGGAAGAACGGGAACGCAAAGCGGCGGACAAGCTGTTTGCGTTACTGCCTGAAGAACAGGCTCGTGAATACCGCGGTCTTTGGGAAGAATTTGACGCTATGGATACCCATGACGCAATTTATGCTTCGGCGATAGATAGGTTTCAGTCTTTTTATCTTATTCACCTGAGCGGTACGGGAAGTGCTTGGGTGAAATTCAACGCGACAACGGAACGTGTACGCACAAGAATGCTGCCTGTCAAAAAAGCGATTCCATCCTTATCGCAATGGATTGAAGAAGCGATTAAGATAAACGTGGAAAAGGGATTTTTAATAGAATAGGGTGATATTACTCCGTTGTTATTTCCAATTCCCTCAGTTTTACGGAATCTTTATAGACTTTTATCATATAGAGCATACCCGCTGTCAGCGGACCGAACGCGAAACGCCCGGTTTCATCGGTGAATATCTGGGAGGTATGCGTCAAATCCTCGGGGTTCTCCCCTGTTTCAAACAGCATTACAAGCGCGTTGGACACAGGCAGTCCCCCGTTATCTCTTACAACTCCGTGGACGGCAGAACGCTCATCGGGTGTCAGCCCGATATGTACCTCGATGCGTTCGTTCGCGCCCGGTCTTATATAAAAATTGGCGTTAGAGCTCATGGTAATTTCTCCTTTAGCTTATAATGCAATTTATGTATTTATCCCGCTTGTTGTGCAATGTGTACAAACTATTTCCAAATATACCGTTCATTTTCTGAATTGACATATTACGGCGAAGGTAATAGAATTGTGAACGTATATAATTTTTGGTGTGGAGGATTGGCATGAACGGGAAACTCGTCGAGCAAATCACCCCGCGCGATAAGGATTTCGCCCAGTGGTACACCGATGTCGTCAAAAAGGCCGGACTTATCGATTACTCAGGGGTTAAGGGATGCGTTATTCTGCGTCCTTACGCCTATGCTATTTGGGAAAATATTCAGAAAACACTGGACGGTATGTTTAAGCAGACCGGGCATGAGAACGTCTATATGCCGTTGCTTATCCCCGAATCACTCCTTCAAAAAGAGAAGGATTTGGTTGCGGGTTTCGCGCCTGAGGTCGCTTGGGTCACGCACGGCGGCGAGGAAGAACTGACCGAGCGGCTCTGTATCCGTCCTACAAGCGAGACATTATTCTGTGAACACTACCACAATACGATTCAGTCTTGGCGCGATTTGCCCAAGCTGTACAACCAGTGGTGCAGTGTTGTGCGTTGGGAGAAATCAACGCGCCCATTCTTGAGACACAGGGAGTTTTTGTGGCAGGAGGGTCACACCGTTCACGCCACATCGGAAGAAGCGATTGAAGAAACTATCGCGATGCTCGAGACATACGCCGAGTTTTGCGAGAAGTATTTGGCTGTTCCCGTTATAAAGGGCAAGAAAACAGAAAAAGAGAAATTCCCCGGTGCGCGCGACACCTATGCCATCGAGAGCATGATGCACGACGGGCGCGGACTTCAAGCCGGAACAACGCACTATTTCGGCGATACCTTCGCAAAGGCTTTCGATATAACCTTCACTGATAAAGATAATAAAATAAAATTCCCGTTCCAGACATCGTGGGGTGTTTCCACGCGCCTTATCGGCGGTATCATCATGGCGCACGGCGATGACTCGGGTCTGATTCTGCCGCCGCGTATCGCGCCGACACAACTCGTAATTATCCCCATATCGGCGCACAAGGAAGGCGTGATGGACACCGCGCAGAATGTTAAAACGCGCTTGCTGACGGCGGGCATCCGCGCCGGAATGGATATATCCGACCAAACGCCCGGTTGGAAGTTTGCCGAATACGAGATGAAGGGCGTACCGTTAAGGCTCGAGGTAGGACCGCGAGATATTGCTGAAAATATGTGTGTCGTTGTACGGCGTGACACTGGCGAAAAACAGCGTGTATCGTTGGATAACCTTGAACGCGAGGTTGAATCGCTGCTTGACGCGGTGCATGACGGATTATTGGAACGCGCTAGATTAAACCTCTCGGAGCGCACATACGATGCGTTCAGCATTGATGAAATGAAAGAGAAACTGGACAATCAAATCGGTTTCGCTCGCGCAATGTGGTGCGGCAGTGAAGACTGCGAGCAAAAAATAAACGACAAGACTACTTTACGTTCCCGCTGCATACCATTTGAACAGACTAAAATATCTGAAACTTGCGTATGCTGCGGAGAACCTGCCGATAAGATGGTTCTGTTCGGATTGCAATATTAATCGTCCGTTAATAATTTGGAGGTAAATATATGAAACGTATAATATGCAAAGATTACAATGAGGTAAGCAGGCTTGGCGCGTTTATGTTTGCCCAGCAGATTTGGAGCAAGCCGGACAGCGTATTGGGCTTTGCCACGGGCGGTACGCCTGTGGGTATGTATCGATACCTTGTGGATATGTATAAAGACGGTATGGTAGATTTTTCGGCGGTTACGACATTTAATCTTGACGAATATTATCCCATGAGCAAATCCCACAAGCAGAGCTATGATTATTTCATGTGGGATAATCTGTTTAGCCACATAAACGTAAAACGCGAGAATGTATTCCTGCCCAACGGCGGCGCGGCGGACGCGCAGAAAGCCTGCGATGAGTATGAGCATAAACTGACATTGCACGGCGGTGTTGATTTACAGCTTTTAGGTATAGGCAACAACGGGCATATTGCGTTTAACGAACCTTGTGATGAGCTTCACGTTAAAACGCACGTTATAGAGCTGACGGAGGATACCATAGAGGCAAACGCGAGATTTTTTGACAGCCGCGATGATGTGCCGCGCAAGGCTCTGACGATGGGACTGGGTTCGATTATGAAAGCAAGGCGTATTGTCATGCTGATTACGGGCAAAGCAAAAACACCTGTTGTTAAACAGATGTTTTCCGGCATGATAACGCCGCAGATTCCGGCTTCGCTGTTGCAGCTTCACCCCGATGTCACGGTGGTTCTTGATACTGAGGCGGCCGGAGAGTTGTAATTGATATGAAAATTACAATGGGCGGGTTTGTAAAAACCCGCCCATTGTTTGTCTACCTAAACACAACAACCCCAAGCAACCCCGCGCCGAGAATCACCCACACGGGATTTATCTTCTTAACGACAAGCACGCACGAGACCGCCGCTATTGCGATTGTAAGCGCATCTTTAAGCGATGCCTCGCCCATGCCCCACATCGCGGCGAAAATCAGCGCGGGTATCACAGGGCGTATGCCGCGCATTGCAGACTTGACGATTTCCGACTCTTTGAATCTAAAGAAATAGTACGCCACGACCGAGGTTATTACCAGTGACGGCATCATAACACCAAGTGTCGCCGCCGCCGCGCCCCAGATTCCCGCTATTTTCACGCCTGTAAAGGTTGCGGCATTTACAGCAAACGGGCCGGGTGTCATCTGAGAAATCGCAACCATATCAATGGTTTCCTGAACGGTCATTAATCCGCGCTGTATTAGTATTTGCTGCATAACGGGCAGCATTGCCATGCCTCCGCCGAATGTCAAAAATCCTATCTGTGTGAAGATAAAGAACAGTTCAAAATAAATGTTCATTTTACAATTCACCGGGGTCGCCGCGTCCTGCGTTATTTTTTTCAATAAAATAATTAACAATCCCGGCGGCTAAACCGCCGATGATAATGTACACCGCGTTGACGGACAGGAACGCGCATATCAGAGCCGCCGCGCACAAACTCCAACCCCATACCCCTTTTAGGGACGTTCGCCCTAGTTTGAAAACCGTTGCCGCAAGCGTTCCCGCGACAGCCGCGCGTATGCCAACCATCGCGCCCGCGATATTAGGATTGATTATGAACGCTTGATAGCCAATCGTCACGAATATGAGTATCAGAAACGATGGTAATGCCGAACCCATTGCCGCCACTATAGCGCACGGAAGACCGCCCAGCTTGTATCCGGCAAGCATCGAGGCGTTGACCGCGACAACGCCCGGCAGGGATTGCGCCACGGCGAAAGCATCTGTCAGCTCCTCTTGTTTCATCAATTTGTTTTTCTCGGTAAGTTCCGCCGACATCTGCGGCAGCATTGCAAGTCCACCGCCGAATGTGAACATCCCGATTTTGAACATCACCCAAAACACGCGGAGGTAATTTTTCGCCTGTAAAGTATTTTTACTTTTCATTTTTATAGTAGTTGATTAAGCACCCAGCCAACAGTGTTTCGCGCTCAGTTTGGCTCAAATCGGGTGTTTTTAACGCAATCGGCTCACCGTTTAGAGTTGCCGTAATTTCCGTGCCGCCGTCCGCGATTAATTTGCGGATTCCGGCGATTTTTATTTTATCTCCGGATTTCCACTGTATATTATCAAAATCATTGCATATAAACGGTATAATCCCCCAATTTATCAGGTTGCTTCTATATCTGCGCGTGGCGTACTCGGCGGCGATGTTCGCCAGACCGCCTAAAACGCGCTGACACGAAGCCGCCTGTTCACGCGCCGAACCGTCGCCCGGCTTGCGGGCGACTATAACGCTTCCAAGTCCGATGTTCCCGCCAATTTCGCGCCGTTTGAACTCTGTTTCTCTTATGGTTTTTGCCCTGCCGACATATTCCGGTTCACGGCGCGACAGCGTAAACTCCGCCA
The DNA here is from genome assembly GCA_009782385.1 of Oscillospiraceae bacterium. Classification (GTDB taxonomy): domain Bacteria; phylum Bacillota; class Clostridia; order Oscillospirales; family UBA929; genus WRMG01. The sequence continues at coordinate 7,751 of WRJE01000043.1, read as the reverse complement.
AATGGTGCGGGTTTGAGCGGTATGACGATGTTTCGCCGGAAGGTATAAGCTCATCGGTCGTGGTTACTTCATCGAGCAGTACGGCGGCGATGGTTAATTCAATATCATCGGGCAGAGGTATCTGCTCAGGCCAGTCCGCAATGCCCGGACCAAAGCGCAGTTCCTCGGAAGCGTCCGGTTTGCCCGCCCCGAAAAATACGCGCGTGGTATATGGCGCGGGGTCATATTTATATTCCGGTTTTACTTCCCTGATGTCCGGCAACTCCGTTGCGGCGGTCAACCGTCCGCCGTTGCGTGCCGTTGCGGCGATAGAGCGTGCATCCATCAGCGCGACATACGCCTCCTGCCCGTTCGCGGGTTTGCTGCCCTCACGGTTCGGAAAGTTCCGCGTGACATGACGGATAGAAAATCCTTTATTGACCGGGACATCTCCCGCGCCGAAGCACGGCCCGCAGAACGCTGTACGTACCGTTACACCGTTTTCCATAAGACTTCCGATAGTGCCGTCCCGTGTGAGAGCTAGTGCCATCGGCTGTGATGACGGATACACCGACAGCTCGAAGATACCGTTGCCGACATTGCCGTTTTTTAGTATTTCGGCGGCGTTGTGAATGCTTCCGAACAGTCCCCCCGCACATCCGCCGATTATGCCCTGTTGTACTATAATTCGACCGTTGTCAACAATATTGACAAGTTCCGGTGAGATTTTTGACAATATATCTCCCGCGTTTCTGTTAAATTCTTTGATTGTATACACGTTACTGGGGTGGAACGGCAGAGCAATCATCGGCTCTATTTTTGAGAGGTCGAGTTCTATAACGCCGTCATAGTACGCGCCGTCTTCGGGCGATAGTTCTTTGTAATCATTTTCGCGCCCGTGTATGGCAAGCCACTCGCGGACAGTTTCATCTGTCTGCCAGACAGACGACAAGCAGGTCGTTTCGGTTGTCATAACATCAATACCGTTGCGGGTGTCCATATCAAGGTTTTTAATACCGCTTCCTATGAATTCCAAAACGCAGTTTTTTACCAATCCATTCGGGAATACTTCGCCTATCAGCTTGAGCGCGATGTCCTGCGCGCCCACGCCCGGCTGTCTCTCACCGGTGATATGCACCGCCCAGATAGGCGGCGGCGTGAGGTCATATGTGCGTCCGAGCAGTTGCTTGACAATCTCGGGGCCGCCCTCCCCCACCGACAATGTGCCGAACGCGCCGTAGCGCGTGTGACTGTCTGAGGCGAGTATCATTTTACCCGAGGCGGCGTAACGTTCGCGCATATACTGGTGGATGACCGCCATGTGTGCCGGAACAAACTCGCCGCCGTAGCGTTTAGCCGCCGACAGCCCGAATGCGTGGTCGTCGGCGTTTATCGTCCCGCCCACAGCGCACAGCGAGTTGTGGCAGTTTGTTAATACATACTGCACGGGAAAGCGCGTTAGCCCGCTCGCCCGCGCGGTCTGGACAATGCCCACATAAGTAATATCGTGCGATGCGAGAGCATCGAATTTTACATGAAAATCCTCGCCGGAGCTGTGCGCCTTGAGGATTTTATACGCTATCGTGCGATAACGCGCTGTTTCGGGTCGCTCGCCTGATTGGGTAAACCCGTTGTTACTGTAGTATGCGGCAGATTTTATCATTTGCTATCACTCCTCCATTACTTACGCGCTATTATAGCACGGCTCACAAAATCCTGTAGTCATTGCGACTACAGAATTTGTTCTTGGCACCCCCGGCACGAATCGAACGTGCGACCCTTCGCTTAGGAGGCGAATGCTCTATCCCCTGAGCTACGAGGGCATCTATCAATTAACAATTAACAGGTAACAATTAACAATTATAATTTTTTAATTAACAATTAGCTTTTGTCAATACCCTTCCCTGAAATTAACAACATTTTTCAGTAATCTGCCTGATAGGTAACGGTTTAGCTGTTCTAAGAACAACTCAAGTTTTCGCTCTTGAACATCGTGGCAGACGCATGAGGAATGGGGCGTTATAATGACATTATACAAATCCCAGAGCGGGTGTTCCGGCGGCAGAGGCTCAGGGTCGGTGACATCCAGTGCCGCGCCGGCGATTGTTCCGCCGCGTATAGCCTCTGTCAGCGCGTCTGTATCGGCTATTGCCCCGCGTCCGACATTTATAAAATACGCCTGCGGATTCATTGCGGCAAACTCTCTCTCTCTGAAAAGTCCGCGTGTTGCGTCCGTCAAAGGCAGACAGCATATTACGAAGTCTGACTGCCGCAGTACGGTATCTGTCGAGCGCAAATCGTAAATTTCATCAATATAAGGCGGCTTGTCAAAAAGTGTGCGTTTTACGCCGATAGTACGTGCGCCTAGGGCTTTCAATCGCTTTGCCGCGTTTTTCCCGAGATCTCCGATGCCGAATATTGAGACGGTCGAGCCGCTGATCCATCGCGTGCCGTAATCATCGCGCTCCCATATATGCTCCCTCTGTTGTTTGCTGTACAGAGGAAAACACCGCGCCAGCGCGAACACCATAGCTATGATATGCTCTCCGATAGCCTCGCCATAAACGCCGCTGGAATTTGTCAGAACAATGCCGGGGTCGGCGTACAGAGCGGGGCTTACATACGGTTGTATAGCAGCGTTCGGGAGATGATGCCATTTAAGACTTAACGCGGTTTTCAGCGTCTCTACAGGCGGACATCCGAAAATAATATCCGCGTCTTCCGCGCTTTTAAGCGTTGAAGCGTGTGTATACTCTACTTCAACGCCCATTTCCTCAATTCGCATTAGCATTGCCGGAGTGAACTCAAATGTATTATCGTAAAGGATAATGACTTTCATCGTTTGAGCCTCACAAAGATGAGTTTGCCGTTTCTTTGCGCGTTCTGTCGGTAATCCACTTCCAAACAGCCCAGATTTTCAGCCAACTGTGTCAGTTTTTTGAATCCATAGTTGCGTGAGTCGAAATCCGGCTTCTTGCGGACAAGCAGATTGCCAATCTCTCCAAGATACGCCCATCCCTCATCATCGGCTATGTCTTCAATAGTTGCCGAAATCAATTCGATAACAGATTCCGGTATAGGAGACTTCTCCCGCGCTTTCGGAGGTGCTTCCTGCTCCAAAGCGGCAGGCTGTTTTTTATGTTTGACCGCCGTACCCTTTGAAAGATTTTCGATGTATATAAATTTGTCACAGGCTACTATAAACGGCTCGGGTGTCTTGCGCTCCCCCATGCCGATAACTTTCATTCCGGCCTCACGAAGGCGTGTGGCAAGCCTCGTAAAATCCGAATCGCTCGATACCAAGCAAAACCCGTCTAATCGCCCGGAGTAAAGCAAATCCATAGCATCGATAATCATAGCGGAGTCGGTCGAGTTCTTTCCGGTGGTATAGCCGTACTGCTGTATGGGAGTTATGGCGTTTTGCAGCAGAATTTTTTTCCAGCCCGATAAATTTGTCGTTGTAAAATCGCCGTAAATACGCTTTACCGTCGGCGTTCCGTAAACGGCGATTTCCTGCATAACGCCGCCCAACGCTCGCTGAGGAGCGTTGTCGGCATCTATTAAAACTGCAAACCGCAGTTCACTGTCGCTCATTCGGCACTGTCCTTTCGGGAATTTGAAGCTATTGTAACACCGTCACCGCCCGTTGTCAATCATTTTGAGCAATCCCTCATTAAACGGCGGCTTTACAATCCCATGTTCGGTTATAATAGCCGTAATCAGTTCATTCCCGGTGCAGTCAAAAGCCGGGTTGTAAACCTTAACGCCCTCCGGTGCCATGCGTTCTTTATACCACATTTCAGTCACTTCTGCGGCATCGCGTTCCTCGATTGGTATATCCGCGCCGGTTGCTGAGCGCATATCAACCGTTGATGTCGGAGCGCAGATATAAAAAGGTATCCCATAGTGTTTTGCCAAAACCGCAACGCCAGACGTACCGATTTTATTGCAAGCATCGCCGTTGGCGGCAACGCGATCCGCGCCCGTGAACACCACCTGTACCCATCCGTTTTTCATAACCTGCGATGCCATATTGTCGCAAATCAGCGTTGTATCAATACCCGCAGACATGAGTTCATACGCCGTCAAACGCGCACCCTGTAAAAGCGGGCGCGTTTCATCGACGAAAACTTTCAACTTATAACCTCTCTCATGCCCGATATAAACCGGGGCGAGTGCCGTACCGTACTTTGACGCGGCGAGCCGCCCGGCATTGCAATGGGTCAGAATACCCCAACCGTCTTTTATAAGGCTCAAGCCGTGTTCGCCGATAGACCTGCAAACCAACTCATCCTCGTTTTTAATTTTCACGGCTTCATCGCGCATTAAGTCTTTTATTTCGGTGACCGATTTATCCCGATGATTAAGAGCGACTTTCTCCATACGGTCAAGAGCCCAAAATAGGTTAACTGCGGTAGGTCGCGATGACGCGAGATACTCTTTCGCGGCTTTCACCTCATCAATGAATGTGCTGTAATTCTCAGCATTTGTCTCTTTCGCCGCAAGATAAAGCCCTATTGATGCCGCTATTCCAATAGCGGGCGCGCCACGCACTTGCAGGGTTTGAATCGCTTTCCATATGTCATTTTGTTCAGTGAGAGTAAGTTTTATTTCCTCGTTCGGAAGCTGCGTCTGGTCAATGATGACCAACGCGCTGTTTTGTTCGTCAAGAGCGACCGTGTCGATGTATGGCATATTATTCCTCCTATTTTTCGTGCGTCCCATAAAGAAAACGGACATAGGAAATAGGGCGAAAAAACGCCCTACTTCCAAATAAATAATAATGTTTAATAGTAATAAAATAAGCAATCAATATAACATAAACAGTGTATGGCTAACACCATAGCGATATTATATGCCATTCTAATAAAAATGTCAACTGTTTTTTTATGGATATAGCCAAATACTTTCCGGACGAGAAATAAGTCTGGCATTATTATATGCCATATCTAAGTCTAAACACGAATGTCCGAGATACTGATTCCCGGCATCGTTTTTACTTACTACTAAAGCAAGATCAGGTTTGTTTTCGCTTATTAAACAAATAGGTATTAACAGCTGTATCTTACCTTTATAATACTGCGGAACAGCAGTTTTATAACTGGCATCAATCATATGTTTTGCCCTTTTAATAGCACCATCAAATAATATTGTCTTATTAGGGCTATTGCGAATACTTTCAGGTATTCTGAGAAAATTTTCGGGTTTACCAAAAATATGAGGATACTGAGGAGTAATCTCACAGTTCGCATCAAAAACGAGCAACTCAGGAGCATAAAAATAATTTGCTCTCGGTGGATAATTAGCTATCCCCATCATACCTAACTGATAAGACGTATAAAAACCATCGAGAAACCAAGATTGTCTGTTTGGATTTTTGTTGGGTACAAAATATCCGAAAATTGCTTCATAATAAGTGGTATAAAGACCAGTATTAAATAAAGCGCAGTTCTCCTCAATATAGATTTTATCCTCTTCCTCGAGTTTGAGAAATGTATGAAATATGTAGTTCTTTAGGATAGTATTATCTGAGTTTGAGCCAAAACTCCATTTTTCCGGACTTAAAGCAGAAAGATTATTAATTTTACTTTCAAAATCAACACAATATGCAAAATTAGTTAAACTCATCTCATCCACCCCATCATTTTATATTATATATAAAATATAGCACATATCAAACATATCGTCAATAATTTTAAGTTATCCTTTTATTAAGATTCACCTTTCCGCAACCAACCCCTTTACAACTTCACCCGCCATAATCAGCCCCGCGACCGGCGGCACAAATGCGTTACTGGCGGGAGTTTGTAACTTTACCGCCGGTTCTTCTTTTGAGTAGACAACTTTTAACGCGCCGATGTTTCGTTTTCTCAGTTCTTTCCGCATTATGCGAGCCATCGGACACACCTCGGTCTTATAAATATCCGCTACCTCAAACATCGACGCATCAAGTTTGTTCGCCGCCCCCATGCTGCTGATTATCGGTATCCTCAGAGCATTTGCCCTGCAAACCAGTTCAAGTTTAGCCGTCATCGTGTCGATCGCGTCTATGATGTAGTCATAGACCGACAAATCAACGCCGTCAGCCGTCTCGGGCAAATAGAAAAGCCTGTACGCGCCGACCTCCGCGCCGGGGTTAATATCGAGAATACGCTCGCGCATGACATCAACTTTATACATACCGATAGTCTTTGTCGTGGCAATTATCTGACGGTTGATGTTCGACTCGCAAACCGTGTCTTTATCGAACAAATCAATCGCGCCTATACCGGAACGCGCCAAAGCCTCGGCGCAATAGCCGCCAACGCCGCCAACGCCGAACACGGCGACTTTGGCGGCGTTGAGCCGCCTTACGTTTTCCTCACCCAACAGCAGGATTGTTCTTGAAAGCCACTCGGGCAGTTTTTCAATCACAACGGCTGGCATGATTTGCAAAAATAGATGTTCCCGCCCAGATATGCCTCCCTTTTCAGCTCTCCTCCGCAGGAAAGACACGGATGTATATAAGTTTTGCTTGATAAAACGGTTTTATAGCCGCCGCTGCGGTTAAATAAATCCTTTTCGGTGTCCCTGCCGCCGCTGTCCCGCATTTCCGCGAGTGTAGTTTTGATACTGCGGAACAATGCGCTCATCTCTTTATCGCTGATTGTTTCCAGTTTCCTTTTGGGGTGTATACGCGCGTTCCAGAGGGTGTCATGCAGTACGCCGTTGCCGAAACCCGGTATCCGCTGCTCTGTCGCCAGAAATGCCTTAACGCTTAGATTTTGCTTTACGCCTTTACGCAGAGCGTCAAAGTAACTCTCGTCAAACGTATCGATAAACGGCGATGGTTTTTCTATTGCGGCACTGTAGTAAAAATCCCCGTCCAACTCTCCGGCTTTGAAAGCGAGTATCCCGCCGTACATCTGAACCGAACACGACACAGCCGAGCCATCGTCAAACTCGACTAATAACTGGTGTTTGTCCGGTCTTTTCTCATTTTCGGCGATGTAACGGGTACGCACACCGTCATTAAATGATATACGCATATCTTCCGCCCATATCTCCGTTCGTCCTCCGTATGCCGCAGAATCGGTGATTTTCTTTCCGGTGAGTTTGCCGTTATACTCAGCCGGGTCGCCGGTGAACCACGCATAAGTGTGGGGATTGGCATTCGCTGTGACTGTCCTAATAGTTTTGCCAACCAGAGCCTCTTTGACTTGTTTGGCGAGTACATAGGTTTCGGGTAATTCTAGCATGGTTAATCCTCCTTTTCAAACGTAAACACAACCGGGTTAACTATATTCTCACCGAGGGGCGATACATCTACCGACTTAATTTTCAGTTTTACTCCCAATGCTTTTTGAAATTCATACATAAGACCGCCCGCGCATCTCTCAAAGTATGTTTCAACCGATTCCGGAACATGGAACTTCCCTTTAGGCGCGTGTTTATAGTAACCGTGGGAACAGGCAAATGTTACCTTAATTGTGCCATCGTCATTCAAAACGGCTTTTCTTCCATGTTTTTCCGTAAATATTTTCAGCCTTTCGGCAAGGGGTTTATCCGCGTGTTCGGCGGCAAATGCCATGCGCTCTTTGTCGTACTTTTTCCCTTGACAGCTTCCGTTCTGCTCAAAAATCCTGAACCGCTGTTCATTTGTAAGGTTTTCCTCCATTGCTTTCAGAAACTTCGCTTCTAATTCGTTCCCGTCATATCTTTGGATTATTTCCTCAAAGATTGGCAGCTTGTCCACGGGGATGCCGTACTTGCTCTTTTTCATAGTGTTTAAT